>NZ_JAKRFX010000001.1:0-476428 GCF_022347825.1 Pseudoalteromonas sp. OF7H-1 | reverse complement strand
CCGCAGCCCCCGGCGTGACATGCCGCTTTCTCTAAGGCAACAGCTAACCAACTGAACTACCACTTCGCTGCAACTGGCAAAGTTATAACGACATTATTATAAGCTTATGTTGAAAAATGAGTTACTTAACAGTGATGACAAGGGAAAGACTAAAGAAAATGAGCTATTTGATTTTTGATTTTGCTCAAGGAAGCTTGCTTAGAAGAAAATGCAAACTGGCGGAGTGGACGGGACTCGAACCCGCGACCCCCGGCGTGACAGGCCGGTATTCTAACCAACTGAACTACCACTCCGCAGTGATAGATTTGCAAGATATCTTAAATGGCGGAGTGGACGGGACTCGAACCCGCGACCCCCGGCGTGACAGGCCGGTATTCTAACCAACTGAACTACCACTCCGCAGAGATATCTTAATGACATTATTTTACTCGTTTTAGTGTTGGCGGAGTGGACGGGACTCGAACCCGCGACCCCCGGCGTGACAGGCCGGTATTCTAACCAACTGAACTACCACTCCAGCGAGTAAACAAGCTGTCATAAAGCTTGAATATAGTTATGCGATACATTGGCGGAGTGGACGGGACTCGAACCCGCGACCCCCGGCGTGACAGGCCGGTATTCTAACCAACTGAACTACCACTCCACTGAGTATTCGCATTTTTTGCTTCGAAGTGTTGGCGGAGTGGACGGGACTCGAACCCGCGACCCCCGGCGTGACAGGCCGGTATTCTAACCAACTGAACTACCACTCCATAAGAAGCAAATGCACGTTTGTAATAAGTATTGGCGGAGTGGACGGGACTCGAACCCGCGACCCCCGGCGTGACAGGCCGGTATTCTAACCAACTGAACTACCACTCCAGCGCGACTTATTGATACTACGAAGAAATTTGGCGGAGTGGACGGGACTCGAACCCGCGACCCCCGGCGTGACAGGCCGGTATTCTAACCAACTGAACTACCACTCCGCGTCATATTCTTGCAGTATTTGCTGTAAGGTGTGCTCCCTGACAGCGGCGTGAATAATACGAATGACCCCCTCATGAGTCAACCGTTTTTTGAAAAAAAACCGTGTTTTTTAGTTATCTTTCATTGAAAGGTTCAAAATATCACCTGATTTATCATTTTTTGAACCATTCCCTGCTGCGTTATTTTCAGATGGTCCTAAATCATCAAGATCAATCACTTCTTCGGTTTTCTTAAATGGATTCTTTGGCATTGGTACTTTTAGTCTAATTGGCTTTTTTTGCACCAGAATACGAATGGCTAACCAACCGAGCAATAATACAACTAAGTTACCAGCAACAATAATACTGACTAATAGCGCTGTGCTTATTGTCGGCTCTGGTTCTGGCTCAGGTTGTTTCACTGCTGGTAACGCAGCGGCTTCCAATTCAGGCACTTTTTCAATGGGTCTTTCAATTTCAAAATTGTAATTTGGCAGTGTTGCCATAAACTCACGGCCATTGATATTTTCACCAAATGCGGAGATTTCTACACTATAACGCCCCCAATCATAATTCTTGATTGGCAGCTGACGATAAAGCCGCTCTTCTGCATCTAAGGTAAACATCTGCTCTTCACCATTAGGGTAGAAAATTTTGCCCTGTAGCAATATGGTCTCAGGTTTCACAACCGTGTCGTCTATCGTAATAGTAAGGCCATGTTCAAGCTCGTTTTCACCCGCTAGCATCAATTCAAAGTTGAATGGCGGCTCAGCGATAACAATAGGTGATTTGATCACTCTTCTTTTTAGAATGGGCGTTTCAATGAAGAATTCAGGCTGCCACTCTCCCGCTGGAAAGTTTAATTTAAACTCACCAGTAAAAATTCCATCCAAGGGTCTTTCATCAAACTCTCGACCATCATCTTTAAAGTCGGTCACGCTTTGCGTACCTGCACCAAAGTTGGCATATTCATCGTTATTGGTACTAGAGAACTCCACATACAAAGTCACAACATCCCGGAAGTAACCCACATCTATCTGTTTGCCATCATTAGTCACGCGCCCTGTTACTTTCAGCACTTCACCACGGAATAATAGTGGGGGCAAAGCTTCAACTTCGAGTTCAATGTCACCAAGCACCATTATGCGGCTGTTTTTTTGGATCTGTCCGATGACTTGCCAAGGGCCTGGCGTTGGGTTCTTTAGAATGATCAAGTCATAACTGACTTCGTCATACCATTGCAGTGCATCATTATCCAGTGAACTGGTCGCATAATATTTACTACCATCAGGCTTCACCAGTACCACGGCGGGAGCGCCAGGAGCGCGAAAAAACAGTAAAGTGATCTCTTCAATATTATAATCAATGCGAAAACGGTTATCTAAAAGAGGGATTTCATTTACCTTACCGTCCCGCTGCAACATCGTTATCTGTGGTGTTTGAGCGCCAACAACCGTACTTACTAGCAGTACAAACCCCAAGAACAGCTGTTTTAGATTCATGCATTAACCCTACATTGCGTTGATGGCCTGAGTGATCTTTTTTGGGATAAAGCCCCTAGTTAAGCGTCTACTCCACCCCAACGATACCGATTATATTCATTATTGTTGCCACAGACTTTGTCCACAAGCTTTGTTTACAAGCTCTAAACGTTCTGTATGTGCTTGTTCTTCATCGGCAGAAGCACGTAAAACTTTAAGTGCAGGGCGATTGCTGTCTAAACGAATAATGCCACCGGCTGAGTTAGCCTGTTCACCTTTATTTTGATTCGCCAAATTCAGCTTTTTTTGGCCTCCCGTCATCGACAGGTAAACATCAGCAAGGATCTCAGAATCCAGTAAAGCGCCGTGCAGCGTACGCTTTGAGTTATCGATATCGTAGCGACGGCAAAGCGCATCTAGACTGTTCTTCTGGCCCGGATGAAGATCCCTTGCCATCACCAAAGTATCTAGCACTTGGCAATAGTCATGGGTCGCCGGAAAGCCTTGGTTTAACTTAGCAAACTCATGGTCCATAAAGCCGACGTCGAACGGCGCGTTATGAATGACGAGCTCAGCCCCTTTAATATAGTCAAAAAACTCTTGCGCAATTTGATGGAAAAAAGGTTTATCACGTAAAAATTCGTTGGTGATACCGTGAACATCAATGGCTTCTTCTTCAATATCGCGCTGAGGGTTAATATATACGTGGAAGTTATTCCCCGTTAGTCTGCGATTGACTAGCTCAACACAACCAATTTCAATGATCCTGTGCCCTGCTTTAGGATCAATACCTGTGGTTTCTGTATCCAGTACTATTTGCCGTGTGTGCATATCGTTGCTCGCTTAACTTTGCTATTATTTTGCCCTATTCGCACATTTTACATAAAAATAGGCAATTCAGTGC
The DNA here is from genome assembly GCF_022347825.1 of Pseudoalteromonas sp. OF7H-1. Classification (NCBI taxonomy): domain Bacteria; kingdom Pseudomonadati; phylum Pseudomonadota; class Gammaproteobacteria; order Alteromonadales; family Pseudoalteromonadaceae; genus Pseudoalteromonas; species Pseudoalteromonas sp. OF7H-1. Next base: position 473,096 of record NZ_JAKRFX010000001.1, on the reverse strand, counting down.
AAAAAACCGTAGAGATTTATACCGATGGCTCGTGTTTAGGCAATCCAGGTCCAGGTGGTTATGGTGTTTACCTTTCCTATCAAGGACATGAAAAAGAAATGAGTGCAGGGTATAAACTCACAACCAATAATAGAATGGAAATGCTTGCGGCTATTGTTGCACTCGAAACATTAAAGCGTCCCTGCGATATTATTCTGTATACCGACAGCCAATATGTTAAGCAAGGCATTGAGTCTTGGCTTGAAAATTGGAAAAAGCGCAATTGGAAAACCGCAGCCAAACAACCAGTAAAAAATGTCGATTTATGGCAAAGACTGGACGCTGCCACCAGCCGACATACGATCCAATGGCGCTGGGTAAAAGGCCACGCTGGAAATAAATACAATGAGCTTGTTGATGACTTAGCGCGTGAAGCGGCTTCAGGTTCAAACCTACTTGTAGATGAAGGCTACGAAGCCGGTATTTAATACGCCTCTAAAAGCAATGTTCCTGTACCTACTCCATCAATGGTTACCTCAAGTCACAAAGCTAATCTTTATCTTGACAGGTTTGCCTGAGTCCAGCCCCTTTCACAGCGGGTGTCCACTTAGGCTTTACATGCCACTTGGGTTTGATTGGAGTGAGCGGCATCACCCGCTTTCTTGCCACCAACATATACACGCTTCCCATCGGCTTTAAGTAATGACGACAAAAGCGGCGCCATGGCGCAAAACGAGAAAGCCTCGAGCCTCGCGCTAAAGACGCATAGATAAAGCGCTCGTCACCAACAATCTCAAACCCGAGTAAATCTAGCCAATCCTTCACCCGCGATGGAGTAAAGAAGCGCCCTGACCAAGGTAGTTTTTCTTTACTAAAGGGAAGCATTTGGGCCACACCACATAAACTAAAGGGATTGAAACCGGAGATCACAATATAACCACCGGGAATAAGTGTGCGATGGGCTTCGCGTAGAATATGATGCGGATCAGAATGATACTCTAAACACTGGCTTAAAATACAAGCATCGACTGAGTTTTCGTAAAAAGGTAGCTCGTCAATTTCAGCAAATACCCCGACATGTTTACCTTGTGGGGCAACACAAACTTGATGCTTAATCGGGCTGGCAGAGGTATTCATTTGACCGCTCAAACAGCCGAGTTTTAGCATGTGATAACCAAACATTCTTGGTAGCCATTCATCCAGTCGTTTTTGGATCCCCACTTTTAAATATTCACCGTGAGGAAAGTCTTGCCACTCATCGGGTTTGGGTCCTTGTAAAAAACTTAACGCTGGTTTCATTTACTAAGCTCGTTATACTGGTGTTATTAATCACTTTATAGAGCATTGCGTTATGGTGCAAGTCGATGCAATCAAAGCATTTGATGACAATTATATCTGGGTGATAAAAGACCCTCTAAGTTCAAACTGTTGGGTAATTGACCCCGGTGACGAACAACCTGTTTTAGATTACCTCGCCAAATTTGATTTAACACTCCAAGGCATATTAGTCACCCATCACCATTGGGATCATACTGATGGCATTGCCCCGCTTTTATTACACTTTCCTAGCTTAACAGTCTACGGGCCTAAAAATGGTAAATATAAAGGCATTACTCATGGCCTTAGTGAACACGATAAGATCACACTTTTTGATACCACGCTGAACATTATCGCCACCCCAGGACACACGTTAGACCATATCTGTTATGTAAATGATGAGCTGGCTTTTACGGGGGATACCTTATTCAATGCAGGCTGCGGCAGGCTTTTTGAGGGAACACCAAGCCAAATGTGGCGCTCCTTTGAAAAGCTACTCACCCTACCTGACACATGTAAAGTGTATTGCACGCACGAGTACACGCTCGCGAATCTTGCTTTTGCTGAGGCTGTAGAGCCCACTAACCAAGCACTAATCCAGTATCACCAACAAGCAAAATCACTACGTGCCAATAACGAGCGCACAGTACCTACAACTATTGAACAACAAAAAGCAATCAATCCATTTGTGCGTGCCGCAAATGAAGCCATTCTCACCCAAGTACCAACGCAATTTATCGCGCCAGAAAATACACCAGAAGCTCGTTTTAGTGCATTGAGAAAATGGAAGGATAACTTCTAAAATATTCAATAGTGACCTAATGTAACGCCAAAATGACGCTTTTTTGGCGCACTTGCATGGGAAGTATTGAATAAATTATCCATTTTCTTTGCGACACCGCCAAAGATAAGCATTTCTAACGATTTTTAGGAAGTCGAAATAAAATAATAAAGAAGCTTTAAATGCTGATACAAACTCGGTAATATTGCCGAGTTTTTGTCCGAACCCCCAAGCAAAAGAACGCATTTATGAAAAAGCTCGCCTTTATTATTGCATCAACAGCAATATTAAGTGGTTGTGAAATCACACAAGAAACCCCATTGGAAACTGCAACTGAACAAGTGAAGCAGGCCAACTTAGATCACGCGAGCCCTTATGATATCTCTCAAACACTCAGTACCTCATGGCAAGACGAAGATGAAGATGCTGTGCCTGTATTTGATGATGTATGGGAGCGGATCCGTTATCAGTTATCTATCGAAGTACCACAAAATAGACCGGTTGTCGCCGAACGTAATTACTATCAACGTCACCAAGCCTATTTAGACCGTATTGCAAAACGTGCAGAGCCTTACCTCTACTACATTGTTGAAGAAGTAGAAAAGCGCAATATGCCGGTAGAAATCGCGTTGTTACCTATTGTAGAAAGCGCATTCGATCCATTTGGCTATTCTCACCGCACCGCTTCCGGTATTTGGCAATTTATGCCACAAACCGGTGAACGCTTTAACCTTAAACAAAATTGGTGGTATGACGGTCGTCGCGATATTATCGCGTCAACGCAAGCGGCGCTTGATTATCTCACCTATCTCCATAAAACACTGGAAGGCGATTGGTTAAACGCAATTGCAGCTTACAACTCAGGTGAAGGCCGATTGCTCAATGCAATCCGAAAAAATCGTAAAAAGCATTTGCCTACCGATTTTTGGTCTCTCGATTTACCTCGCGAAACCACAGCGTATGTGCCTAAATTACTTGCCTTATCCGACCTCTTAAAACGCTCAGATGAGTTTAAGGTCGCGTGGCAACCCATAATCAATGCCCAAGTTGTTGATACCGTTGAGGTAGGATCACAAATTGATTTAGCACTTGCCGCTGAAATGGCTGATATATCTTTAACTGAACTCTATCGCCTAAATCCAGGGTTTAATCGTTGGGCCACCGATCCAGATGGTCCACACCAGTTATTATTACCCATGGAAAAGGTTGACGCTTTTCAAGAGAAATTAGCTAAAACTGAAGTAAAAGATCGACTGCGTTGGCAATATTATACGGTGCAAAAAGGAGATAGCCTGTCGGTCGTTGCGACTAAGTTTAATACTAGTATCGGCGCCATTCGCTCACTCAATAGCATCAATGGCAATATGATCCGTGTTGGCCAAAAGTTATTGGTGCCACTCAGTGATGGCGAATTGCAAAGTGAGCATTTACCGCCAGAAGTGCGCCTTGCCGCCAACAAGGTAACCAAGAAAAAGCTCAGCCACACGGTAAAGTCAGGCGATACATTGTGGGATATCAGCCGCGAATATGATGTGACGGTTAAGCAATTAGCTAGCTGGAATAAGTTAAAAACCAATGCGGTTTTACGCCTTGGACAAAAGCTTACCGTCTTTAAAGATGAAAAAGCAGCGACTCAAACCGTCCTCGTCAACACCGAGCGCACAATCACTTATAAAGTGCGTAAAGGCGACTCACTAGCACGTATCGCCACTAAATTTAACGTTAGCGTGAATGAAATCGTCAAATGGAACAACTTGACTGGACAGAAGTACCTGCAGCCAGGTCAGAAATTAAAACTGAAAGTTCAGACGAAACGTGTTTAGCGCTAAGGTATAGAGTTAAAAAATAAAAATCCAATATCAGTGATGATATTGGATTTTTACATATTAAAGCAGCTCTTTTGACTCACTTTTCCTTAAAAATTACGACAGTACTATCGTTTAAATACACAGTGTTGCAACGTCGCTTACAGCTGATTTAAACCAAAAAATTTGGTTAGACTTCGGTACTAATTAAAGGAAATTTCATAAAGAACTGATATCGTTAATACATTATTGGCGTACCACCAATCCTCCTGCAAATTCTCGATGCGTTATCCGCGTCTCGATAATCAGTAAAAGAGTCAGCCCATAACAACTCACCATTTTTGTAACATTCAAGGTAAATTTCTTCGAATGCGGTAGCATTAGACGACATCGCGGTGGCAAAAATAGCAGATACAGCAAATAGAATCGGTTTAATCATTATTTTTTCCTTTTCATTATTTTGAACTTTATAATTTCGGTTATTTTTCATACAACCAAGACTAATGTCACACAACGTAACCAGAATGTAAATATTTATGTTTTTTTGGTCACTATGATTATGCTGATGAGTTTGCTATTTAAGCAGGCAACGCGACCTATTAAGCCGCGTAAATTGAAAGGTAATGCTGAACAGAAGATAAAACCTAAAGGTTTTTTGCCAATGCTTGAAGCCAAGGCTCAGCAGGCTCCCAAGGCTCAAAATATTCACATGCATCGATGTCTAAGCGCGGCTGTGCTCGAGTGGCGTTCAACTCTTCAATCAGGGCATCAATTTGCTTTCCAGCACCACAATAAGTATCGCCATAACTAGAATCCCCCAATGCGATGACCGCTACTTTCTTGCCCGTTAGCATCGGAAATTCGCTTTGCATTTGCAAAAATAAAGGCAACAAGTTATCGGGAATATCACCAGATCCGGTAGTGGAAGAAATAAATAAAATGTTTTCAGCTTGCGTTACATCAGCGATGGAAGCAGGTTCAATAACACTTGCCTCATGACCCGATTTATTCAAAAACTCAGCACTGTCGTTTGCCAAGTTTTCAGCATTGCCGTACATACTTCCCACAAAAATCGAAACTTTTGCCATTATTTATAATCCTTCTCGTTGTCTGACCAGCCGAGCTGAGCGAAGACAGCCAATGCTTCTTCCCCCAAATCCGCGGTAATTGAAATCGTCGTGTTGTTATAAGGATGTACAAATTCCAATTTAGTTGCAAATAACATCAACCGACGTAAGCCAAAATGATCGACAAAAAAGTGGTTGTGTTTATTATCACCATGATTGACATCACCTATAATCGGATGTGCTAAATAGTTGAGGTGACGCCTAATTTGGTGTTTTCTACCCGTTTTAGGGAAGCACTCCACCAACGAGTAGCGGATACTTGGATACTTACCAAAAGGAATTGGCAAGCTACCCTGCAATAAACAATTTATCTGTGTTTGCGCTTCCTGCGGAGCTTTATCCTGACAGGCAAACTTATCAGCGATTTTATCAAGTTCTTCTTTGAGTGGTCTGTCGACGAATCTAGATTCAGGAGCAAACCCGCGAACAAGCGCTAAATAGCGTTTTTGAATATTACCGCTAATAAAGACTTCATTCATGTCTCGCGCGGCCTCAGAGCTTAGCGCAAACAGCAGCACGCCCGATGTTGGTCTATCTAAACGGTGAACGGGGAAAACATGTTGACCAAGTTGATCACGCAGCATTTGCATCGCAAATTGTGTTTCTCGCTTATCCAAAAACGAGCGATGAACCAATAACCCTGACGGCTTATTTATCGCAACATAATGCGCATCTTGATATAAGATCTCAAGCATTACGCGCTCTTTGCAATTGTATTATCAAGGTTTTTTAAGCACTGATGCACCGCATTAAAATAAAGATGTTCACTCAGCACCATTTCAGCCATTGGCGCAATCGCCATATTTTCCGGTAATGCTTCACCACTTTCTACCATTGTTCGCATTTTGTCCAAGAATACAAATTGCAACCACTGCGCGAAGGTCATCGTATCGCAGCAAAATGGCTCCGTAGAGGTAAGTGCCTTAGCCGAAATTGGCTCGTCTTGCCAAAGACCCGTTGCTTTTAAACAAGTCTCTAGTTCATCTAACTGAATCAATAATTCCGAATTCATCGGTTCTGTCTCTTTCTCAATTTTTTACATTATAGCAATTTGCATTATTTAGGAGCTAGCCAATTCTCTCAAGTACACCTTTTTCATAGGCTTATCAGCGCACCTAAAAGTAGCTATAATTGCCGCTATTGAAAATATAAGTAACATATAGAGCATTCATGACAGCGCAAATTTCAACTTTAGGTGAATTACTAACAAACGCCGGTACGCAGTGGCGAGTCTATGATCTGGGTCGACGTATCACAAAAATAGATAAGAAGCAGTTTGCGCAAATCGAGAATACTCAAGTCCCTTATCCGTATCCGCTTGGTGGTCATGCCATCATGGCAATTCAATTTTGGGATAATGAGGCGACAGTTGATCCTTATGTTTGGTTTTTAAAATTTCCACTGGATGAGCAAAGCAAGCTCATTATCGCCAGCCGTGATCACTTTGCCTCCATGGTACTCGAAGCATTAGGTACACAACTCACGGGTGAAGCTGCTCAAGGGAAACTTGATAACAACCCTTATGTCTTCACGCCAAATGCGAACAAACTCGCTGCATTCAATGCGCTATTAAAGCGTGAGCTTAATCGTCCGGCTTCTCAATATTACGAGCACGCCGAACTCTACTTTTCGGGCAAGCTTGGGTTCGAGCGCTGGCAAGAAATAGCACTACAAGGTATTGCTGACTTTGCCCTACGTCTAGACCACGGTCATAACGCGAGCAACCTACAACAGGCCTGGTCTGTTTTGCCAGCAGAAGTTAAGACACCATTAGCCGCAATGCTTGAACACGTTACCATCTCAACATCTCAAACCGAAGACTTTGTAGCCGCTTTAACCCATGCATGCCAACAGCAAGATAAGGACGCCGTCGTCACTAATTTACGTGCAATGTCGGGAAGTCACGCGCTTGGTCTCATCGCACATGCCGTAGACGCCATTTTAGCATCTGAGTTGGGATCAGATGCAGATTGCTTACTCACTATTGCAGGGCGTGCTTGGGAGACACTAACCGACCAGCAAAGGCTCTTTACCTATATGGAAAAAGCCGCTGAGAATAATCAAATCGATGGACTTTTCAGCAGTATTTTCGCAGACTTAGTTGCAATACCTATGTTACGCCCACATGTTTTAGGGATTATTAGAGCAGAAAATCGCAGTGAAACTCTGTCTCGTGCAATTGGAAGGTTATTTTCTTAAATGACAACGCTTTGGCTTTTTATCATCGTTTCATCTGTTATCGCGCTATTTTGGTATAGCCGCCAGATCGCAGAAGCGGCAAATAGGCATGCACAGCATCAAGCCGAAAGTTTGCAAGTGCAACTGTTAAGTGTCGCCTGTATTAAGCGCCGTTTTGGGGTATTAAAAGACGGTAAACTTGGAATAAAAAGCCAATTTATGTTTGAGTTTAGTTCAGATGGCGAGTCAGCCTATCAAGGTAAGCTTTACTTAGAAAATGAACGATTAGTCAAAAAAGAATTGCCCGCCTATAAAATCGCAAGTTAATTCGGTAAGTGCGAAAGTAGGCACTTAAATTCATATGAATACAAGTGCCTACTCTGAATTTATAGTACGACTATTTTAAACATATCCTTTAACGCTTGGTCCGTAGTCGTTTTCACCAACCTCACTATCCATAGTGGTAAAATATATCATCACTAATAAACCGACAATAGGCACGAAGCTCACTAGCAGCCACCAGCCCGAGCGGCCAGTATCGTGAAGGCGACGAATAGATACGGCAACCGTCGGTACCAAAACCGTCAAATAATAGATACCTGTCAAAAACAGGGTTCCAAAAAGCCCGTCGACAATCCCAATTGCAAAGCCTATCAACGCATTTATCAAGATAAACATCCAATATTCTTTGCGTCTTGAACGTCCACTAAAATCGGAATATCTTTTTAATACTGTTAGATACCATTCCATTTCTTTTTCCTTAGCTATTGCGCCAACATCGTGCACTAAAAAATAAGACTAAAATGAGAGTGGAATAATCTAGCAATGAGATCGAAAGGTAATAATGAAACTGCAAGCGGAAAGTTTTGAAAACTTCAACTAAGTTAATAGGAAAATAAATATCAAATTTACAAACGCCACAAAAAACTAAGGCGCTAGCCTATCTGCTGCGCCTCAATCCTGACGATTATCCCAAGAGGTATCCAATCCCTCTGCTTTACAACCCAAAAGCAATCCGCCAATTCTTCTTCCCCTGAACGGGTATGTACTCCGACTTACCCGGCTCTCATCCTTGTGTCATCCATTAGCACTTCCAGTGCATCTCCATTTTAGCCCCCTTGGCCTCCACTTCGCTTCCCGCACTCCTACGCCATCTTGGCTCCGCTTCACATATTCCCTATGTGCTCCCTATACATTGTTACGTCCAGTGTAACCCATCCACTTCGCAACCATCCAGATTGCGCTCCTTCATCCTAGAGCCTTGCTCATCCCTATTTACTCTTCCTTGCTCCACTACGCTTCCCGCGCTCCTTGACACTCCATGTGTCTCCTTATCCCTAGTGAAGCTCCGCTTCACACTCGCTTCCTCGAGTTCCAGATCTTCCTTGCCCTATGCAATATATCCTTCTCTTGTTGTCAAATTCCTTATCCTTTGACGCTGAGCTCCTGCCCTTGTGTTTCCTTACATGATTAAGTTTACGGGGATCGAACATTTTTGTTAGATAGCTAGGAACAATCTTTTTGCTGTCATTTAAAAGAAAAGTAGAACAATTCATTTAAAAACAAAAAGATAAGCAAAAATAACACTACAAATTCGGTACTACAAAGCGCCTTAACCCACATTCTCGTAGGAGATATCTCACAGGGTAATTTCCATTGTTGCTATTTGCTCTTAAATAACAATGTGCCTTCTACAGAGCTAAACGCCATTTTTTGTAAAACTTGATAACCGTGACCCGCAAAAAACTGCGCGTGTTCTGGCTTAGTAATAAATACTGCCATCCCTTTCGTTTCTTCACTTTGTGCAATTAAATCATCCAGCGCGGTGAGTAAATAGTGACCATAGCCAAGCCCTTGAACATGTGGGTCAACGGCAATTAGGGATAAAAAGTGACACGGCTCCTGCGTTTGCAACGCTTGTCTAATCGACTTTTCTTTATCGATAAGCTGCTGCGTTTGCAAATATCCCGCACTCATCATGAGTCGTAATCGCCAATGCCACTGCCGATTTGCGTCCAATTCATCGCCATTTGCAATAACGCATGCTACCGCGACCAATCTATCTTGATGATATAACCCCACCATAGGCTGACCCGTTTGGCCAAATGCCGACAACTCTTCTCGTATTAAGGCTCTGAGTTTTTTTTCAAAAATTGCTTCTTGTTTTGCCTCCAATACCTGTTTGAGTAACGGATCATCATGGTAAGCCTGATACAACACACTCGCGGCTACATTGATATCTTCTGGATTTAAATATCTAACGATTAATTCATGTTGAGAAGTTTCTACTGACATCACGGTTCCTTATTGTTATTGCCCCAAGCTTCTGATAATCATGCCGAAATACTACTTAATATCAAAACCTCAGAATTTTTTCTGTGTACTTTAATAATGTACGACTACTCGCTTGTGATAGATATTGATACAAGTCACAATTTATTCAGTCGTGGACAGGTATATTTATCATCGCATTAGTCATTATGGTTTTTATCGATGATGACTTGCTAAAGGTTTTACAACCACCTTTACTATAGTTAGTGAGTAAAATTCAAGCAAACGAGGGAGAACGAAATGGATACTAGTCGCCACACTATGAGTACTTTATTTGCCCAACTAGGGCTCGACAACAATCCCAAGGCGATTGAAGGGTTTGTCAAACAACACCGCCTTCCTGACGATATGTTGTTAAGCCAAGCACCATTTTGGAATGAAGGACAGCGTCACTTTATTGAAGAATCACTGAAAGAGGACGCCGATTGGAGTGAAATCATTGACGAACTAGATGCAATGTTAAGATAGCTAAAGCAATCGCTCCTTGCGTAACTTGGTGCTATGATCCACTCCTATAATTAAGGCGTTTAGGAACCTCTATGCACCCTGCTGTTGCCAGAGCTATCAAAAAATTAGTCGATAGTGGAAAGACTCCAACCGTCGCGCTAACAAAAAGCAAATTAACTCAAAGCGTCGCAATGCCAGACGTCATCTCAGGCATTGCTGCGTACAAACAAGACCCTACCTGTATTGATCACTTTCAAGAGGTTGAAGAGGTCGTCAAAGCAAGTTCACAAAGCCAATTAGATAGAATTGAAGCTAAGCTTGATAACCTCATTGCCTTATTGGAGAAGTCGTAGTGTTTGTTGTCGACTTAACTTTTGATTGCTATGAGGAAACCACCTTAGATGCTGCCGAGCAGGCCATTAACCGTGTGGTCAACGCGCTTCGCTTTAATGGTCAAATCATTGGTGACGAATTTCCAACTGTACTTAAAGATGGCTATTTCGTCACTCGTGTGATGTGTCCAGAAGAAGACGCTTTACATCCATTAAACCATAGTCCTTTTGTGAAGTTTGCGATTGACCAGCTACAGCAATCAGGCTTGCTTGCACCTAAGGTCAAAGTTTTTGGGCAAGATATACATGCCAACAGCGCTGATGCCTGTCATGAACCGTCAAGCTACATTCTCTACACCACATACGTACACACTTGTAGTCCACTGTATTGTGGCGACGACTTTTTACCAGTGCCTTTATATAAAATCCCAGCTATTGCCAACGGTGATTATAAAGCACTGATCAAATGGAAAGAAGATTGGCAAGCCTGCGATCAAATACAGATCAATGGCGCGACTCGCTGCGAATTTGCTGCATTGGAAGAAATTTCCAGTACGAGTAGCGATTTGTTTAGACGTGGCATGGATTTGAGCAAACGTATTCGCTTTCTCACAAAAAAACCGGTTTACTATTATCTGTATCGTGTTGGCGGCGAAAACCTCGCCGCAGAAAAAGCAAGAAAATGCCCAAGCTGCCAGGGAGACTGGTTACTTGAAGAGCCTTGGTTCGGCCTTTTCGACTTTCGCTGCGAAACTTGCCAATTGGTCTCGAATATTTCGTGGGACTTTCAATAAGGAGCGCAAGCTCCTTGATATCAATTAGCTATATTGGGTAGTTGACTGTCAGTTTTTCCACAAACTCTGCGATAGAATCAGCCAAAACATGATGCTGCTTCTTACCGACAAACTCTAACCCAACTTGACCCGTAGCGATATCGACCGACACCAATAAGTCATCTGCTTCTGTTAAGCCAATAAACACGGTTTCAGGTTGTTTGAGCCTGCGCTTCATTAAAATATGGCCGGTGATATTTTGCTGCAAGCGCTCGAAGTCATCTTCGTTCCATACTTGCAGTAGCTCAATTTGCTTACCCTCTATGAATGCCACGATATTACCAGCGAAGAAGTCACCATACAGTCCGTTCAATCCGTCAGGAAATTGCGTTTCCAACGCTCTGGCTAAATCATTTAAATGTCCCGTTGGTGAGCGCTCTACCGCTAGCCATTTTATCTCGTTAAGCTTGTTCGGTTCACCCTGCTCACATGGGCTTGGCCAACTTTCATCATGCTCGGTACTCGGTAAATCTTTAAAGATCTGTTGATGATAATCTACATAGGCTTGATGCAAGCGCGCCATATTTACGGGCTGAGTCATATATAAAGCTCTCTTTATTTTTCTCACCTCGGGCTGAATACTTGTTTCGTTTAATTAAGCAAAATGCTATTAATCCCGAGGTAAACATTCGTTATAATGACCGCATTGTAACGAGATTTGAATTAACATGACAGACTACAGTAACTCGCCAGAGCTGCAATCTTCTGTGCTTGGTAAAACCACAGAATACGCCAGTGTTTATACTCCAAGCCTGCTGCACCCAATTGCACGTAAACTTAATCGTGACCAAATCAATGTTGATGAGTCCGCTTTACCATTCAAAGGTGAAGATACCTGGACAGGCTACGAACTGTCTTGGCTCAATAACAAAGGTAAACCTCAAGTTGCGGTTGCCACTTTTGTGTTTCCTTGCCAAAGCTCACATATCATTGAGTCAAAATCGTTCAAACTTTACTTGAATAGCTTTAACCAAAGTCGCTTTGATACGATGGAAACCGTACGCCAAATGCTAGCTGCGGATCTTTCCACGGCATCAAATAGCCAAGTTAGCGTGACATTATTTGGCGCAGACGAATTCGATTGTATTCCTTTCTCGCGCCTCCCAGGTGAGTGTATCGACGAGCTGGATATTGAAGTTGATAGCTACACACCAAATAGTGACTTACTACAACTTGCCTCTGAGGATGTGGTTGATGAGACGCTTCACAGCCACTTACTCAAGTCAAATTGCTTGATCACCTCACAGCCAGACTGGGCAAGCGTGGTGATAAGTTACCGTGGTAAGCAAATCGACCGAGAAGCGCTGCTTAAGTACCTGATCTCATTCCGTGACCACAACGAGTTCCATGAGCAATGTGTGGAACGCATTTACTGTGAGCTTTGGCGCACCTTTAACCCTGAAAAATTATCGGTTTATGCGCGCTATACTCGCCGCGGCGGGTTAGATATCAATCCATATCGTTCGAGTGAACAAGATCAAACTCCGTATAAGGTAAGAACTAACCGACAGTAAAACGTAAAAAAGCCATGTTCTCACATGGCTTGGCTTTTTATCACATCTAAGTATTGCTATTTAACCTGAGGTTTGGATAAGGAATGTTCCAACTCATTGTTGCTAAAGCAAAACTTAGTTTTTTCCTTGTCTCGCCAGAGAGTTTTAGGGAAAACACCGCTTCCGCGTCCTGCTCTCGCTAAGGTACCTACATCCTGTAGGCAAGGCGAATTTACGCACCAATAGCTGGCTATTGGAAGTGAATTCAACGCAGTTAGCGCTAAAACTAGCTGCTAGAAAGGCATTAATTATCCGCAGCTCAGGTTATTTATTCCCCTGTCGTGTCTTCCATTTCAACTGGGACGGGGACCGAACATATGTCGGTGTGATTTGGTGTATCAACAAACCAATCTCCCGCTCTATTTTTACGCGCAGCAATTAGCGACTCAAAAATCGGCGTATTTGTCTTTAGCCTTTTAAAAGAAGGTGCACCTTTTACATCAGCAAGTACCGTAACCCCTTTGATAACATTGAACGCTTGTCCCGCAACAGGTTTACGATCTAGGTGCTGAACATGCTCCATTCCCGATAATAACTGTCCAAACACGGTGGTGTTTTTGTCTAGGTATCGCTGCGGCGTCAACGTGATGTAAAACTCGGTACCACCACTATTAACATCGTTGATTCTGGCCATAGCAAACGAACCAACGCAGTGTGTCATCCAGGTTTTGGTTCCAGCTTCATTTTGTCCTACGGCAAAACCATTTAAAAATCCGGTACGTGGCGCGTAGCCGTCCACAGCATCTAGCGATGTGATCTTCAAGGTTGAATCCGAGTGATGATAAAACTCGGCGGCAATCGCCTTTTTTCCTTTTTGCGGCACTTTCTTGTCCAACATATCGCCGCCTTGGGCCACAAAGTTTTCCACAAACCGATACATACTCAAATTAGTGTAAAACCCCTCTCGCGCTAACGCTTTAATATTTGCCACATGATTAGGCGCAAGTTCAGGGTTAAGCGCGATATAGACCGGTCCTGTTTGTAATTCTATTTTAAGAATATTTTCAGGGTCCAGCTGCTGCCAGTCGCTGCTTTTGGCCTCAGCAACGACTTCCGATGGTGACTTTGTATAAGGTTTTGCTAAGACAGGGGATGTACTTATGGCAAGCGCAATAAGTAGTAAGGTTTTTTTCATTCTTATTTTCCTTGTTTATACCAATAAAATGGCACCTCCAACGGCGCACTGGGTGGCAGGTTTGGATTGTCTAATTCTATGACTGTTTTGTTTTTAAGATCTAGCTTTTCAAGACGAGCGGAAAAGTGTTTTAAGAATAACGCCTCAAATCGGCCATCTTGTAGTGCGCTTTTGAGGCCTTTCTCAATTTGGCTATGGAGCAACGGGTTGTCGTGAGAAACAAAAAAGTATACCGCCGAAGGGTAGTAAAACACCACGTGCTGATCTGCGACCAAGTCCGTGTCACTCAGTGCAGCTTCAATACTCACTAAATCGCTTGGCAACACATCAAAACGTTTTTTCAACAACATGTCGTAACCACTGTCTTCTTGTGAAAAAGAAGTCACACTGAGGCCATTACGCTCAAAAATCTGATGGTCTGGCCAATCTCTGCGTAAACCAAAAGTAACTCGGCGCAAGTCGCCAATATAGCGTACTCCACTCAGTAAGGCTTGATTATGTTTGTGCACTAAAGGAATGCGATAACCCAAAATCCCTTTCACTAGGGGAATGCGAATTGCGCTCGCGGCCTTTTCGCGCTGTGAGTTAGTCACTAACCAACTGACATCCAGCCCCCCTTTTTCTCCAAGTAAGCGCACCGCTCTGTCTTGAGAAGGAATACTTCTCACTGATACGAGCCTCGCTGACTCTACCTGGTATGACAAACTCAAAGTAAGCAGCTCTATAATGTACGGATCGGCACCTGCGCTGATTCTAATTTCCGTTGTTTCTTGTGCTTTGAGAGGAAATATCACAAAACCTAGAGCGAGCCAGAGCAGTTTCATTTGTCATCCCAATCAAACTTGTATAAGAAGTCTATACTGTTGTACAAACCGCTCGTGGCTTCAACATAAAACTTCGAAAAAACACGATAACGCAGCGCAATTTCATTGATAGACTCAAATACCCCAACCCGATAGCTGACCTGAACATTGGGGGTGATATAGCCAGACACCTCAACTTGTGTATCGTCACCACTGCCTTTTGCTGATAGGTTAACATCCGAAAGTCCAAGCGATTCCCCCGCCTTACTAAAGAATCCTTCACTGCGGTCAATTCCCTGTGAGAGTAAAAACTGTGTGAGTAGCGCGTTGTTAGAGGTTTCAGACTCCCCTAAAGGCTGACCGTTAAGTAGGTATGACAGTGCCTTGGCTTGGTCCATTGCTGGCTCTGAAAACACAGTCAAACGCGGCTTAGCAATATTGCCCGTGAGCTCAACACCGGCTATCACATCATTGGCGGTTGTCGCTGGATTTCGAATAGCTCGAATGTTCAAATAAGGTTTATCTAATGCACCATTGAAGCCAATTTGTCCTGTGCGGATCAACAAGTCTTGGCCAAATGCACGGTATTTCCCCTCTCGCAATTGCAACTCACCTGTTGCTAACATTGGCGACTCAACTTGCTTATCAATTTCGATTGCACCGGTAACAAAGCTATCTAGCCCAAGCGCCTTCACCCTAAAATTATCTTTAACGGTCAGTTTTAAATCTATTTCATGTTGAACTGGCACCGACATCTGCTTTTGCACCTTGGCATCAACAATGACTTCATCGTCGCTTGGCGAGGTGACTCCCTCAGGCAGAGATTCAATGTTTACTCGGCCAAACGGCACCACAACTTCTCCGAGTACACGCGCAATCTTATCTTTATAGGCAAGAGTTAAATCCGGGCTTGCGGTTAGTTCAATCTGCGAGTCTGGTTGCACATAAATATTTTCGCCCTTTATTTTGACTTCAGCAGAGAGCTCGGGCAACCAATAGGCTTCGCCGGTGAGTGCCACCTTGCCACCTTTAGCTGCAGTTAACTCAGCCTCTAGTTGAGCGGAAGTGGTATTAAAATCAAGATTGATATGACCTTTATCGATTTCAACAGGCAAAGAGTCAGAAGACATAAATAAGCGCTGAGCAGTTAGTTTACCGTTCACTTCAGGGGCTGCGAGGCTACCTGAGATATTTATATCCCCTAACACTTCCCCTTGCAGGTCAAAGCTTTGTTCCGTTACTCGGTTTAGTAGCGCTGACAACTTAGCCAGCTCAATTGACTCTATTTTTACATTACCAGCTAATTGGGGAGAGTGTTTATCTAGCGGCACACGCGTATCGCCACTGAACTTACCTAAGGTATCGGAGGTCATGCGCCAATCAGCGTGGATTTGCTTGTTATTGGTTTTTAATAACGCTTTAAATTCAGAAATTGAAAATGTTTGCCCATGAGTCGTAATGCCGGCATCAACAATGCTCAGCTCGCCATCGGCTCGCGTTACTTGGCCGTTTTGCCACGCAAGTTTAGCCATGGCCTGGGTTTCACCGGTTACTTTGAGCTCTGCTGGCAACCAAGTTTGTAGTTTAGCCAGTGCCAACTTTTCCAGTTTAACATCGGCTTGCCCTTGTGTGCCTTTTTGCTCGGCTGCAAAACACAAATCAGTATCATCCATCTGCCAACACTGCTTTGCAATGCGCTGGCTGACATCACTGATCACGATTGCGGCAGGATTTTGCAATGCAATTGTTTGCCCTTGAGAAGTTACCTCACCAGACGACAATTCTCCCTGCCAAGTTGACTGCTGCATCTTGCCATTGACTTCAAAGCTTGCAACCACTCGCTTATCACGAATATCCAATGTCGCGTTATGTTGCTGCTGGTTGCCTTTCACAGCTAAACGAATGTCTTCAACCATTTCAGAGTCAACAATCAAACGGTCTAGTGCCAGTTTAATTTGCCCAGTCACTTCATTGGCAATATCAACCGTGCCTTTCGTCGTTAAGCCATGTAGTGCTATATTCTGGTAACGCACAGAGTCAAACTTAATATCGGTCTGAATACTCGGCTTAAGGTGGTCGCCCTGAATAAAGATTTCACCACTGCCCTTTAAGTCGGCTGGAATAAGCGTATTTGCCGCCTGCTCAAACTGAAAGTCAATATCGAGATCTAACTGCTGACCAAGCTCACCGCTTACCGTCAGGCTATTTTTGCCATAATTCAGGCGTGCATGGCTAAACTCACCTAGTAGGCTCTCATCCACAACGACCTTAACATCCGCATCAAGCGGGGTCCCCGCTACTTTACCATCGAGCTTAAAGCGCTCAACATTAACCTGCCACTGCTCACCTCGACTGATAAAATCAAGCGCGAATTGCCCTGCCAGCATATCGTTTTCCGTCAGGCCTGCATCGTATTGTACTAGCCCTAGCAATCTATCGACTGGTAGCTGAGAAAAGTCCCCGCTCACTTTACCCTTCAGCCCTTGCGACCAGTTCACTTGTCCTGCTATTTGCGCTTGCGCCTTTTCTAGCTGAAACTTTGCTTTAGCTAATGTAAACGCTTGTAGTCCACCTAGCCCTTCAAGTGTCGCGGTAACATCACCAAACTGCACAGTATTAACAGCGAATGAGCCTGACAAATGGTATTTTGAGGCATCCCCGCTCAAGCCGAGTGTCGCACCTTTTAAAGTCGTGGGCTCTGAAGGAATAACTAATTTATCTATTTGACCCTGTAAATCAAAAGGCCAGTTTATCGCTGTCAAATCCGCATGGGCTTGCAGTTTTGCAAACGCCATTCCCTCGGTATTCAAAGTAAGCGTAAGATCGTGAGGGCGACCCGCCAGTGTTAAACTGGCTAACCCCTGTGGCGCACTCAAGGTTGACCTAAGATCAATCGTCCAGTCGTTAAGCAAGACTTCTGCCGCTGCTGATATAAACCATTCTTGATAGTTAAGCTGAACCTGCTCCACGTCCACATTTTCATCCACTACAACTTGAGAAAGCTTGATATTCTCAAGCGTCTGCTCATCTATCGCGAGGTTGTTAATCTTTAACTCGCCGAGCTCAGCGGTTAGCGGCAGGTCTATCTTAGGTAGTTGGAGTGGCGCTAATGCATTAAGTGGTGCTGGCGATTTTGCCGGCACTGGCTGAACGGTTGCCTTTGTGGTCAACTTTACGCTGTCTAACAGCAAAAATGGGATATTAAAATGTGAGCCAGAACCTGAAAGCTGCGTGTCTAAGCCTTGCAATTGCACTGTAATATCCGGCGTTTCCAACGAAAATTGCTGAACTTGTGCACGTTTTATTGCAATTGGCAGTGGTAACTCAACTTGGCTACTTTCCGTAGTTTCCGCTTCGCTGACACTTTTCTGCTTTTGTACAATCGCTATCTCTTTTGCGTCTAGCGCAATGCAAACGCTGGCACAGGTCAACCACTCAACAGTGACTTTGGTGTCTCTAAGGCGAATATCGATATCATCATTGTGATAACGCAACGTAAGATTGGCGCCAGATAATAAGCGCTTGTCTAAGCCATCGATTTCTAACCCTGAAACCGTTTTATTCGCTACCCAAACCAGCAACTGTTGCCCCGGCAAGGTAAAACATAAACAAACCAAAAGTAAAAATAGGCTAATAATGGCAGTAATGATTTTTATTCTTAAGCTTCTGAACTGCATTAGATTTCAGGTCCTATAACAATACTGAGACGGGTGCTTTTACTTTCTTTGGTCAACCCCCAAGCATGATCGAGCCGGATTGGACCAACGGGGGTTAAATAACGAAATCCAAACCCGGCTCCAACTTCCCAAGCGTCTGAGAAATCGTTCGTTGCAGTACCCGCATCAACAAACAAAGCTGCTCGCCAACTTGGGTGGAATTGATAGTTATATTCCACTGTGCCAGTGGCTAAATATCTGCCGCCAAGTATGCGCCCTTCGTCATCGCGAGGACCGATAGATTCATAGGCAAAACCACGGATACTTTGATCTCCCCCAGCAAGGAAACGATGGGTAAACGGAATTTGGTCAATATCCTTTGTCACGATCGCCCCTAAGTCTAAGCGACCAAAAAACAAGTGCTTGGTTTCAAAGCTTCTTAGCCATTCATTGTTCCATCTCACTTTCAACATATTTGCAGACGATAGTACAGAATCTGCTGCGGCTTCAATGGAGATCAGGCGCTCATTACCCCAATACGGTAGCGCGCCACCTTTACTTTCTTTCTTTAA
Source organism: Pseudoalteromonas sp. OF7H-1 (assembly GCF_022347825.1). Taxonomy (NCBI): domain Bacteria; kingdom Pseudomonadati; phylum Pseudomonadota; class Gammaproteobacteria; order Alteromonadales; family Pseudoalteromonadaceae; genus Pseudoalteromonas; species Pseudoalteromonas sp. OF7H-1. Next base: position 454,247 of record NZ_JAKRFX010000001.1, on the reverse strand, counting down.
GTAGCTAATGCCAGGGATCAACATTTCCGTGCGCTGTTTTTCGCCCAGCTGTTCCGTGGTTTCGTGTTCACGTTTCAAAAACGCCGTTCTCACCCACTCGTCATCCGTTAGCCATTGTCGCTGTACCTGTACGTTCCAAATCCGACTGTTGATCCCTTCCGTTACTTCATCCTGCACCTTATAACCGCCTAACACACGCCACAAATCGTCGTTAGGATTGTCTACTGGAATGGTATAACTGGCAGTGATATCTTGTTGCTTTTGCGACAGCCTCAGATTGGACTCAAAGGAATGGCCATCCTCGGTGATCCAAGGTTTAGTCCACTTAAAACGGGTTTTTGCACCCACATCATCACTGTAGCCAGCACCCACTTCAAAGCTATTTGCGGGTTTGTCTTCAACACTCACTCGAACTGGGATCTGATCGCTCGTCCGGTCCTTTAACAGCGGATAAACCTTTATTGCACTAAAATAAGGAGTGGCATTTAAAGACAGATTAAAATCGGACAAAAGGCTCGCTTCAAACGGCTGCCCTTTCGAAAATGGGCTTAGCGAACGTATATAGTTAGCCGCTTTGGTGTTTCCCTCTATAGCAAGGTCGCCAAATTGATAACGTTTACCAGTGTTGAGCAGCAGTCGCACGCCAGCATAGCGATTCGCTTTGTGAACAAGCAATTTGGACTCTTGCCATTGATAATCAAAATATCCAAGTTCTAGTAGCTCGCTTTCAAAGCGACTTTTCGTTGCCTGATAATCACTATGATTGACTTGCTTGCCAACTTGGATCGGCACATCTTTGATAAGCGAAACTAAATCCGCATTGTCCCTACCCGCACCCACAAGCTCAATATTAATATCTTTCCATTTCAGAGGTGCTTCAAGTTTGACTTCGGCTATGACGTTTTGCCCTTCTCCACTGAGTTGAATATCAAAATGATAATAGCCTAAAGCATGCAAAGCGCGACGTATGTCCGCACGCACCTCTTTCATCACCCGAGGGACTTTTGGCTTACCTTTGTAAGATTTTAAAAAACCAGTGATGTTGTCTTCTACATCGCCGTTTTCGACTTTGACTTCAATGTTGGAGATTTTTACTGATGCAGGACGAGACTCAGCACCTGCGTTAAACGAGGAAAAGCAGCACAAAAAAAGCGCTAGTGTTAAACAAGAGAAATACGGCTTCATTAAAATAAAACGACCTAAATATCGCGACTTATGGGCATCGATAACGCCATTGTGCTTGTGAAAATTGATACTGTAAAACGACTTTTCAGAGAAAGTGCAATTTTACTGAGCTTAAGCTGAACATAGGGTGTATTTTGTTGTAACGCAGTGGGTTTTATCGCACATTTATTTACATTCATCCTTTTTATTTTCTTGCAGATGACGGACAATAGCAGCAATTGAACCTGCAGAGTGAAATTATGCAATTCCCAAATGATGATAACGGTGAGCTTCTAGCTGAGATTGCCGCTGCTGGCGTTGATCTGACGCAAATGCAGAATATCGATTTTTATATTCTTTTCGAGCAAGCTGATGATGCTAAGCGTTTCATTGGCGCGATTGAGAAAGACGAATTAGCACCGAAAACCCAGTTACAACAATGTCCTGACACAGGCGTTTGGGAAGTGATCACCACGGTGACTATGGTCCCGATGCACGAGCTACTGAGTCAGACTGAGCAATACCTAGAAAGCATAGCCAATGGTTATGAAGGATATGGTGATGGCTGGGGCTTAATGGCCTCGGAAGAATAAACCGCCACAGAAAATCCGATTTTTATACAGAAAGGCTAACTTTTGTCAGCCTTTCTGTAGCTACCTTGATAATCAAACAACTTTTCAGAAACCTGCCAACCAAACTTCTTGTGTAATTTAGCAATCACGAAATCCGGTGCAATCAAATCAGTATCTATCACTTCTTCAGCTGACTGCCATTTTGCAGGTGCCGACGTAGATTTTCGCCGCTTTGCAAATTGCTGGTGGAATATAAATAGACTCTTTTGATTAGAAAAGTCATAGACTTCACTACAACTTGCCCCATCCTCATCAAAGTAAGTAATTTTTAATTTATTGCCACTGAGCACTTCGCCACAGAGTCCGCTGCAGCGTAGCACCATTGCATGTTTTAAATTCAGTGCTGCACGCAACTTATCATCTGGGTCTGCCATTATTCCGCCGCACTGATGGCATTGCCTTGCAGCAATATCATTTTCCGCACCGCATTGCTCACACTCTTTAAACTTAAAACGATAATCACATTGCTGTGAGTGACCTTCATCGTCTTCAAGCAATCCCTGACAGCGCCTACCAAAATGCTCAATAAGCTTGCCTTGCTCGTCTACCTTGCCCCAGAAAATATTGGCAAAGCCACAACCTGGACACAACACCTGTACGGGCTCATTGTCTGAATTTGGCTTTTTACTTCCTACTTCAGGTGCAAATAAGTCAAAATCATTGCCTGCATAATCAATGACAAAGCAATCTTCTTTGTTTTCGTCTAACCTAAGTCCTCTGCCTACAATCTGCTGATAGAGGCTCACGGACTCCGTGGGTCTCAAGATAGCGATAACATCAACATGGGGCGCGTCAAACCCGGTAGTCAGCACAGAAACATTCACTAAATACTTAATTTCTCTATTTTTGAACTGGACGATAAGTGCATCTCTCTCGGCAGATTTGGTTTCACCCGTGATAAGCGCACTATATTGCTTAGGTAAATAGCCGAGAATTTCTTTCGCATGCATAACCGTCGCGGCAAAAATCATTACTCCCGCCCTATTTTCACTGAGCGCCAGTAAATGAGTGATAATGCTCTTTGTTGCACGAGTTTGTGCTTGTAATAATGTATTCATATCAGATTCTGAATAACGTCCAAATGAATCTGTACTTAAACTAGAAAAATCATAATTCTCAACGGCAGGATCAATTTTATTAGGCGGCGTCAGATACGAATTTTTTATCATATATCTAAGTGGTAATTCGTAAATACACTTCTTAAATGGTGAATCAGCTTTTCCTCTAACAAAACCGTGGTAATGCTTATGATATATCCACCCCATCCCCAAACGATAAGGTGTTGCTGTTAAGCCTAGTAACTTTAGTTCAGGATTAAACTGAGCCAGCTGGTTTAAAATTTGCTGATACTGACTATTATCTTCCCCACTCACTCGGTGACATTCGTCAATGATAACTAATGAGTAAAATTGATTGAGTTGTGATAAGTTTCGAGACAATGATTGCACACTGGCAAAAGTCACCTGGTGCTGTAACGACTTTTCTTTTAATCCAGCAGAAAAAATACTCGCTTGTAATCCATAGCTTTTATATTTTTGTGCATTTTGCTCTACCAGCTCTTTAACATGAGTCAATACTAATATTTTGTGCTTCGCAAGCCGTGCAAGCTCCGCAATCACGAGACTCTTTCCGGCGCCTGTAGGTAACACAATGACAGCTGACTCGCTTGATTTGCGAAAGTGATTCAGCGTATTTTGTACCGCTTCTTGTTGGTAAGGTCTTAAAACGTAAATAAGCACCTCAGGATATAAATAATTAAGTCAAAAAAGGCGTATCCATAAGATACGCCTTTTATTTAGGCTATTTTAAAAAAGCTGTTCAATACCGAACAACTTTCATAATAAAGTCTTGTTAGATTAGATAATCATCTAGGTTAACACCTTGGAATACTTTAGGTGTTTTACCACGGCCAGTCCACTCAATTACTTCACCGTCTTTTTCAATACGGTATTTTGCTTTTACTTTAGAACGACGGTCAGCTGGCGTAGTGCCTACTAAATCATCAAGCGTAAGTCCTTTTTCTTTCAGCATAGCCAATACTTCTTCTTTAGCCTGCTGCTGTTCCTTTTGCTCGTCCAGTGCTTTTTGAATAAGCTCTAACGCTTTTTCCAAATCACCGTAGCTCGCATTTTTAATAAAAGACTTGATCTCACGCATTGATACTCTCTCAATTAAGCTTAGTTTTAATATTTATATTGAATACTATATTAAAATTAATAAAAAACAAATTGTATTCTATGAATTTTAGTTTTGTTACTAAAAAAGCGCCATAATGGCGCTTTTTTAGTTAGAATTAAGAAGATTTAATTACATTTTGTTTAAATCTTATTCAACTTTCCAATCAATTGTCGACCCAGCTTTAATTGGCACAACCGTCCCTTCACCTAATTTGTATGTATCAGGCACTTGCCAAGGAGACTTAGTCAGCGTAATGGTATCCGTATTGCGCGGTAAGTCATAAAAGTCCGGACCAAAGTAACTCGCAAAACCTTCTAACTTATCAAGTGCATTAGCATCTTCAAATGCCTCTGCATATAGCTCAATTGCGGCATGTGCAGTGTATGCACCGGCACAGCCACATGCAGCTTCTTTTTTATCTTTCGCATGAGGGGCTGAGTCTGTGCCCAAGAAGAATTTTTTACTTCCGCTTGTCGCCGCTTCAATTAACGCCTGTTGATGCGTATTCCGCTTTAAGATAGGTAAGCAATAATAGTGAGGACGAATGCCACCAGCCAACATATGATTACGGTTATAAAGCAAATGATGAGCTGTGATAGTTGCAGCAACGTTGTCAGGCGCTTGATTAACAAAATCAACTGCGTCTTTTGTTGTGATATGTTCAAGTACAATTTTTAACGTTGGGAAGTTATCAACGACTTTGGCTAGTTTCGTCTCAAGGAATACTTTTTCTCTATCAAAGATATCAATAGAAGAGTCCGTCACTTCACCATGCACGAGTAGCAACATGCCAACTTCTTGCATCGCTTCGAGCGCTGGATATACATTTTCAATATCCGTTACACCCGATGCTGAGTTTGTCGTTGCACCGGCTGGATATAATTTAGCAGCAACAATATGACCAGTTGCTTTCGCTTTTTTGATTTCTTCAGGAGTCGTGTTATCGGTAAGATATAACACCATTAGAGGCTGAAAGTTACCTTGAGGATTAGCGGCCATAATGCGGTCACGATAAGCCAAAGCAGTCTCTGTACAAGTTGCTGGTGGTACAAGGTTTGGCATGATAATCGCGCGGCCCATGTAGCGACTAATATCTCTTACCGTGTCGACCAAGACATCACCATCACGTAGGTGCACATGCCAATCATCTGGTCGTGTAATCGTTAGCGTTTGTTTGCTCGTCATTGCTCTCTTCCACTGCTGAATTTGCCCGATCATAGGCTGCACATGGGTGTTAGTAAAGTTTTTCAGGCCAACCGCAGATTATTTCATTTTGTAAGTTTACTTTTAGCTCGTTTTCATTTTTCACAATATTGGTAAATATGTACATTTTAAGTTAACTTAGTAGCATCTTTTCATGAGAAATATGTATGCTATCTGAGAACCAAAAATTAGAATCAAAAACTGAGCAGCTTAGCATCATCAACCAGTTTTCGTCGTCGCTGCTGCATCTAACCAAACTTGACGAATTATTTGAATACGTTACGACACAGGTCGTTAATCGACTGGGGTTTGTCGATTGTGTTATCTATCTCGCTGATCCTTATCAAGAGTATCTAGAAGTCGCAGCAAGTATGGGCGTTTCCCATGCTAATGGGGATTATCGTGTTGAACAAACTAAGATAAAGATTGGTTCAGGTATTACCGGGCAAGTAGCAACGACTAGAGAGCCCTTTATTTCTGGAAACGTCGCCGCTCACCCTATGTACATTGCAGATTTACGTCCAGCCATGTCAGAACTTTGCGTACCTCTGGAGTATGATGGTTACTTAATCGGTGTGATTGACTGTGAGCATCCAGAGGCCGATTATTTTACCTCCGCGCATTTACAAATACTATCGACGGTCGCACATCTGCTCAGTGCCAAAATCCATCAGTTACGCACCTTAGAAAACCTCCAAACCACGATTGCCCAGTTACACCAAGCACAGAATTTAGAAAAGTCCCTGCTTAAAATTGCGAACATCACTTACCGCTTTGAGAACCTTGAGGCTTTTTATGATGACTTATATAAAATCATTGCCTCTCAGCTTTGCGCCGAGAACTTCTTTATCGGCCTTTACGATACTCAACAGGATATTTTAGAAATCGATTATTTGATTGAGGGAGGCGAAAAATGTAATGCACACCAAAAAGTATCAAAAGATCAGATTAAGCATACTGCATCCTACTATATTCTGAAGAACCAACGACCACTGCTGTGTGATAACGATCAATTTAGAATGCACATTACGCGGGGTGATTTTAAAATGGTGGGTCGCTCGCCACGCTCTTGGTTAGGCGTACCATTTTTGGTTAATGATCAATATCAGGGCGTGATTGTGCTGCAAAGCTATAACAACGACCAAGCTTTCGTGAATCATGATTTATCTATTTTGACTTATATAAGTCGTCAAGTCAGCATGGCCATAGACCGACAGCTTTCAAGGCAGGCGCTAGAACATAGAGCCTTGCACGACGATTTAACGGGTCTTGCCAATCGCTATTTATTGTTAGAGCGGATCAAACATGCCATTTTAAGACTAGCGCGAGTGGAGTCCTCTAATTTGCACTGCCTGATCTATCTCGATTTAGACAGATTTAAAAGCATTAATGACTCACTTGGCCACGATGTTGGCGACCATTTCTTGATTGCTATTGTCGAGATGATAAATGGCTGTATTCGCAAAACCGACACCTTTGCGCGGCTCGGGGGTGATGAGTTTGCGATTTTTATGGAAAATGTCCAAGACAGGCAACAAGTCACTCTGCTGCTTGATAGGATCACCACGGCTATAACCAAGCCCCTTCATATAGATGGTCATGTTCTGCAAGCTTCAGGCAGTATTGGCGTTGCGTTCACTGATAACGAGTCCGATAGCGCTATTAATTTACTGCAGCAAGCAGATGCTGCCATGTACGAAGCAAAATCTTCGGGTCGGGGTCAAGTCTGCTATTTTAATAATGCCATGCGCAAGCGCCTAAAACAGCAAGCAGATATTGAAAATGATCTGCAACATGGCATAAAAAACAATGAATTTGCGCTGTATTATCAACCGATATTTTCTCTCACGACTGGCGCTATTGTGAGCTTTGAAGCCCTCGTCCGTTGGTTTCACCCCAAAAACGGGCTTGTTTCTCCAGATGCTTTTATTCCAATTGCAGAGCAAACCGGACAGATCATTGAGCTTGACTTACATTTGTTGGAATTGGCTGCCAAACAACTCAAACGTTGGAAAGCGCAAAAGCTGCCGAAGACTCGTGTTACCGTAAATGTGTCATCGCGACATTTCGCAAGCTTAGAGTTCGTTGATACAATTCAGCAACTTTATCATCATTATGAGCTTACACCTGGCTCTTTATGTTTGGAAATCACAGAATCTGGATTGATAGCAAACCTCGCCCTCGCAACCAAAATTATTCAAGGATTAGAATCCCTTGGAGTGAAGCTTTATCTTGACGACTTTGGCACTGGTTACTCTGCTTTAGGTTATTTGCACCAGCTCCCCATTCATGTGCTTAAAATTGATAAGAGCTTTATTGACCAACTAACTGAAAGAGAAAACCCGCTAGTTGATGCGATTTTGAAACTTGCACAATCACTTAACCTGACCGTTGTCGCTGAAGGTATCGAGCTCGAAACCCAGTGGCAGCTATTAAAGCAAAAAGGTTGTCAGTTTGGCCAAGGTTATATTGTTTCTAAACCACTCGCCGCAGATCAAGCGATGGCATTTTTACTGAGTAGAAACTAGATACACTCGCCACATATTTCATTTTATATAAACAATGAAATATGTGGGCTGGTTTAGATTAACTTTCCCCTAATTCGCTTCTAAGCTCCTTGGTTGCTGTCACCATATTCTCAAGTGCAGCTCGGGTTTCTGGCCATGCTCGGGTTTTTAGCCCACAATCTGGATTCACCCATAATCTTTCTACTGGGATTTTCTTCGCTGCTTTGTGAATTAAGTCTTTTATCCATGCCACCTCAGGGACGTTTGGCGTGTGAATATCATACACACCAGGCCCGATGTCATTGGGGTAGTCAAAGTCTTCAAAGGCGTCGAGTAAGGTCATATTTGAACGTGACGTTTCAATTGTGATCACGTCCGCATCCATATCCGCTATGGCGGCGATAATATCGTTAAAATCCGAATAACACATATGCGTATGGATCTGTGTTTCGTCATTCACACCACTTGCTGATACCCTAAACGCATACGCCGCCCACGCTAAGTAGGTTTGCCACTGACTGGCTTTGAGTGGCATCCCCTCTCTAAAAGCAGGTTCATCGATTTGGATCACCTTAATCCCTGCATTTTGCAAATCTACCACTTCATCTCTCAGTGCTAATGCAATTTGATTCGCGATGCTCGGCTTGTCTAAGTCATCTCTGACAAACGACCAAAATAAAATAGTCACAGGTCCTGTTAGCATGCCCTTCATCGGTTTTTTGGTTAAGCTCTGTGCATAACTCGTCCAATTAACTGTCATTGGTGCCGCACGCGAGACATCCCCCCAAACCACAGGGGGCTTAACACAGCGCGAACCATAACTTTGCACCCAACCAAACTGAGTAAAGGCAAAACCTTCGAGTAATTCACCAAAGTACTCAACCATATCATTGCGCTCTGCTTCGCCATGAACCAGCACATCTAAGTTAAGCGCTTCTTGTTCTTCAACGGCATAACGGATCTCCGCTTCCATCTGGCTTTGATAAGCATCAGCACTCAACGTACCCGCTTTATAATCACGTCGCGCCTTACGAATAGCCTGGGTTTGTGGGAAGGAGCCTATCGTTGTGGTTGGCAATAAGGGTAAATTTAGCGACTGTGCTTGTTTTTTAATTCTGGTTGCGAATTCACTATTGCGTTGGCCGTCTTTTGCTGTAAGCGCTGAAACACGCTGCTGCACCTCATTATTATTCACGCGAGTAGAAGTTAAACGCGCTTTTACAGGCTTAGAATATTCGACCAACTGGGTAATATCACGCTGCTCCAATGCATTTTTCAATAATGCCAGCTCTTGCCCTTTTTGTTTGGCAAATGCGAGCCAAGACTTTAACTCACCATCAAGCTTTTGCTCTTGATCTAAGTCGACTGGCGTATGTAATAATGAGCATGAAGGAGCGAGCCAGAGATTATCACCGCGACGTTCATGAACCAGAGCAAGTTGCTGATATACACCTTCAAGATCCGAGCGCCAAATGTTACGACCATTCACAACCCCAAGAGACAGTACGCTATCTTGCCCAACTACTGTTTCTAACGCAGCCAAGTCGTAGTTTGCCGTTACACAGTCAAAATGCACGCCTTCTACGGGGTAAGACTGGATATCTTCAACATGCGCTTGTATGGAGTCAAAATAACTGGCCAACAACACTTTTACTCCTTGGCCGCTCAACGCATCAAAACTCCGGCGCAGCGCGTTGCGATAAGCATCGTCGATTTCCAATGCTAAAATAGGTTCATCAATTTGTACCCACTCAACGCCTTGCTCTGCAAGCTTGCCGAGTACCTGCTGATATACAATCAATAACTTATCTAATAAAGCCAATTTATCAAACTCTTGACCAACGCATTTAGCTAAGTAGAGATAGGTTACCGGGCCGACCAATACGGGCTTTGCTTGGTAGCCAAGTAATTGTGCTTCTTCTACTTGAGTAAACAACTCCGTCCAAGTCAGGGAGAATTCTTGCGTTTGTGTTAACTCAGGGACGATGTAATGATAATTGGTGTTGAACCATTTCGTCATTTCACTTGCGGCACACGCACAGCCGCTAGGTGCTCGACCTCTGCCCATCCTAAACAAAGTATCAAGATTTACCGACTCATCATTTTTGTGACGACTGGGAATAGCGCCGACAAGTAATGAAGTATTCAACACGTGATCATACCAAGCAAAATCGCCTACAGGGAGAAGGTCAACACCAGCGTCAGCTTGCAATGCCCAGTTTTCTGCACGAATGCGCTTTCCTTCCGCGATTAAGTCGACTTGCGTTAAGTCGCCTGACCAATAGCGTTCTACTGCAAATTTAAGTTCACGCTTTTTGCCTACGCGTGGAAAACCCAAGTTATGTGTTAATGCCATGATTTCAATTCCATCTAGATGTTTAGATGTCTGAAATATAATTCTCATGCTCAAAAACAACAATTGATGCTTTCTCAGATTTCATATGAATAAAATTAAATTGTAATTTTTTGCAAAATTTTTACAGAAGTAGTGACAACGCTGTCATTTTTAGTGTTATAGTGGATTTGTGAATTTTTGAACAATTCACCGTAGGTATTTAGACGTCTAGACATTGATAATAACTAAATAGAATCGTAATATTGAGTAATGCTGAGATTTGCTCACTTCAAATATGAGAATTGTTGATAATGATTGATATAAAGCACCTAAAGACTATCTCCACCTTGAAAGAAACTGGTTCTCTTGTGAATACAGCACGAGAGCTATTCCTGACTCAATCTGCTTTATCACATCAGATCAAAGATCTTGAGAGCAAACTCGACTGCCAACTCTTTGAGCGCAAAACGCAGCCAGTACGTTTTACCCCTCAAGGGATGTTATTATTGGAACTTGCCAACGATGTTTTGCCTAAAGTTGAAGCAACAAAGTGCCGTTTGAAGGAAAGCCTTAATCAGCCTATCTCGCAACTCAGATTAAGCGTGGAATGTCATGCTTGTTTTCACTGGTTGCTTCCAACAATTAAAGAATTCAATACCTTTTGGCCTGACATTAAAGTCGATTACGAACGTGGCTTTAGCTACGACGCGATTCCTGACCTTATTGAAGATGAGCTGGACTTAGTGCTTACCTCAGACATTCGCGAACCAGAGCAACTGGAATACGCGCACCTATTTGACTTTAAGTTAAAGTTAATCGTTGCACCAGATCACGAATTGGCCAAGAAGGCCTATGTCACAGCACTCGACCTAAAAGATGAAACCATCATTTCTTACCCTATTCCTCGCGAGCGTCAGGACATATTTAAGCACTTTATTCAAAATGCACGCTTTGACGGCACGTTAAAAACCGTCGATCAAGGTTTATTAATCTTCCAACTGGTGAGCGCAGGTATGGGGGTTGCAGCATTACCGGACTGGTTAGTGACACCTTATGAGAGCCAAGGGCTAATTAAATCGATTCCTCTAGGCGCACTTGGGCTAAATCGTCCAATGTATTTAGCAATGAAGAAAAGCATGAAAGATAACCCTGTTTATCGTCATTTCCTCAATACTTGCCGAAAAACCACTGCAAGATAGATGACTGGGCTCTTTTTTGAGCCCTAACTGTTAGACATTTCTACAACTCCCATCTCATGCTAGCATTGCGTTAGGCTTATCTTAATCTAGGACATGTTTAAATGTTTGAAGTCAAAAAGGTTATCGGTCAACTTATGATGCCGTTACCATTATCTTTAGTGGTGCTTATGGGGCTTATGCTTTTTATCGCCAAAACGCGTAAAGGGCCTTACATCGCAAGCTGGTTCGTCTTACTCACGACATGGGCGTTATCGACTCCTTATGTCGCACAACATATTATTGAGTGGGATACAGGCGCTCTCGCCGCATTCAATCCAAGCAAGCACAACAATATAGATAAAATCGTGGTACTTGGCTGTGATTTATACCCAGATAAATCTCTCCCCAGCAACGCCCAACTTGGCAGCTGCGGTCTAGCCAGATTAGTTGAAGGCGTAAGACTTGCTAATATTTACCCAAAGGCCCAGCTGTATGTCTCAGGTTACGGCTATGGCCATGCAACAAGCGCGGGACTCATGGCAAGAACCGCACAGAGCCTAGGTATTTCCACTACACGTATTAAGCAAAACCCCAATGCCAAAGACACCGCGGACGAAGCAAAAATGCTAGCACCTTTACTAGTCGATTATGACGTCGTATTGGTCACATCGGCTTCGCACATACAGCGAGCAAAAAACCTATTTGAAGCACAAGGCATAGAAGTGTTCGCTGCACCGACGGAGTTCTATAACTTCAAGCAATACCCACTGAGCAGACAATTTATTCCGAACCATAAGGCCTTAGAAGTAGTCACTCGGATTTGGCATGAACAGCTTGGTAGTATGTGGATCACGATCCGTCGTGTTATTGACCCCGAGGCACTTTAAGCGCCGAAAAAGGCACCAAAATCAGGCTAAAGTTCGATAAATTAGCGCTGAAAAACGTAAAAAATTGAAAATTTGCGCAAATATGGGTATAAATAGAGTTTAATCTTAACCCGCGTATCCGCGTACAACACGACTAGGATCTACGATGAGTAAACTAGATAAAACTGAAGTACTAAGCGCTTTCGAAGCTGCGTACGAAGCTGCACATGGCAAAAAGCCTGAGATCACTGCAAAGCCAGGTTGGTATAGCATCGATGGTGGCAAAAACATGCGTCTTGCTGAGGTAGCTGAATTAACAGAAGAGCTAACTTCAGGGTCAGCTGTAGCAAGTGAGAAAACGCAGGCGCCTGCCAAAAAAGCGAAAACGACTAAGAAAGCGCCTAAGACTGCAGCTGTAAAATCAGCGAGCTTTACTATCGTTACAGAAAACGAAGAAGGCTTCAAAGCGGAAGAACAGTGGATTGCTGAACTAGCAGCAAAAGATCACGACTGCCGCTTACCTCGTGGTGTTGTGTAATATCCGTTGGTGTAACAACAGCTCCATAAGTAAAAAAACCTCGCAATGACGAGGTTTTTTTATTTCTTTAATTCTAGAGCCTGTTGATCTTTGCTGTTTGATTTAAACAGACCCGGCCCTAATAATATTAAACTTTAAACACTAGCACTTGACTGTTTAGCTGCTCAGCCAACGCTTCCAAGTCATTACTTACATCGGCATTACTCTGCGCATTTCGGGTAATTTCAGAAATACTGCTACTGAAATCATTAATATTTTCACTGATTTCCGCAACCACCGTTGTTTGTTCTTCTGTCGCCGTTGAAACCTGAATATTCATACCAACGATTTCATCCACCGCCTTATCAATATCGGTCATTATTTGAGCTGACTCATTGGCCCTATCTACCCCTGCAGCAGCACTTGATTGCGCGTTCTCCATCGATGATACTGCGTTTTGTGCCATGCCCTGTAACTTACTGATCATATCTCGGATCGATTCTGTGGCTTTTTGCGTATTATGTGCCAATTGCCTGACTTCGTCGGCAACAACTGCAAAACCTCGGCCCGATTCCCCTGCTCTCGCAGCTTCTATTGCAGCGTTTAATGCCAAAAGATTTGTTTGTTCAGCCACACCTTGGATCATTAACACCACTTGGTTGATTTCATTAGACTGATCGTTCAACGCTTTAATTAACTGCGCATTATCTCCTACTTCACTAGCTAGGCGCTCAATGGCCTGAATATTTTGCGAAATAACATCCATCCCTTGTTTCGCAAGCTTACCGGACATCTCAGCTTTGTTCGCGGTATTCATCGCATTATGTGCCACTTCTTGTATCGCACTGCTCATTTCTGTTGCTGCGGTTGCAATCATCACTGTTTGCTGCTCTTGCTCTTGTGAAGTACCCGCAATCGATTGACTGATACCATTCAACTCGTTAGAGGTCGTAGAAAGGCTATTCACGATTGTGACTAGATTGGTAACTAGCTCATGTAAGCTAGACACCATGGTATTGAAGTCATTCCCTATCTGGCTTAACTCATCTTGCCCCTCAACTACCACTCGTTGTGTTAAATCTGCATCTCTTGCAATATTACCAATACGCATACGCAAGCGGCTGAGCGGTTCATTTATTGACCTAAATATCAACATGCCAATTAGTACCATTACGATCACAATAACAACGGAAGAGATAATCATCGCCGTTTTAGTCGCACTGGCCTCGGAGTGACCAATATTTCGAAGCGCACTTGCTTCAGTAAGCTGTAACTCAATGAGTGCATTGTAGCTTTCGCTAAGCGGATCGAAAGCCGCATAGAGGTCATGTACAAATTTATCGTAAGGAATTTCTTCAAAGGTATTTGCGTTAACTCGATTAATATAATTAGACAGCAGTTGCTTGACACTTAGCTCTGCTTTTTCAACTTGCTTTACTAAGCTTCGCTCGTCGCTCGTAAGGTCCGTGGACAAATAGCTATTCCATTCTTTTTCAGCGATATTCTTAGCTTCTTCGATTTGCTTTAACGCAGCACCATTGGATAGTTGATGGCCTCGTAACTTGTGAAACGTATCCACAATAACCACCGCATAGTTATCTGACACCACTTTTATTTGTCTAAGCGGTACAACTCTGTCGTCATAAATACGGTCAATGTAATTGATAAGGTTTGATAATGTTCCGATTGTGAAGATGGTTGCAAGAATAAAAAACACAGCAGGTATGCCTGAAAGCGACAACAATCTGCTTTTAACTGAAACCCTATTTAGCATAATCTGATTTATATTTTGGTAGACACTGAAATAAAGTATTACTCAAAGTCTTGGATTTACAACTCTAATTTTTAGATTGCGCAATAGTTTGTTGCTCTAGGTCAATTTATAAAGGTTTTTGCAATAAGCTATTCAAAACAAAGTGAGAACTATTTTTCTCTATATTTACCTTAAGGGTGATAAAATCAGACCGACTTCAACCCTAAATTAAAGGGGGACGCTGTACTACATCCCCTTTTATAATTTTACCTCAACATTACTTAGCTTCTAGATGGCTAACACTAAAGTCGAATACGGGTAGCCCGCCATCTTTCGCAACCAGTTCCCAATCAAATTCTAGAGCAATATCTTTATGAATATAAATAGGTTGCGCTAAAGTCATTAACTTCTGGCCACCATAGAATATCTGCAGTGAAATATCATAATCTTCACCTAAGTTAGCCAACGCCTGCTCGACTTCTTTCCCTTCTAACGCTACATCGTTGATCAGCCATTTAAATTCTAAGCTTTCAATTCCTTCACCTATAGCCTGTAATTTAATCACATTATTATACTGACTAAAGTTGATTTTCGGCTCAACTAAGGGCGGCTGGGTAGGATGAATATTGACTAACTTGGTTGCTGTAAAATCAGCATGTTGATCTACTCTCAAACTTAATTTAACCGCATAAATACCTTCCTGATTATAGGCATGGGACACATTCGGATCTGTGCTTTCCAAAGTAGCTTCATCCCCAAAACTCCAATAATAGGTAAGTTCTGATGGTATTTGGTCATGCTCAACCGTAAAAGAACATCTCAACCCTTCGGCTTTTTTGCATTTGAACTTCAAGTTTGGATCCGGGACTTTGACTATTGCAACGTCTTGTTGTTTAACTACAACGTCTCCTTTTAATATACGATAACTTACCGAATCCACGTTTTCTTTGAGTTTCAAGTTAAGTGTCTTATCTACCCCACGATACTCAACACCATCGATAACCCAAATAATTTCATATCCTTCTGGAAGCAGCTGGGATAAAGTAAAACTAAATAAATCATTCGTTTGTTTAATGACCACATCTACCGTAGGAACCTGATGTAATTCAATCACCTGGCTATGGTCAAACTGAACATTATCGTTGTTTAACAATAATGACAGCTTCACACTATGCTCACCATAATCCGCAAATTCATACTCAAACGGCGTATTATTACTGCGCTCAATAATTTCCCCATCAATATTCCAACGATACTTTAAAGCACCAACTATTTCACTATGTACGCTCTGTAACAAACAACGCCTCTCATTTTGTTGGCACTGGATTGCAATGTTCGGTACATTGGTTGGCACAACAACTTTTGATATGCTTTTGACCGTTACATCATCCCGTATTAGATCAAGCTTTACTTCAATCCCTTCATCCAATTCACGAGTCAATGTGTAAGAACGCGTTTCAATAGTTTCTCGACCTATTGTCCACTTAAAGCTGTATGCATCACTGAATTGCTCTTGAATATTCAAAGTAATTAACTGATTTAACTGAGTATAAGAAAAACTTATTGATGGTGGCTGATATGTCCCACCTTTAACTGAAGACTTAACATCAATTACCTGAGCACTTTCATTCAAGAAACAAGTACTACTTCCTTCCGCTTCCTCTATGATAACCCTTAATAAAACGGGTCCTTGTTGTAGCGCATCAAGTGCCTCTAACGAAAAAGTTAACTTGTTGCCTAACTCAGTTCTTGATAGGACAGTTTCTGATTGTTCATCAAAAAATCCATTTCTATCTTTATCAAGTAGTACTTTGATAAATCGACCTGAGGTAAACCTTGCAAATTTAAGTATCTGTGGATTATCTATGAAGATATCATCTTGCAGAACAACGCTTGTATAGCCATTTTCTAAATCAAAAGATTCTCCGTTAAGCTTTAGCTGCTCCGCATTGCTTGCTGCAACATTCTCAGGCACACACAAAGCAGAGTTTATTAAAAATGCTATGCGTTCACTGGTAAACTGATTTCCATTTTTATCAATGATCTGCCACCTAATAGAGTGCTCTCCTGCACTAAGCGTTAAGGTGGCCTTGTGGGCTGCTTCCCAAGGAATACCACTGCTTTCACTCCACGAATAATACAGCTCATCGTCTACATGTATTATGAGTGTTTCAACGCTACTTTCCTGAATTCGAGGATCTGTAATTTGATAATGTACTTCCTCTAACAACCTTGACATATCTACTTTTAGTGGCTCAATTCCCATCTTCTGCGAATGGAAACCTACTTTTTGAGCCAACTGTCGGAGGTGAGTTTTATCCTGTTCATCTGCGCTCTCAATAATGCATTGAGTAGCATGCGCCATATCCGTGCTTTCATCAAAGCAAGATATCATCGCTTTAATAACTAAAGAGAATGCGCGTTCAACTCCCCAACCAGATTGGCTGGCGAGTAAATAGAAAAATTTATTTAACGCACCGGCACGGAAATGCGACTGTGTAACATCGTCATAGTCCCTATAATCATCGATGCTAACACCATCTAGTCGCGGTTGTTTAACATTACGCAAGCTAAGATCTCTGACGAATGCATCCCAACCAATTCCCCACATATTTTCATCATCACTGTATAGTTTTTGATATGCGTCGCTCTGTTTCCAATTACCCTCTGGTGGTGTTGCTGACAGATGGCGTGCATAATAGTCTTTTACACCCATCGCAAAAATATCAGCAAAGCTTTCATGAAAAGCCAACCTCTGACTTCTCGTCTCAAGCGGTTCAGCGTTCACATCCGAAACAATGTTATTGGTATTCCACTCCAAAATCGCATGCCCCATTTCGTGAGCTACGATATCCAAAGACGTACCATGAGAAAAACGACTAAGATTAGCATTCTGATTTGGTGCTAAATTAATAAATTCACCGTCCCAGCTACTTGAATAGTCTGAGTCTCCTCCAAGCCTTACTTTAAAAGGATTTACACAATAACCATTGTCCTCACAGAACTGTGATTGCTGGGGATACAATTCTTTAAACTTTGAGAGAATTGTCTGTACAGTTACACCGGCAAATAGGTGTGCATCATTGACCGGTTTGAATACACCAAATCGACTGTAATATAGATAAGGGTCGCTATCTATACCATGACTTTCTACTACCCCACTCGGACAAGGATAACTATAAGGATCACTACCTGTGTCTACATCATAGGTAGTGATCCATTCATTTTCATATAAGCACTTACCTTGCTCAAGCTTGACAATCATTGGATAGCCAGAAAATGTTTCGAATGCACCAAAACTATCAGGTCTAAAAAACAGCTTGCTTCTTATTGGGGGGTCGGGCCACCGCGCTTTTGTCATTGGATGATCTAATGGGAGTACTGCGTTTTCACACAATTGCGTTCGCATATTTGGGGCTTGATGACAATTTAAGCCAATTTTATAATTTCCGGTCATCGTCGCTACAGCGTGATAGCTAAAAGCTGATGTGGTTACGTTAGGGTGCGCCTGAAGTTTCTGTTCGCCTGAATAAGAATGCTCAAGCAATGAAGTGTGAGCTAGTGCGGGAGTTGAGCTCAATAACAATGCACATATACTTCCCAGTATTCGCATAGTGTTTTCTCCTTAATATGCAATACAAATATTTTACATAATTTTGAAACTCAATCCAGTTTTTAATCTTCCTATTGCAGCACTTAGAATAACTGCCATTAAGTTGCGCTTGATTGCAATAATAAAAAAGCTGATCGTATGATCAGCTTTTTTATTGCTTAAAACGCATCTATAAATTTACTTCTTATCAATCTCTAAGCTATTTAGATAATCAGCATGCCATTCTTGAGGAAGGCGCTTTAATACATCTTCAACAGACTCTTTGCTAGTATTGACTTCATTTTCAGTTTGCATCGCAAGATCCCCGACCGAGATTCCATTTGCATACATCACAAACGTTTCTCCTTCTTCTTGCTTACCGTTTACGCGGGCTAACTTAAGGTTATAAACATTGTCTTTATAATCAACTTTTTCATAAGAAGTGATTGTCGCAAGACCTTGTTCGGTTTGAATAACATCACCTTGCTGCACATTCAAAGCCCATGCAGCCATTCCGCCTTCACGTACCAACGGGTGCGATTCAGTTAACGTCAGGGTTTGGCCCTTATCCGTAGTAATTTTTATCATCGGTAAATGTTCCACACCGACAGACATATCAACTACTCTTAACACTTCTTTCTTCTTGGTTGAAAACTCACTAGAACCCATCACCAAGTCGCCAACATTAAACTGCTCAATTGATTGAGACTGCCCATTCGGCATAAGGATTTGCGTACCTTTTGCTAAGCAACTATAGCTAAATTGTAATGGTGCCTGATTATATACAGCACTATCTTTGGGCAATTCAGGTGCCTGAGATGAAGCAATAATATAGGAAGTGTAGCCAGTTATGTCATTGTACTCTGCCTCAGAAACCCCAAAGTACGTTTTCGCGTCTTCTAAGTTCCCCATCCAGTTAACTTCTAGGCCAATATTCATGATCCAAAAAGCATCAGCCCGCCTTGTGAAGATCCCTGGCTTAGCAAAGATGCCTGCGTTTCTTGGAATGTCCCAAGACAGCACGGAAACAGGCATCCAATCTGCCGCATTAAAGTGATACTCAACTTTAAAGTATTTAGCAAAAATGCTTTTCATATTCGTATTGTTATAAGACAACCTATCAATAAAACTGTCCTTACCTTGGACTAAAATATCAGTAGGCGTAACGTTGTTATTTTCAAGCTCTGCATCCTCTTTAAACAACACTCTTGAGATATATGTTGGTAGCGTTATTTGGCCCTTGAATGGGATAGTTACATGAGGGATATCATTATAATCCCCTCCAGCTAATACCGTCGGGTAGTCACAATCACCATAATCACGATTTAAACAAACCATAATTTTACCATCAGCACCTGGTACACTATATTTCTGATCTGGCGCTGACTTTCTCCAATCTTTAGGATGTTCAACCGTATGTTCAAAAAAATCACCAACACTTGTCGTCCCAAAGTGCTGAGTTTGTGCTAGCTGGTTGGCTTGTTCAAGTTTATTCGCAACAAGTGGATAAGATGCAATCGTAGCAGCTTTGTTACTAAGCGGAAGACCAAGCTCTTTACCGAGCATGCCTAGCAGTGCATTACGGTCGTACTTCACTCTGACTTTTTTGAATACTTTGCTGTCGTCATTAAAAATAACAAAAGCAGAGCCTTCTGCATAAACCTCTTTAGAACGACTAACATGCTCATATGCTGAAGACAAAGTCGCTTCCCCACCTAAAACATCGCGATGGTCATCCGGAGTCTCCGCGCCAAAGAAGCGTCTTGTCTGTTGCGTTGTAATTTGCTCGCCTTTCTCATTGACAAGTTTTATGGTCAATGTCGTTACTTTTGTTAATTGCGGCTCTGAATTTAAAAGTCGAATTTTAAATAGT
Source organism: Pseudoalteromonas sp. OF7H-1 (assembly GCF_022347825.1). NCBI lineage: Bacteria > Pseudomonadati > Pseudomonadota > Gammaproteobacteria > Alteromonadales > Pseudoalteromonadaceae > Pseudoalteromonas > Pseudoalteromonas sp. OF7H-1. Next base: position 434,449 of record NZ_JAKRFX010000001.1, on the reverse strand, counting down.
TTGGAATCACCTGTTCCAATGATATTAAAACCTAAATGGCTAAAGTAAGATTCCAGTTCCATTTCCTCAGTACCGAGGCTTTTCACCATCGCTAGAGGTGCAATTTTTGTGCTCTTGTTTTGTGGCGTATGAAGTTGCTTAAATAACTGAGGGCTATTTTTTTCATTCCAACCAGCGTCATTGAAAATGCTTTTCAGCTCTGCAATAGCTGCAGGACTATCTGGATCAAGGTATTGCACTCCATCTCTAGCTTGTTTAGTTTCTTGCTGAGCAAGTTTTGCATCAAGAACAGTTTGAGCGTGAGCAGGTAAAGAACCAAAAGCAATAGTAGCTCCGATTGAGAACGCAAGTAGCTTAATTTTCATTTTATTTTCCTTAAAGTTATATTTAGAAATTACTGCACAATTTTAAATTGCATGCTGTCCCTTCCTTGAGTAGGGTCACATGGTACTACCGAAGGTCCTTGAGCCTCTGTATACGCAACTACACATACATTTACAGCGCCCTCAGACAAATTAAATGTCGACGTTATATTTTTTTCATTCGTTTGAAATTGATTATCTCGATTAAGATCAACCCAATACTCACTCAGAACAGTGCTACCATCACTGCTAGAGCCATCTACAGTGATTTCCGAAACACACGCTATAGGAAAGTTCCAGTATGAATTGAGCTCACTATCGCCTTTTGCCAATTGGTGAAGCTGAGAGTGATAACACATACTATATGAGCCATATTTCATCATTACTTGAGCTTGGTTAACGGTTGCTTTTGGCTGTTGGGTATTTGCTTTTACATTGATGCTCTTGCTTGTGGTATGGATACTTCCATGAATATCAGTAATCGCCATATAAACTGTATGTACACCAGGCTCACTAAACGTATGCGTCCATGTTCCGGATAAGTCAGATTGACGCACCCAACTTTGTTCGATATTCCACCTAATATCAGTCACTTCCACTCCAGCTAAATCTGGCGTAAATATAAGTCGCTGACTATTGCTTGCATCAACACGATAATCGAAGTTGAAATCAGGAGTAGACGTGCTGATATTGACCATAGTCGTTGCTTTGAATTGAGTATTTAACTCATCAATAAATAGCTCAAGTACAGCTTCATATTGGCCATGCTGTCTATAATCGAAGTTAAAGCTGTTAGCGTTATAGCGAGTATCTTTGGTGTTATTTACATCACCGAATGTCCAGAAATATCTCGCACTAGCTGGCAACTGCTCATGAGAAATATTAAATTCACAACTGCTACCTGTTACCTGACATTGGATAGCTAAATTAGGATTTGCTACTGGTGAAACAACACGCTCTTCACTTGCTACCACTTGGCCTTTAGAGAGCATATCAACTCTCACTAATGTTGCGCCTGACAAGACTTTAGTAAATTGAGTTTTATTTTCTGCAACTAAGTGACTATCAAAATACCAGTTATAACTTAAATCAGTTGCACCTGTTCCATTAGCTTTAAATGTGACATCGTTATTTACTTGAGAATGGCTAAAGTCGACGGCAAGATTACTTCCCCCTTGTTTGAAATTAACAAGAAAGTCAACTACCTGACCGGAATTAATCGCATTGCATGCAGACTCTTGTTGGTCATCAATTCGAATGCGCATTAGTAGCGGCCCAGCCATAACTGAGTCAGGATACTCAAAACGAACAGCGACACTATTGGCTACATCTGGTTGACCAAAAATAAGTTCATTGCTTAATGGATCCGAGAACACCTCAAATACTCGATTACGATTGCTATCACTAAATAATGAAACATAACGATTGTTCAGCGCCGTCAAAAAATCTATTTTTAGTTCATCCAAAGAGTGAATAGGAGTATTTAATTCGACGAATTCATAACTATTATCCAGCCTAAACAGTTCACCGTTTATGCGAATATCAGTCAGTGCAGGAGTCGTTGAGTTTGGTATACATCTTGGCTCTGATGCACCATACAGTAGACGATAACCTGTTTTTATTTGGCCATTTTTCAACTCCAGTTCTAATGCTAATGTATTTGCCCCCTGCTGAAGTATTACTCGACCCCCCTTAACAGATTGGTAATTACCCTGTCCGTTGTTTTTGCGCCAATAGAGCTGAGATTCACCGTTTACTTTTACGTTTAAAGACTGAACTTGGCTGTTGTAGAAACTATTATCAATAATTTGATAATTAGCCTCATCAAGTAACCTATCAATACTAAAGTCTAGGTTATCTACATTTGCGTTAGAAGGGACGATCCCTACTTGTTGTAACAAGTGGCTTACAAGCTGCTTTTCAACTGTAGATTGAATTAGGCAGTAACCAGCATGTTCAATACTGCTTTGTCGGTTGAAACAATCTTTGGCCGCAGTTAACACTAATTTATATGCTCGTTCGATATCCCAGCCATTTTGGTTGCTCAGCAGATAAAAAAACTTATTTAGCACACCTGACTGCTGATGAGGTCCTACAGCATCTGCCAGATCCCTATGATCATCAACACTATATAAATCTAAACGAGGATAGTTCAAATAACGGACTGGACTTTGCGAAAAGTTACGATCAATACCAAACCACCATTTTTTTTGATTGTCTTGTTGCCACGCGAGAGCCAACGGACTGGTGGTAAAATTACTCTCTGTTACTTGTAGATGTTTAAAATAATAATCTCGGACAGCGACAGCAGTCATGTCGGAAAAAGCCTCGTGGATGGCTGACTGCTCCCCCCCCTGATACAACAAATCACTATTCCAACTTAAAATGGCATGACCTATCTCATGTGACACAATATCTAATGCACTACCATGAGCAAATTGCCTAAATGTATTTCCTCCAGGAGCGAGATTTACATACTCCCCATCCCAATTACTGCTGTAATCTTGGCCTTCATGTGAGTAGTTCACTCGAAGTTGAACCTGCTTTATACAATAACCTGAAGATGGGCATAACTCCGCTTGGTTAGGAAAAAGATCTGAATAATAATCCAACGCCATCTGCATCGTAACACCAGCATAAAAATGCGCGTCATTTTGTGGCTGGAAGGCGCCAGATACAGTATATTTATAGATCATTGAGCTATTATCAAAACTCTCTCTATTCCCCTCAGAACAAGCGTACTCATAAGTTTTAAATAGCTCAGGCGATACGTTGCGCTCGGCTAAGATAGTATTCACGAGTGGGTTGCGTAGGTAACAAGTGTCTTGCGACATCTCTACAACCATGGGATAACCCGAAAACTCACTAAAGGCCTTCGCACTCGGGTTTCGATACATCACATTGTATTGAGAAGGCGGGACAGGAAATTGCGCTTCTATTCTTGGATTGGTGGGTGGAATAAATTGCTGGCATTGGGATGCAATGCCATTATTACCAGCCTCAGTTGGTGCATGAACACAATTAATGCCCATTTTAGCGCTACCTGTAAAAGCAGGCACTGCTTTATATTGTGCGGCATAACTCGATGACGCAAATGCAAGTGCGCACATAGTAGCGCAAATAGAATACTTCACTTTAATCTCCTTTTAGATATTTCACAGGGGTATTTCAGATATAATTGAGTGTTGTTTTGTCCGTAAATTCAGTAAGAATTGAGCGTGATAGCCCTGCCTGATCCGCTCATAAAGCAGAAACTCGACATTAAGTAATTGATATGAAATCGTACCGGTCTTTAGCTCGATATCGGTTCCCGAGGTATTATTGTAATAGAGCTCAAATGTAAGACCGTTGCGATCGTCAGCGATTATACCGGACACAAACCTATCAACCCCAGCGCCAAGATCTATCTGCAGGTTGCTGCCAATTGCAACTTCATTCATAGATACAATGTTAGGTTTATAATTACCGGTGAGCCTTTCGACAGCGTTAATATGAGCGATATTAATAAAGGTACTGGCGTCGTCCGCTAATACCACTTGATCATCACCACTTCCCCCGTCCAATAAGTCGACTGATGAACTCAGTGTAAAAGTGTCATTGCCAGCTTCACCATAGAAATTACCTTGGCCAGCATGGGCAAACATTAGATCATCACCGTTGCCTCCAAACACGGTATCCTTACCTGAAAAGCTAGTAATTTGGTCGTTACCATCCCCTCCCATCAAGGTTTCATTTCCGTTACTGTCATAGATTTGATCGTCACCTTCCAAGCCCATCACTTTACTTATACCGCTTGCAGGAACTAGTCGGTTCCCTAAATGGTTACCAACCATCATTTCTACGTCTTGAATATATGTTGTGAGTGCAATTAAGTCCGTGCCACCGCTCAGTTGAATTGTATCTTGCCCTCTACCTCCAATAATGTGATGGCGATTTAGTCCTGCATCATTTAATAAGAAAAAGTCGTTCCCTTCACCACCATCGAACTGATCTGTTCCTTCAGAATCATAGAAAGTATCATCTCCCCAGCCACCTTCTAAAATGTCATCCCCTTGCTCACCATAGAGATGGTCATCATCATCACCACCTTTTAGGATATCATTACCCGCACCACCAAAAAGATGGTCTCGGCCTGCATTACCAGATAGCCTATCAGCCCCCTCATCACCATAGAGTTGATCATCACCACCGTCACCATAAAGCACATCATCGTGCAGACCACCGCGGAGTATGTCTTTCCCGTCCCCACCTTCTAGGTAATCTTGTCCCGACTCTCCAAATAGGGTATCTTCGCCATCGCCGCCAAATAACTCATCGTCATCATTCCCGCCTTTTAAGGTATCGTTACCACTACCACCCCAAAGCTTATCTCGACCTTCATTACCATAGAGTTCATCGTGCCCAGCATTACCATAAAGTAGGTCGTTTCCAACTCCACCATCTAAATAGTCATTACCTATTTGGGAACTAAGCTCATCGCCCAAAAGAATATCGTCTCCACTTTCACCATATAATTGGTCGTCACCATCGCCTCCGTTCAATTCATCATTTTCAGAGCCGCCCTTGAGCACATCATTTCCTTCCCCACCATAAAGCTTATCTAAGCCTTGGCCACCGAATAATTGGTCATCTCCACTATCACCATATAAGCGATCGGCTCCTTCTTCACCGAACAAACTATCTTGGCCTTGTCCTGCGCGCAAAATGTCATCATCTTGACCGCCATGAAGTACATCATCACCACTCTCTCCATTTAAGGTGTCGTTTCCACTGCCACCAATAAGCTCATCATTACCCTCACCGCCTATAAGTAAGTCTTCCCCTTGACCACCATCTAGTTTGTCATTACCAGCTAATCCCACAAGCTCATCATCGCCGTTATTACCGATAAGCACATCGTCCCCACCCGTACCTAATACAGGCTCATTAATCGTCAGAATATTGACAAAATTGGCAATGTCATAAGACTGTCTCGGATAGATCAATGCAGTCTGTTTTATCTCAAACGGTAATTGCGCTAAGCTTTCCGGTAAGTTTGGGTTTATGACTGTCATAGCAACACTGAAACTAATTATCACCATCTCTATTCCTTGATTCCTTGGCTGTTCATGTCCCGCACGAGCATTACTGCTGCCCCTGCAGACTCAAGATCCCATGATTGGATCTGTAAATTATCCACATTCAGAAGTAATAATCCTGCTGAAGCTCCCGATGCACCTGTGGTCCCGCTCCACACACGGTTCAAATTACTCGGAAATACAAAAACCGAATTACGTTGACTCGCGGTACATTCATCTTCGAATAAAGCATGTAACTCCTTAACGTTTGGTAATCTCCAATCATCATATCCCGCAATACTTGTCGCTGCGGCAGTTTCAATTGCACTAAACCCAGATACGTTTATTCGGTTTAAAGTCGGCGTCACACATTCGTTAAGTGATAAGCCAACAACACAATTAACCCAACTAAGGCGATGCTTTAAATCATGTACTACCTGCTGCGAGTCAGATTGAAAGCGTGCTGCAGGCGAGATATCACAATTAGCAAATACATTGCTGCAAACGAGAGTCAATAAGGTAATCATCAATTTGTTCATACTATTGTCCTGCCATCAGTAAGAAGTGCAATTCACTCTGTTCACTCCGCCATAACGTGCTTAATTCAGTGCCATACCAATTCACGGTGTAGACCTTCTGATCTTTAACGGCTGTCGTACGTAGGCGTAGGTATGGAATTGCTGCATTTAGGTCATTCGTCAACCAAGTAAGTGTCGAAGCATTACGATTCAAACTTAATACAGAAAGCAACTGAACAGGGCTTGGTAACCGCCAGTCAGACTTGCCGCATTGCTGCTGTCGGTTGAGTTGCAACTGGATCTGTTCAATACTACACTCGGCCACCTCACACGAAGAGGCTAATGGCAATTGCTGGGTGATAGCGTGGCGCTGTGCGTGTTTGATTAACCACACAAAGCCTGTGGCGTTATCTTGAAGACATCTTGCAGTATCTGAAAAGTCAGGAACAATCGTACCGTCACTTGAGAGAAAGGAAAAATCAAAGCCATCAGGGCCATTACCTAGCTTCACTAGATCAATATCAACATCTCGACCTATCTGTGCGTCTAAGCGTGGTAATAAAAAAATCGAAGAACCATTTGAAGTCCACTCACCTTGATCGGAGATATGGCGCTTATCACCGGTATCATTAAGCACTTGAGTTGCGACGGTCTGAATTTGTGTAACAGCAGAAACCACAACATTACCACTTAGTTTTACTGCAATTTCAAATTCATATTGTTGAGGTAGATGCAAGGATTCAAATCCTGACTGCAACTCAACATAGCTTAATAGCTCTCTTGAGCTACCCGCTATTTGCTGCCAATGTATTTCCTTTATATCTCCAGCTTCAACCGCTAAATGCGCAATCAACGGAATGTTACTTCCTGCATAGTGTGTAGATTGATGCTCAAATTGAATCTCGGGTAATGCCTTTATACTAATTGGGATATATTCGAGACGCTCATGACCGTGTATATCGGCAACTCTAAGTTCAAAGTTACCTTGCAGAGGATGATCAGCTTTAGCCGTGATCTTGTAACTTGTATCTGATAGCTTTTCTAATAAAAACTGCTGTGAATTCGGGTTTATAACAACAATACTGTATGCTTCTTGCTCAGGCTCACTAACCGTGACATCCAACAAAGCGGAACCTGTGCTCCAAAGCTCATTTCTTTCTAATTGATAACTAACTTCCGGACTTCTGTTAGGCTCAATTGTTATATCAAACTCTTTTTCTAACACAGCTTGTTGTGTTTGAGTGGTTATCGTAGCTTGTATTGATAACGTGGCTTTTGTACTTGCACCAACATCCTCGGCAACCAATCCTACCGTTTTGGAAGCTGTCCCCTGCAGCTCGACAACACTTCCTTCAGGTTGTTTAATCACCGACCATAAATAAGAAATCTCAGCCTCTGAGGGAATATTTTCAAGCTGCACGGTAGCGCTTCCCTGAACTAATGCAGTGTAATTCGGGTCTAGCTGCAAGGTTAGTTTCGGATTAGGCTGATTACCCCCAACGCTTAATGTTTTATCAACTTGATATTGCCACCCTTGAGTTGTGACAAACGCATACAACTTAAAAGTGCTGCTCCCCGAATATGTATCTGTTACCAACAATGTAATCTGAGTACCATTTTGCTCAACTATAACTTCTCGCAGCTCTCCATTTTCATCAGCGACTTGCCAAATCACATGAGCATCAGAAGGTAAATTTTGCAAACTGAAATAGCTAGCTTCACCTTTTCGTAAATTATCAGCACCAGCTATTGTGGCATTTAAAAGCGCAGGCTTATCGGTACGAACCATTAACTCCGAGTTTGCTATATCGTAATTCCAACCGTTTAAACCAAAAGCACGCAATAAGATTTGTGAGTCTCGGCTTAGACTATCTAAATGTAGCTGTATAAGATGCTGCATTTCACCACCTGGCATAAAATCCCCTTGAAACCTCGAGGTTTGCCACTGGATATCTTCATATTGCTGATAGTCTGGAACAGATAGGATCACCGTTTCACCTGGCTGAATATATTTCGGGCCGATGATTTCCATCGCCTGAATAGAAAAAGAGAAGCAAATCGCAAGCAATAGATATGAGCACCTACACAACATAAGTAACTTTCCTTATAAATTTGAGATCAGGGCCAGTTTATATGGCCCTGTAAATCAGAGATTATTACTGTGCAACAAAGGTTAGGTATTTATCCTTTGGCATATAGGTAATTTCTGTAGACTTTTCCGTGTAGAAGCGACTCTTGTCGCTGTAGAAGCGGCTGTAATTACGACGATTGTCTAGCGTGCCAACAATCCAACCAATCGCACATCCGTAAGGACCGAAGCTACAACCAATTTGTTTAGCACCGTCAGACCAACGCTGATGTTCATCATCATTAAGTGGAGCTGCTGAAATTCGAGGGTAGACACTGTCTAACACACCAAACGCTATACGACGAGCAATTGCTTCGCGGACCGTTTCTTTCATATCTTCAGTCCAAAACTTACTATATGGTGCATTTGTGAATGTGATTTCAAAATCTTCGCTGTTTTTACTCCACTCGTAGAAGCTACTCTTACGCTTCTTCCAGAATAAAAATCCACTTGATTTATTTGATGAAACTTGGCTAATGATACTATGTGCTTTATATTTTGCTTCATAGCCAAATGGCACTTCAATCAGCCACTGTAGGCGTAAACCCGTTTGAATATAAGAGTCCATTTTAGACGCAAGTTCACTTTCGGAAATGTTGTCCTTCTTAAGCTGACAGGCACCGAATAGGTTCATTGCAACACTCGCACTTGAAGAACCAAAGCTACCATACACCAATGTATCCACATCATTAGGGTTGATGTTATTCATGTATGCGCCATCTTCGGTTGACTTATCTTCGCCGTCATAAGATTCAAACAGATTCGAGAAGCCTTTAGGCTGGAAACTAATCAATTGTTTAGCCACATTCACAGAGTGAATTGGGTGTAGATTATTCAGTACTGCATCATCTGGATCGGCTTGCTGCATATACGCAGGGTTCATGTTTGTGAAGAACTCAGCCGCTACCAGTGGCATTTGACGCCACGAAGTAATTTGCGGGATATGGCCATTTAAACGACGTAAATTATCTACATGAGCTTCATAATCAAGCTCATATACAATTTCGGTATTTGCACCATAAATGGTCGCAAGTTCGATGTAATTTGACTTTGAACGATCTTCAATATCGTCTGCATAGTTATCGTACTTGATAATGCGGTCATCAATCGCCACGATTTGATCTTTTAAGCCTTCAATTTCAGCTGTTAACTGATCGATTTTATAAAGGTTTGTGCGGTTTTCCGCGCGGTAGTTATTATAGGCATCACGAGCTTCAAAATATGCAGTCTCAATTCCTTGCTTTTCTGCGATACAATCGTCTCGAGTACGCATCGGATTGTTTAAACATGCACTGTATGTACTATAACGGTTACTATATTCCATCAAGTTAATTTCATAGCTTTGTTTAAGCGCACTAAACTGCCAATAATCGATTTGTGCTTTCAACGTATCCAGTTCAACTTGAGACTCGATTTTTGCATCTTCAAGAGGTGCTTGCTCAAGAAGTAATGCTTCTGACTTATCACGCCATACCTTTGCTCGCGCTTGTGAACTGTCATAGTCATCTTTGGCAACGTCCATATTTGAACAAAACTCAATGCCTTGTGTTTCAACATGGCCACCTAATGATGCTCTGCCCGTATTTGGCGGAGCGACATAAGCTGTCTTACAATTTTGGCTAAACATTACATCAGCCCCACCTGTATTTACTGTACCACCGCTAAATTGGCAGTCTTCACGTAAACTAGGTAACGCCATTGCTGTGGACGGAATCGTCACGATGGCTAATGCTATAAGCGTTCTTTTCACTGTCTTCATCCTTATAAATTAATTTGAGTCCCCAGACTCATTTAGTGAGTTATCGAACTTCATTTTCTTCGTTTATTACTTCATGTACTTCTTGGTTTTCCATTTTCTCTATTTCCCGCTCCCACTCCCTCCTTGCTTGCTTACGTTTTTCTAATGTCTCAGCCACGGTATTACGTACAAAGCGCATATCCTCAGCAAACGCATTTTCTCCATAAGTATGCGTAAACTCTCTTTCTATGTGCTCTGCCTGTAGCTCACTTAGTTTTCTAGTAACTTGATTTAAATGCGTATATGCACGCTTTAAGGCTGCGATATCTTCGGTAGATAATGCATCATCATTTACTTTCTCCACCGCCTGCTTAGATTCAAGTTGTGCGCGTACAAAATCGTATTCAGATTCAAGTTCACGAATATCGTGCAGCTCTTCTAATGGCCTTAACGGGAAATCAAAGAGTGAATTTGATGTTTTTGGAACTAATGCAAGCTCGCGTTCCAGTGATTGTGATTCTTTTGGTATTGCCGTATCAGATTCGGTTAACACAATTATATTGCTTTGCTTCCCTGTATTAACGTTTGCAGCAGCATTGGCTGCATCTGCGTTATTGTCTATTTTATTTACGAGCCATATTGCACATAGCGCCGCCGCAACAAGCCCAACCACGAAGGGTGTATGCCTTTTGTTCACCTACCTCTCCTTGAGTATGCACAAATGATTCTTTAGTGAATGTAAAGAGTTATTCGTGTTTTGAGTAATTAAACTAAATAAATTATAAACACTATCAGGCACAAAAAATCAACAATTAATTTTACATTTTGTTAATTTTAATTATATAAATAAACACATTTAAACATTATTGAAACAAATAAATTAACAAATTTCGCCTTCTACATGTAGCAAACTTGTCGACTAAGCATTGAATCATGGTTAATATAACGAGAAGAAAATCGACAGGAGTTCAACATGTACCTTAAAAGGATATTTTTGTTACTTGCTCTTTCATCCAGTCATCATGGGTTTGCTACTGAGTATTCCTATATGTGGCAGTTTGGTGACGGGCAAAGCAGCACAGAAAAAGAGCCTCAGTATCAATATAAACAGCCTGGTTTCTATACAGTTCAGCTGGAAGTTTTTGCTAATCAGAACCTTAGTTATAGCAAGACACACGAAGTGGATGCGGTTACCCCCTTCGTTAAAATGTTAAACATTGCTTCATCCAACAATATTATGCTCAACAAACCAACAACCCTGAGTGCCGAATTGCAATCCGTTAAACCATTAGCGCTTGATTACCAATGGAATATGCCTGACGGTTCGGCTAAAAAAGGAAAGAAAATCACATATACTTTCACCCAAGCTGGTGACCAAAAAGTAAAGCTCATAGGCTCATTTGAGAATAGGGAAATTATCAGTCAAGAAGTTACCTTCAATGTGAAAGCTTCTGATAAAGATGGTGATAGAGTGGATGATGATGGCTCTGGAGGAAGTTTATTTTGGCAATTGCCATTGTTAGCTTTACTATTTCTTCGCAGACGGTTTGTATTTAACCTGAGCTGCGGATAATTAATGCCTTTCTAGCAGCCAGTTTTAGCGCTAACTGCGTTGAATTCACTTCCAATAGCCAGCTATTGGTGCGTAAATTCGCCTTGCCTACAGGATGTAGGTACCTTAGCGAGAGCAGGACGCGGAAGCGGTGTTTTCCCTAAAACTCTCTGGCTAGACAAGGAAAAAACTAAGTTGTGCTCTAGAAACAATGAGTTGGAACATTCCTTATCCAAACCTCAGGTTATTTAAACAACAAAAAAGTATGGTGTAAAATTTTTACACCATACTTTTTAGCCAAAAATGCTAGTGTTTAACACTCTTCGTTTTCAGCGTTCAGGTTCTCTTTTACATCTTCACAGGCATCTTCTACGCTGTTTTCAACTTCTTGAACCGTTTCATCGAAACGCTCTCCCGCGTCTTCCGCCGGACCTTCACTACAACCAAAAAGTGCTAAAATTGAAACAAAACCAAATGCTTTCGCTAATGTAATTGCTGATTTCATAATCTATCTCCTAAAACCGTTTTAGTACGTTAAATCCCTTTTACCTGGGAGCTCGTGCTTTGCCAAAAATAAACGAAATAATCATAAAGGCGATAAACACAAAGAATAGAATTTTCGCCATACCTGCCGCAGCGCCCGCGATTCCGGTGAAACCTAACACGGCTGCGACAAGTGCTAGGAATAAAAACATTACAGCCCAACTCAACATAACATTCTCCTTAGGCAGTTAGCTCTTGCAACTGCTTCATTTGATCGTGACAAGCTTGCATTCTGGTTTGGATTTGCAGTAATACACTCTTGCATTTAGGTGGAAGATCTTTGCTTAGCGCTTTATCAAGCTTGCTCAACACTTTGTCTTCCACTTCTTCTAGCTGAGAAATATAGGTGTGCTCTTTATCGGTGCTCACCATACTAACCAACTTGGTGTACGATTCACGAATGTCGATGCTAAGTGCTGAATCAGTCTCTATTTCACCCTCGTCGATAAGAACAAATGGTTGTAGATCCGAGATTGCTTGCGCTTTATCTACAATCATTTGGTCAAATACGCGGTTTAATTCGATATTATCTAGCTTCTTCTTAGCTTCGGTGTAAAAATCTACACCACCATTTAATACTTTAATGAGCTCTTTTACCGGCTCCATGTCGTAATTTGAATCTGCCATAAATAACTCCTTTCGCTTAAATATTTAATAAGTGCATTTTGCAAATATTATTTCTGTCCTTTTCGTTAATGCAGATTAAATGCCAAATTATAAACCATTATTTTACAAGGATTTTTAATATAAGAACTTTCAGAGCGGTGAAAATATTACAAACTAGATGTAAATTATTCCTGTGATAATTGCGCACTTAAGGTCGTACTGCCTTTGGCATTGAAATCCATCGTCCTAATAGGGAAAGGAATTAAGATATCGTTATCAGCTAAAACACGGCTAATTGTACAAATTGCTTGGTGCCTGACCACCATAAAGCCGGGATCCGCTGGGTAGTCTATCCAAAACCACACTAATAGATTGATAGAACTATCACCAAAAGACTCAGCATAGACATCCGTTTCTTTTTGGTTTACTACGAAATCAAGCTTATTAATGGCCTCAACAATCACCTCGCGGGCTTGTTCTGGGTCATCCGCATATGAGATACCAACTGGTACTTCTATTCTTCGCTTACCAAGCTTGGTGTAGTTTTGTAACTCATTCTTAAAGAGAATTTTGTTGGGAATATAAGACAGCTGGCCATAAAAATTTTCTACCAAGGTATTTCTCAAATTGATTTTGCTTACCGTGCCAAAGCAATCCTTGGTTCTGATAATGTCACCGACCATAAAGGGCTTTCTGACTCCCATCACAAATCCAGCGATGAGGTTCTCAGTCATGTCTTGGAATGCAAAGCCAATAGCAAGGCCAATGATCCCCGCCCCAGCCAACAATGACATTACGGCACCTGATAGTTTTACTATATCTAAAGCGAAGAAAATCCCAATGGCAATAATAGAGACTTTAAATATGGAACTAATAAGAGAAGCAACTTGTTCTGTCTTTATTGCTTTTTTAATCGCTTTAGAAAACCAAATAGATGATATTTTAGCCAGCGCTGTAAAGAATATTAGTATCATTAAGGCTAGGATCATATTCGGTAGTAACTGCACACCGGATTCAAGCCAAGAGATTAACTTATCATTAATTAACGTCCAAAACTTTTCTAAATTCATAATTACTAACTCCTATATAAGTACGCAACAACGATCGAATGCAGTAATCATTCCTACTGATATTAATTAGCCATTCATGAAAAAGGTAATTATTACAAAGTAATGTAAACATTTTCTCGGTAAATTCTTCCTTAAAACTTACCAACAAAATAAAAAAAATATAAAATTCAGCAACTTACAACATGGCACAACAGCTGCAATAGGTAATTCGACTACGAAATTAAAGGAGTTTAATTATGAAAAAGACATTAATCGCAACTGTACTTGTATCTTCACTTACTACTGCTTCAGCTTTTGCTGCTGATAATTCTTGGGAAAAAGAAGCAAGCGATGCTTGGATAGACGGTAAAGCAGAAGCGACGCTACTTTTCAACGGTGAGCTGAACAACTTTGACATTAACACAGATGTGAAAAATGGCGTTGTAGTGCTAACTGGTAAAGTTGAACACTCAGTAGACAAAAAGCTAGCTGAAGAACTGGTACTAGGTATCGATGGCGTAAAAGAAGTGAAAAACGACCTGACTATCGTAGATATGTCAGATGAACGCAAAAAAGAGCGTAACTACGAAAGCGATAGCGGCTTTACTGACGCAAAAATCGCAACAGTAATTAAGTCTCGCTACCTGTTTGACACGGATGTAGATGGTACTGACATCGATGTTGATGTGGAAGGTTTAGTCGTAACACTAAACGGCCATGTTGGTAGCGAAGCTGAGCGCAAACTTGCTGTGCAAATCGCGAAAAACGCCAATGACGTTAAAGATGTAAAAGATAACCTTCGCGTTACTAAAAAATCATAAGCAATTTTGATTTGAGGGGGCACTCCCCCCTCCCATATTTATATTGATTTAAGGAGTAAAGATGAAACAATTAACTATTGCCGCTGCGTTACTAGCTTCTCTAGGTCTTGCATCTACCGCTGCTCACGCGGAGTCTGATTTTGGACTAGAAGATTATAAAATTTATACAGGTATCGGTTACGGCCAATACTCTTTTCAGTGGGAAGATCGTGAGAACGACACCTCTTTCGACGATGACTCTTCTATGTTAAAAGCGTATGTGGGTACGAAAATTAATCCATATTGGAGTTTTGAACTGGCCTATGAAAACTTCGACGAAGCAAGTGACATAGACAACTCTGCTGAAATCGATGGTATTTCTTTATCTACTCGTATCTCAGCCCCATTAAACGAATACTTTTCAGTTTACGCAAAAGGTGGTTGGCTTGAATGGGATGCAGATATCTATGCTGATATTCCAGCTGTAGGTCGTGTTTCATCTAACCTTGAAGGTGGCGACTGGCTTTATGGTGCCGGTGTAGAGTTTCACCTTAACGAAAACATTAACATGCGTTTAGAATACACGCGCTACGAACTTGAAGACGATATCGATCCAGATATGGACGTAGCTGCGGTCTCTATCGAGTATCAATTTTAAGCAGTAATGATGGCTAATTTATAGCCTCCCAATTATTTCCCCTTTGACTCAGTCCTGGCTCTTTCACAAGAGTCTGGTTTTGGCGCTACCACTGGTAGCGCCTTTTTTGTTTTCAGCGTATGGCTCTCATATTGAATAATGTGAGTGCTTTCTCGCGATTCCTTTGTTTGCAGAAAACAGCATTTAAAGATAGAAAAACTCTAGATGTAATATTTGCCATTCACAGCTAGAAATAAAACCTGTCACTTTTTTTAAACTCTACACCCTGTAGGTTCTGCTATGTAACATTTACACCCTTCGTATCGCATCTACCGACACAAAACATGAGATAAATCTAATAGACTGATATTACTCAACTTTTAAGTTGGCAAAGGGTTTGCAACGAATACAGTGAACTAAACGAATAAGGAGTAGTTTATGAGTAACCAAGCAAACCAAACACAGACAAGTAACACAGCAAAACCACAGTCAAATGGCCATGATTCTAGTCACCCAGTTACGGATCAAATTGCAGATACATTACATGCGTCAGTAGATTCACTGCACGCTTCAGCATCTCGCACTGAAACCTCGCTGCGTGAAAAAGGTCATAACTCAAGCGAAGCCATTGGTGCCAAGCGTAAAGAGTGGGAACGTGCGTGGAATACATCTGGTGTGAAAAAGTATGCAACGGAAAACCCAGTAAAAACGGCTGGTATCGCATTTTCACTCGGTATGTTGGCAACTATGCTGTTAAGGAATAAGTAATCATGCAAGACCAAGCTCAAGTAAGAGACCGTCAAGCAGCAGCTCACGAGCGCACGCCAGCGCTCGCTGAGCTTAAAGATTCTGTGTCTCTATTATTCGACAGTTATCAGCAAATCGCTGAAGCACAAATTAACCTATTAGGTGCGAAGTTCAGAGCTAATTTAAAAACTTTATGTATCGCGCTCGGGTTAATTCTATTTTCTTTAATTTTAACGGCAATGGTATGGGGCAGCTTGCATGTGTTATTTGCTTACGCCTTAACCTACGCAGGCCTAAGCTGGTTTATATCGGCCGGTATTGTACTTACTATCAATATCGCAATGATTTATTACCTGATCATCACAGGGCTAAAGCTCTTTAATAACAGCATAAATGACCTGACGTCTGGGTTTTATACTTCAGTTGCGAAGCAGGAGGCCAGTAATGACGAAGCTCGCTGAATTCATCACTGATAAGTTGCACCAAGAAGTGGTGATAGAGAAGAAAAAGCTCATTACCGCTAGACATTTTAATCACCTTACCCAAGTGAAAGCCAAAAAAGTATTTACCGGCGCGATTAGCTCTCCTCAAGGGTTGGGCTTCATGTTTATGTTTGGCGCACTCAGCGCTAAATATGGCAAGTTTGGTGCACTAAGAAAAATCGTACTTCTACAAAGAATAGCGCAAGGTATCATTTAATTCCTTGCGCTATTCTTTGGTTCTTAGCTAAACCAGCTTTTCTTTAATTTCTTTCAGATCCACCAGTGTTATAGGCTTTAACAACACGTCATCTACTTGTGACTCGGCCAATTTTTCCGGCTCTGGATCAAAACCACTTGCAATCACGATATGCTGATTAGGATCTTGTGCTTTAATCTCTCGCGCAAGCGTAAGCCCAGACTTATCGGGCAGACCTATATCCAGTAAAATCGTGTCAAAGCGCTCAGGACCAACAAAATGCTGCCAACAAGTTTGCGCGCACTCTGCCGTAACCACATTCACTTGCAGTGAATTAATTAACAGCTTAAGCAGGTTGCGTGTATCTGCGTCGTCTTCTACCACTAAAAACCGCAAAGTACCGGTAGTTTGCGCCACATCATCGCTAGATGTTGCCAACTCGTCACTCAAGTAGTGAGCTAAATATTCTCCTAACTCAGAGACATTAACAGGCTTGCTCATCATATCGCTAAAGCCAAGCGCCATTAATTCTTCTTTTGTGCCTTTTTGAGCGGCCGCTGTTAGTGCGACAACAGGTAAGTCAATACCACGCTCTCTGAGCGCAACAATAGTGTCTCGACCATCCATTCTTGGCATGTGCAAGTCCATAAAGACTAAGTCATACTTATCTGGATCATCCTTAAGCATCGCAAGCGCTTCAATGCCATCGCCCGCAATTTCAGCGGTTGCGCCGGTTTGACCAATCAGGGTGCGCAATAACATCTGGATCTCACTAATGTCTTCAACGATAAGGATATGCCCTTGCAAATCAGATGGAAGCGAGTTATCGGTCGCATTTTGGGTTTTATCTAGCATCAATGGCGCCAGAGTCATTTCATCGATAGCACCAAGATCAATACTAAAACCAAACTCACTCCCCTCTCCCAAGGTTGACTCAACCGCAAGCTCGCCTCCCATCAGTTTAATGAGTGCAGAGCTAATAGCTAAACCAAGACCAGCACCTTCATCCGTGCGCGTTGTGACGTTTTGTACTTGTTCAAAAGGTTTAAATATACGTTTAAGCTTCTCGCAAGGAATACCAATACCTGTATCAATCACCTTGAACTCAAGTTTTGCATCAGCCTGTAAGGTGATCTCAACCTTCACGAAACCGGAGCTTGTGAACTTAATTGCATTATAAATAATGTTGATAAGTACCTGTTTTAGTCGTGTTTTATCAACCTTTACATCTTGAGGAAGTGGTGTTTTAGCTTCAATGCTAAAACTCAAGCCTTTCTTGGCTGCGGCCATTTTAAACAGACTATATAAATCACTTAGAAAGCTATTCAAACACGTGCTTTGCTTATTTAGCTGTAACCGGTTTTCATTTAGCTTGGATAGGTCGAGTACATCATTTAATAAGTTAAGTAAGTGCTCGCTATTGTTATTGATTATAGAAAGCTCGGGCTTAACATTCTGCAACTCTTCCCGAGACAGGAGGAGATTGGTGTAACCTAGAATAGACGTTAACGGCGTTCTCAACTCATGGCTTAAATGTGCCAAAAAGCGGTCTTTTGCTCGACTGTCAGACTCGACTCGCAATCGCTCCAGGCGTTCACGTTCAAGTTCTTTGCGTGCCAAAGCATAGCGAATGGAACGAATAAATCGAGCGCTGCTTATTTCTGACTTAAGCACGAAGTCTTCAGCACCCGCTTTTAGGGCTTCGTTATCTAACACTTCATCTGATTGCCCCGTCAGCATGATTATCGGCGTATGAACCTGTCTTGCTCTGGCTTCTTTTAACACGCTCAAACCGGTTTGTGGGCCTAATTGATAATCCAATAAGCAGAGATCGAAGCCATTACTCTCCAGTGCTTCTAGCGCTTGATGGTATTGGCTTTGCCAAACGAGATTAAATTTAAAGTTAGGAATAGACTGTAAATAATCTAAGGTTAAAATATAATCGTCTTCGTCATCTTCAATGAGCAGCACATTGACTTCACTGACCGACTCCTTTGTCATACTAGCCTCCACAAATGAAGTGATATTAATTCGTTTGGGTCGTCACGTTATGTTGAAACAAGTATAGGACGACTTGCGGTGAGGTAGCGCTTGTTTGCACAAGCGCGATGGGATTAATTTGGCAGCTCTACTATTTCAATCCAGTACTTGCCTAAATGTTTCATCAAATCAACTAAACCATCAAAATCCACGGGCTTAGTAATATAAGATGCAGCGCCTGAGTCATACCCTCTCAGTTTGTCTTCTTCCTCTTTGGAAGTAGTTAAGATAACCACGGGTATAGAACGTAGTATTGGATCTTTTTTGATTTCTTGTAACGCTTCTCTACCATCCATTCTTGGCATATTCAGGTCAAGTAAAATGAGGTTCGGTCTTGGATATCGTTGTTTATCAGTAAACTCTCCCTCATTTCTCAAATATTCCAAAAGCTCAACCCCGTCCTTAACAAACTGAAATGCATTGAGTACTCGGCTTTCTTCTAAAGCGTCTTGAGCCAACAAGCGATCATCTTCGTCATCATCCGCCATCAAAATATGGATTGGCTGAGTTTTTTTATAGTTCATTCTTCAGTTCCTGAATAATTGGTGTTGGTTCAGCGAGTAATGTGATCGTGAATTTAGCACCTTTACCATCTTCACTGGTCGCTGAAATCGTTCCGCCGTGTCGCTCAACAATGCGTCTACACACGGTTAAACCAATGCCAGTACCAGCATATTTTTTTCTGTCATGTAGTCGTTGAAAAGGCGAGAATATTTTCTCAGCATATTCAGCATCAAAGCCAACGCCATTATCTTCTACCACAAAAGTATAAGCATCTTGACTCATCAATTGGCTGCTTTCAACCGTGATTGTAATAATCGGATCGCGCCCTTCTACTCTGAATTTAATAGCATTGGAAAGTAGATTTAAAAACAGCTGGTGTATTTGACTAGCATCACATTTTATTGTCGGTAACACGTCCGAGTTTACGCTCGCACTACTGTCATGAACTGCAATTTCTAAATCGTCCAACACAAACTGTAAAACTTGGTTGAGATCCTGTTCTTCAAAAGGCTTTGCTCTGGTGGTAACTCGGGATAACTCAAGCAAGTCAGTGATAAGCGTTGACATCCGCTGTGCGGCACTCGTCATTCGAGCCAAATAATCCTTGCCCTTGTCATCAAGGTGCTCGCCATAATTCTTTTCGATGCGATCACCAAAAGCGCGGATCTTTCTTAGTGGTTCTTGCAGGTCGTGAGAGGCAACAAACGCAAAGTCTTCGAGCTCTCGGTTGCTACGATTTAGCTCTTCAGCGTAATGTTCTAGTGCTTCGGTACGCGCTTGCACCTTTTCTTCTAAATGATCGTTTGCTTCTTCTAACTCGCTCTTTGCTTTCTTTGCGCTGCGTAGATTGACGACTAAAAGTAGCAAAATAGCAAAAATCATCACGGCGCTCAGCAAAGTAAATACAACGATATTAACTTGCGCTTCTTTGCGGACACGTTTTAACTGATTCAGCTGAATAGTCCGGATGTCCACTTCTGCGGCCATGATCTGAGTGAACTCTTCTCGTAGATCCCCTCCAGAGTCCGCAGCTCGGTCAAGTAATAAAGCTTCATTACCTGTATCGGTATTACGTGCAACAATCACCGTACTTTGCAAAGTTTTAAATCGCGCTTTTACCCCTTCGATATAACGATTAATTTTTTGCTGCTGTACATCGCTTTCAGAGTGATTCTGACCAACTTTCGCTATGCTCTCATCAAGGTTTTGCAATGCTTTTATAAAAGGTGCTAAATCGCTTTCTTTATTTGAGATTAAAAATGCTCGTTGTCCTGCCTCCGCATTTAACATCGCAATATGCAGCTGATCCAGAGACATCATTACTTCGCTGGTGTTTCGGATACTCTCTTGAACTTGGTTTAATTCTTTAACATTGTTAAAACCGATTAGGGCATTGGACGCTACAAGGCCAACACTCACAACAACCGCAAACCAGATAAAGTTAAGTTTATTACTTAAGTTCATAAAATAACTAAACTTGGACTCATTGTTCACTCATCATTTCCTTGCTCCACCAGCGTCTGTAACAGCTCGCTACACTCTTTGGTTGCTTTAATAATCGTATTTGCTATCTCGATTATCTGTTGTTGAGAATCAGGTTGTTCAGCGATAAGTTTGATCAACTCTGAATTCATTGAAATTTGATTCAAAGGCTTGCGTGCGTCATGCACTAACTTCGCGAGCGTACCTTGATCATGTTGTGTCATTGTTCCTCCCCGAAATTATGACTGTGTTTCTCCCTCATAGGCGTTTAAACGGTTGTAGAGCGTTTTTGTACTGATCCCAAGCATTCGCGCGGCCAGCGTCTTATTTCCTTCTACTGATTCTAACGTTTGATAGATCAATTCTCTTTCTACTTCTTCAATCGTTTTACCTGGCTTCATTTCAGGCGTTGGTACTTGAATCGCATTTGCTCTGCTTGACGTGCCCACCTGTGGTGGAATTGAAGCGCGATTTAACTGCGCATGCTCCACCATGCGTTTCGCCTGTGCGAATGGTGAGGCGAAGTTCGCATCAAATACTAAGCTATGGTCATCGTGATCCGCCATAATATAGGCACGATGGATTGTGTGTTTGAGTTCACGTACATTACCGGGCCAATCATATTCAACCAAGCGGCTCATATCTGCCGCCTTAATTACATACTGACTATTACCTTTTTTATTCAAACCCTGGAGAAAATGCTCGGCGAGTAATGGAATGTCTTCTTTTCTCTCTCTCAGCGGTGGAATATGGATTGGAAATACCGCCAAACGGAAATAAATATCTTCTCGAAGTACGTCATTGGTAGCAATATCTTCGACGCTACGGTTAGTAGCCGATATTACCCGACAATTAACTTTTATCGGCTTTGTGCCACCGACTCGTGTCACCGTATGTGTTTCGAGTACACGTAGCAAGTTTGGCTGTTGCTCGATGGGCATTTCGGTTAACTCATCCAAAAACAAAGTGCCATTCTCTGCTTGCTCAAATACTCCGACTTTTTGAGCATTTGCTCCCGTAAACGCGCCTTTTTCGTGACCAAATAGTTCGCTACCGATCAAGTCTTTCGGGATTGCACCACAGTTTACGTTAACCAAATCCCCTGTCACTGTGCTGGCATTGTGAATTGCGCGGGCAAACATTTCTTTACCTACACCGCTTTCTCCCATCAACATCACGTTAGCGTCGGTACCTGCCACGCGCTCTATCATCTTATATAGATGTTTCATTTTGGCAGACTCGCCCAGCAACACACCAAAATGTGCTTGACTCTCGGTTCGCTTGGGTTTGTTCTTAGAAGGGCTTAACGCGTTTCTAAAATCGTCTGCATCAACGGGCTTAGTGAGATAATTTAACCCATCATGACAAAGCTGCGACAATGCAGACTTTACTGATGGATGTCCCGTGACCATAGTTATTGGTGTACGGATCCCTGCGGCTCTAATTTCATCAACTAGATGTAAACCACTGCCATCTGGCAGCATAAAATCAAGAAAGATATGATCAAAACTTTGCGTTTCTAGCCATTGTCTGGCCGACGCCAAGTCATTCGCTAAACACGCGTCATGGCCTAAGTATTCGACAATGCGACAGGCCAGCTCTGCAAAATCATGATCATCATCTACTAATAAAACGGTTTTCAATTGAGTCCCTCTCTCAATGCTCCAATAGTGCTTCCACTTTTGATTTTTATCTCACACACTAAATGAATGGCCGCAAAATACCTAATTCGGAACCATTACGTTCAGCGCGTGTTTCTGGATCACTATTTCAATACTTTTTGCACTAAGCACTTCACCATCTAGTGCAAAGTGTTGTTCTTGCTCAAATTCTATGTTTATCTTTTCGCACTGCTCGGTGCGAATATTAGAAGGTTTGCCGTCTAATTTAGGTAAAATAAGTTCGGCTACCGTAAGATTCTGCGCACCATCCGGCTCAACCGGTAAAATCGTAATATCTAGTTTGCCATCGTCATAGATTGGCTCTCCATGACCTTGAGCAAGAATTGTGGTTTTTGGTGCTGCATTCGCTACAACCAGACTAACACATTCTATTTGAGATTGCTCAGCGCCATCAAAGCTCACTCTAAAATTAAGGGGCTTATTCTCACTTACCGCCTGCCAAAGGCCTCGAATATAGGCTAATTGCCCCGAGTTATTCTTTTCTTCACGCCCAGCCTTTTCTATCATTTCCTGACCAAAGCCAACGGCTGCCGCTAAAAGCGCGGTGCGGCCATTACAGTTCATTATATCAATAGGCTTAGTTTTACCCGCTAAAATTGCTTCACAGGCACGGTTAATGGGATCTATTTTTGACAATGAACCGAGTAACACGGTCGCTAAGGAATTTGCAGTACCTAAAGGCAATATACCAAACAGTACATCGTGTTGATGAACACCATGAGCAACACTTGCTAATGTGCCATCACCGCCCCCTGCGATGATGATATTTGGCTGTTTATCAGACATGATCTGTTTAGCCAAAGCTGCGACATCTGTCTCTTTCTCTGTAAAGTGAATCGATAAGTTATATTTTTCCGTCAGCATACCCACAATGTCATTTTCATAGGTAAACCATTTACCCGATCCTGATACAGGGTTTATGACTAACGCCGCCTGCTCACTATGGGTAAAGTTTTGACTGTGATGTAGCTTTGTCAGCCCTTTGAGCTGATGCTTGTTTAACCTCGCTGTTTCACGGCGGTTTTGAATTTTTTCAAGTGCTTCACGGACGGTATAATCGGGGTTGGTTGCAAGTAAATAAGCAGTACAAAAGAACACTGAGCGTCCTCGACCTAACGCACAATGCACCACAACCTTTCGCTTTAATTCGTGCTGCGCCGCTATCCATGCCATGCCATGCGCTAACTGCTCTGAGGTAGGCGCTTGATGATCTAACACTGGAATATTGAGGTAGTGTAAGCCTTGCTGTTCTGCCGACCAGTTTAACCCATCGAACTCAGCAGTTACGTCTAAAATGGCTTCAATCCCTTCCGCCTTAAGCATATCCACATCGCTTGGAAATAACCGACAAGCAACAAATAAATTATCTGTAAGCGGCTGAAATGCATCAACAACATCTCTACCTCTTTCAATCGCATTGTATAAATGTACACAGCCTAAATAAGGCCAAAATAGCCAAGTTATATACCAAGGAATTTTGCCTGTACCGTGCTTTCTAAATATGTGCGGATAGTTGGTTGCATAAGCAAAAGTAACTAAAGAAATAGAGACGGTAAACCACGCAAGCGGCAACATTAGCCAAGATCCAATACTGTGGATCGTGAGTGCGGCTAAACAGAGACTTGCAAACAGGTAGTACTTGAGCATTTTCATTGCCTTTCCTTAATTATTTTTGTCGCCTACGGCTTTTTATTATCGCCTTATGCGGAACTCTCTTAGGTTTGCACATATGTAACTAAGTATAGGTATGCATTTCTTAATCTGCGCTGATTCATCAACTTGTTTATGATAATCATGAAGATACTTAACTATAGCTGAGACTATTCACAAAGAAATAAAAAGTGCGTCTGGGTATTTGTAACGACTTATGCAAGCGCTGCTACATAAGTATTCAGCCACCATTAATCCATTAAAATTTCTAATGTAAAAATCATAAAATTTATCAGTTGAATGAAGCATAAATGATCACCATAATGGCGATCCTTTAAACGCATTTGGAGAACCAAACAGACAATGGCAAACGAGCTCGACTGGCTACTTAACTTAATATTACTTACTTTAGGTTTTGGTGCCTTTTTTATTAACCATAAAACGCTACTAAGAGTAGCTGCTGTGTGCGCATGTGGCGTACTTTTTATCTCGTTTAGCCTTGATCTGATGAACACCAGTGTAATTTCTAACCTTAGCTTGATTTTGATAAATACTTTTTATCTATTCAAAGTCTATACCTTTGGTCAGCTGGAAGTTCACTAGTTCGCAGCGACTAGTTCCCTATTTCACTTCGGTGCGCTAAAATCATGGCCATCATTGCTTGTTAATGGAGAAGCAGTATGGCCATGACTGATGAAGAGCTATTTTTAGCTTCAATGGGCGACGTCACTCCGCTCGCCCAAGACAAAAAAGCAGAATTACGCCGTCACAAAAACGAACCTACTATTTCGCAACTCGCAAAACGCGAGGCCGCCGAGCAAGAACTTGAGTTTGATCCTAATTACTTATCTACAGAGTACGTAGATCTATTAGATCCACACGATCTACTCGCCTATAAAAAAAGCGGCGTCCAAGATGGTGTATACAAAAATCTCAGATTAGGTAAATATCAAGTTGATGCTACCTTAGACTTACATGGCAAACCATTTCATGATGCCCGTAAAGCCTTGTTTGACTTTGTTACAGATTGCCATGCAAAAAGCATCCGAGTGTTGTTATTAAGGCATGGTATCGGTTTAAACAGTAAACCCTTTCCCGCTGTACTGAAAAGCTATACAAATAAATGGCTGCAAGAAATGCCACAAGTGTTGGCATTTCACTCTGCATTAAAATGCCATGGCGGTAGCGGCTCTACTTACGTACTACTAAGAAAGAGTGAAGAGAAAAAACAAGAAAATAGAGAGCGTCACGCTAAACGCTAAAAAACAAAAAGCCGAGAAATACTCGGCTTATTTGCTATTTGCGGTGGGTGTCGTCCCCTGAAGTTCACTTGCACTAGCTTGATTAAACCAAGCCGATACACCTAACAAAATAACCGAAACCACAACAAGTGATAATTTCGCGCCACCTTGACTTTGCTTCATGGGTTAGACCTTTTTATTATTGTTTTTTTGTTAAATTAATGCATCATTCATAAACACTCAAGATGTTTTTTTATACAGTAGTTTATACTATTCTCTTTACACCTTGCTCTGTGGTTAATTACAACCATTTAATCAATTAGTAACCCTGCTTTTTCTGAACTAAATGAACGAGTGTTTTGCCCTCCTGCATCGCTAAATAGTTGTTAGCAATTTGCTGAGCAGCCGTATTTAAACTGGTTAATGCAGCAACATGGGGAGTAATACTAATGTTTGGCTGCTGCCAAAAGGCATGTGATGCAGGGAGTGGCTCAGTGTCAAATACGTCTAAAATAGCTCCGCCAAACGTCTCAGCCGCTAGCGCATTGAGTAAATCCGTCTCATTAAGATGACCACCTCTTGCAACATTAATGAGTACGCAATGATCTGGCGCGAGTGCAAACAGCTGGGCGTTCAATATCCCCTTGGTATGTTCAGTCAATGGTAGCAGGCACACAAGATAATCAATACCTGAAAGAAAAGCAGCTAGCTCATCTTGCCCACTGAAGTGCTCAATATTGTCGAGTTGTTTTGCAGAGCCGGACCAACCTTTGATGGTAAATCCATTTACGTGTAGCTTATGCGCGACCGCAAGGCCAAGTTGCCCCATCCCCATAATACCAACCGTGCGACCTGCTCTTGCGCGCCTAGGCTTCCATATTTGCTGAGATTGGTTATCCCCGTACTCTCTAACTCTAAGCTTATGGCTTAATAGTTGGCCTAATACATATTCAGCCATATCATCCGCTAAATTTGGGTCAACGATACGTGCAACTTCTACATGTGGTGGTAATAGCTGCATCGGAATGCTATCAACACCAGCACCGTAGGAATGCACTACTTTTAAATTAGTAAGCTGTGACCATAGCGTCTCTGGCGCATTCCATGCCAGCACAAACTCAACCTCCTTTAATAAGCTAACATCATCAACGGGCCATTCAAGCAAGGTTTGCTGCGGCAACAGTGCTGCTAACTTAGCAACTAACTTGTCATTATTACGACCAGTAACACAAATAAGTAAAGCCATATTGTTCCTTTATTCTCGCTACACGCTATCACTGCAAAATAAATGACATACCAATGCAACATGCTTGTCATTAATAGTTTTTACTCTTGCAAAAAAGCGCCAACAGGTGATGAAAAATGATCAGTGTAGATAAAGTCATTGAAGCAAATCTTCCACAACTTGAAAACTCCCCAAAGGTAAAAGGTTTAGTAAAAAAAGGGCTTGGTTATCTCTTGCATGAGCAAGAGTTTGTCGCGTTTGCTGACACCTACCCCCATTTGCAAGGGCTAGAGTTTGTCGAACAAGTGCTCGATGAATTAGATTTTGATGCTCGCTTTAAACCAAAGCAAATAGAGCATATCCCAAGCGAAGGTCCGGTGGTGATCGTCGCAAACCATCCTATTGGCTCTTTAGATGCACTGGCACTAATCAAAGTGCTGGCGCAAGTACGGCCTGACTTAAAGGTTGTTGCTAACCGGATGTTGATGTCAGTTACGCCAATGCATCCACTATTACTGCCTGTTGATAACCTCTCAGGAACCAGTAAAAAGCAAGAGCTGGCAAACATTCACAAGCATTTAAAATCTGAGGGGGCGCTACTTATCTTCCCAGCAGGTGAAGTTTCTCGCTTAAGCCCAACCGGTATTAAAGACTGCAAATGGAACTCTGGCTTTTTAAGAATGGCTAAAAAAGCCAATTGCCCCATTTTACCCATTTTTATCAAAGCGAAAAACAGTCCGCTCTTTTACGGCACCAGTATGATTTATAAGCCTTTAGCCAGTTTATTATTGGTCAAAGAGATGTTTAAACAAAGGCAAAAATCGCTAGAATTTGAAATAGGCGCCAGCATTCCTCCAGAGTCTTATCTTATTGATAACCTAAAAGACAAAGAGATAGTAGCACTTATTCGCAAGCAACTTTATCGCCTTGCCAGTAAAAAGCCACTGCCACTCAAAACGCAAACCCCGATTGCAGTTCCAGAAAATCGCAAAGAACTTAAAAAGGCAGTGGAAGCGTGCGAGTGTATCGGTGAAACACCCGATGGCATGCAAATATACGTTTACCAATACACCGGCAGCTCAGTGATATTTAGAGAGCTTGGACGCCTTAGAGAAATTGCCTTTAGGGCCGTAGGAGAAGGGAGTGGTAACCGTCGTGATATCGATAAGTACGATATGCACTACCACCACTTATTGTTATGGGACACGAAACAACTTGAGCTGGTGGGTGCCTATCGCCTTGCAAGTGCCAAGCAAGTGATAGAAGAACACGGGCAAACCGGGCTTTATACCGACAGCTTGTTTTCGTACAGTGAAGCCATGACCCCATACTTTGAAAAAGGCCTCGAACTTGGTCGCAGCTTTGTGCAGCCCAAGTACTGGGGTCGCAAGAGCCTAGATTACCTGTGGTATGGGATCGGTGCATTCGTAAAGCGCTACCCAGAACACCGTTATATGTTTGGTGCAGTCAGCCTCTCAAACGCGTTACCGGATGAAGCAAAAGCCATGTTGGTGTATCACTACCAACATTACTTTTCAAACCTTGCAGGTATCGCCACACCGAACAACGAAATGAAGCTAAGTAATGATCAACTTAACCGTTATCAACACATGTTTAGTGGCGATGACATCAAAGAAGATTTCGCAGAGCTCAAACATATTCTTGCTAATATGGGTGCGCAAGTTCCTACATTATTTAAGCAATATACGGAGCTTTGCGAACAGCAAGGCGTGAACTTTCTGAGCTTTAGTATAGATCCCGACTTTAATAACTGTATCGATGGTCTGGTACTCGTTGACTTAGCGAAATTAAAAGAGCAAAAAGCGAAACGCTACCTAGGCGACAACCCGTACGGTTAAGCTCAAATACATTGATCCGCTGCAATAAAGATCGCTACACTGCGGTCTTTATTGTTGCTTACTGTTATCACGGGATCATTTGTATGCTCAAGCTACTTGGCCAAGCTTTCATCATTGTGCTGGTATTTTTCGCCGTCTCAGCCTATCAAGAAAGAAACATGCTTGCCGACTCGGGAGAGCAAACGGCGCCGCCATTTCACCTACCCATTTTACAATCCAAGCAAACTTATTCGTCTATCCAGCTTAAAGGTCAACAAAGTATCGTGTATTTTTTTGCGCCTTGGTGCGGCGTATGTCGAGTGAGCATGCCGAATATTGATAAACTACATCAGCAAGGTAAAGTCAAAGCAGTGGCGATTGCGTTGGATTATCGTTCCACCGAAGAAGTAACAAAGTTTGTCAGCGATCTACAATTAGACATGCCCGTATTACTCGGCAATCAGAGCACGGCACAAGCGTATAAAGTGCAGGCTTACCCTACATATTATGTACTTGATGAAGACTTCAAAATAACTGAGCGCTCTGTTGGTTACTCATCCGAAATAGGGATCAGAGCGAGATTGTAAGAAACCTCAGTAAACCGCTTACAGTTAATTACGACTCTCTGAAATTAATCAACAATTATTTCGTTTAGGCTAATGCACATCTTAACAAAGGATGAATAGGAAGCCGACCATGCGCCACGCCCCACACTTTACGCTCAGTAAAATTTCACTCCTCGTGCTCTGCACTACCCTTGCCAATCATGCATTAGCCGATGAGGAGAAAATTGAACACATCGAAGTTATCTATAAACGCAGCTCAGTTATTTCAGAAATTACCGAAGATGCACAGAAACTTGTAGACATGCCAGGAGCCATGGGCGACCCACTCAGGGCAGCTTTTGCTCTACCTGGTGTTGTTGCAGCGGGTGGCTCTATGGGCGCACCTGCTGTGCGAGGTTCTTCTCCTGACGACAATATCTTTGAAGTGGACTTTATGCCCGCAGGATATATCTTTCACGATTTCGGCAGCTCTATTTTCAACCGCAATACAATTCAAGATTTTCAGCTAAATTCTGCTGGGTTTGGTACCAGTTACAGCAATGCCACTGGTGCCGTGTTTGACGTCACGCTGCGTAATCCAAAATACCAAGATATTGCCACCACACTTGATTTAACCATGTTTAACGCAGGTATTTTTGTTGAAGGTAAAGCAACTGAAAATTCTGCATTCTATGTGTCAGCAAGAAAAAGTACCTTACCGCTGTTTTTCAGTGATGGCGAGGAACTTGAGGACGATGATGGCAAGCCAACAGGGATCACCATTAACGATCCACCGGATGATCACGACTATCAAGCCAAGTGGCTGTGGGATATCAATGCAAATAATACCTTAACGGTAAATATCAATGGCGCGGAGGATTCGGTTGCGGCTGGGTTTTCAGGTGCGTCAGATCTTGCCCTTAAAACTCCAGAATATCAGGGCGATGCTCGCTATATTCGTAAATTCAATAGTCAGAACATGTTGTGGGATCACTACGCCAAAGACTTACATATTCGCGCTGGCGTCGGTTATCTCAACCACCAAGCCACTATGCGCTACGGTCAACGCGCGACTTTATCTAATGGCTACTTTGAAAATTTTGAAGAAGAACAACTCAGTTATAAAGTACGAGCCAGTTATAAGCTAAATAAAGAGCAACGTGTCATTGCAGATGCCGGCTACTACGACAAAAAATCTACCTACCGCTACGATGCTTTTAATTATGTTTGCACCGAGTTTGACCCCGACTGTGACCTAAATAAAGGTGAAAGGATTAAGGGCACATCGAGTGCTGGAACAGATTCTGCCTTTATTGGGGTTAATCACGTTTGGCAATTTTCACCAAACTGGCAAAGTGAACTAGGAATAGTGGGTGAATATTATGACTACAGTGATGAGACGATTGTCCATCCACGCCTTGCGCTCAATTACTTCTATAACGATGACACAGTGATCTCAGCTAAGGCTGGCACTTACAGCCGCATTCAAGACCTTGAATACATTTTACCTGTTGTTGGTAACCCGGAACTTGAAGCACAGCGTTCAACTCACTATACCTTAGGTTTTAAACAAGAGTTGAAAAATGAGTGGTCATATTCCGTCGAGACCTATTATAAAACCATGGATGACCTGCCAAAAAGCGCCCCCTTATCTCAAGTAAACTACATCAATGGGACTTCCGGTACAGCCTACGGTGTTGATTTTATTGTTAACAAAAACAAAACCGATGACTGGTATGGTTGGATTGCAGTAAGCCTTGCAAAAAGTGAGCGTGAGGATGAGCTAACCGGTATTAAGCGTGACTATTATGCCGATACCCCTTTTATTTTGAATGCCGTGTTTCACTATGACTTTGGCGAAAAGTGGTCTGGAGGCTTTAACTTTACCGCTCGCAGCGGTCAAGCCTATACCCCAATTGTGGGTGTAAAAGAGAACCCTGAATTTGCAAACCGCTACTTGCCTGTGTATGGCGACCCATTCTCAGAGCGTTTTGACACTTATCACCGCCTAGATATTCGTTTTGAACGCAAAACAGAATTATTTGGTCTCGATGGCAAGCTAATTTTGGAGCTAATGAATGCATATGGCCAAGATAATACAGCCTATGTTGACCTTGACTACGATAGAGTCAAATCAATCAATGATTTATATATAGAAGAGGAAAGCGATGACTTTGAAATGCGTCCTTCTATTGGTTTCAGCGTAACATTTTAACTTGCCATAGGCGCACAAGCTCTGCATGATCGCATTTATTTTGTTAATGAGAGTCCCTTCATGCCTAAAGCGTGCGCCTATCATATTTTAGTAAAAACCGAAAAAGAGTGTTTAGACATCAAAGCCAAACTAGCCAAAGGTGCTGACTTTGGCAAATTGGCTAAACAACATTCCCTATGTCCTTCAAAAAAGCGCGGTGGCGACCTTGGTGAGTTCAATAAAGGGGATATGGTGAAGGCCTTTGACGATGTGGTATTCAAAAAGCCGTTATTTGAAGTGCACGGTCCTGTGAAAACCAAGTTCGGCTTTCACTTGATCAAAACCGTCTATCGGAGTTAATCGCTTTTTTGGATTAATCTCATCATTTTAATTCAATTTACCTTCATGATTAATCCTCTATACTGAAGCTAACCGTTTAAAGGAGAAAAAGAATATGTTTACTGTTATTTTTGGTCGTGAAGGTTGCCCGTTTTGTGTTCGTGCAAAAGAAGTGGCTGAGCGTTTAACGCAAGAGCGCGATGACTTCAATTTTCGCTATGTTGACATTATCAAGGAAGGCGTAAGCAAAGCCGATCTTGAAAAGTCAGCGGGTAAACCTTGCCCTACCGTACCACAGATTTTTATCGACCAAGATCACATTGGCGGCTTTACTGAATTTGAAGCCTATGCAAAAGCAAATTTAGGCCTTTACCAGTAAATTAGCAAAATCACACAGATTAAATTTTAACCAATATCAGGCACATATAAAATAGTGTGATTTTATGCAAGCTTTTATTTTATCTTTCCTGTACAATGCGCGCCTCTTTAAAATAGTTGAGGCGCATTAATGTCAGAACCAGTTACGTTTGAATCTTTAGACCTTTCTCCTGCAATCTTAAAAGCAGTCGAAGAGCTGGGATATAAAACACCTTCTGAGATCCAAGCTCAATGTATACCGTTATTGCTAGAAAGAAAAGACGTACTGGGACTAGCGCAGACGGGTACAGGTAAAACGGCAGCATTTGCACTGCCATTGTTAAACCAAGTAGACGCATCCGTTAAACAACCGCAAATTCTTGTGCTTACGCCAACGCGTGAGCTAGCTATTCAAGTTGCTGAAGCATTTCAGCAATATGCTAAATATACTAAAGGCGTTGAAGTACTAGCGCTTTATGGTGGTCAAAGCTACGGCATTCAGCTAAGTGCTCTACGCCGTGGTGCCCAAATTATTGTGGCAACACCAGGTCGTTTGATTGACCACATCAACCGCAAGACGATTGACCTTTCTGGTCTAAACGCACTTGTACTTGATGAAGCAGATGAAATGCTACGCATGGGCTTTATCGATGATGTTGAAAGCATCATGGAGAAAACACCGGAAGAGAAGCAAACTTGTTTGTTCTCTGCGACTATGCCAAAGCAGATCCAATCAATCTGTAATAAATATTTAGATAACGCTGAACAAGTTAAAATCACTCCGCGTAACTCTACAGTATCTACGATCGAGCAAGTTTACTGGCGTGCAACCGCACACAAAAACAAAGCTATCGTACGTTTCTTAGAAGCGGAAGATTACGACGGTGCTATCGTGTTCGTACGTACACGTAATGACACTGTTCAGCTTGCAGAGCTACTAGAGCGTGAAGGCTTCTCAGCTGCACCGCTCAACGGCGACATGAACCAGCAGGCGCGTGAGCGCACAGTGGACCGTCTAAAGAGCGGCTTACTAGATATCGTTATCGCAACTGACGTTGCGGCACGTGGTCTTGACGTAGAGCGTCTAAGCCTTGTTGTTAACTACGATATCCCACAAGACTGTGAAGCTTATGTTCACCGTATCGGTCGTACCGGCCGTGCAGGTCGTCAAGGTAAAGCAATCTTGTTCGTTAAGAACAACGAGCGTTATTTACTTAAAAACATCATGCGCCATACGCGCTCTGATATTGCACAGGTTGAATTACCAAGTGCGAAAGTCGTTGAAGAAAAGCGTATTGGTGCATTAGAGACTAAGATCTCTACAGCGCTTGAGCACAAAGACATTGAGTTCTTCTCAAAAGTGGCATCAGGCCTTGCACAAAAGCTAGAGCTGAGCCAAGAAGACTTAGCAGCAGCGCTATTGTGTCTTGCACAGCAGCAAACGCCGCTGAAAGTTGAAGATATTCAAATTCAACAGCGTGAGCGTAGAGAACGTGACGACCGTCGTGGCGAGCGTCGTGACAGAGATGGTAGCCGTGGTGAACGTGGCGAGCGTGGTGAACGCAAATCTCGTAGCCGTGACCGTGCATCAGGTCCAATGGATACTTACCGTATCGAAGTGGGTCGTGATCATGGTGTTCAAGTTAAGAACATCGTTGGTGCTATCGCAAACGAAGCGGATATCTCAAGCAAGTTCATCGGTGAAATCCGTCTGTTCAATGAACACAGCACGGTTCAATTGCCACAGAATATGCCAAGTGATGTACTTAGCCACTTCAAGAGCGTTCACATCTGTCAACGCCCTATGAACATGACTAAGAGCACTCACCCTGCCGACCAAGGTCAGGGCAGAGGTGAAGAGCAAAGAGATCGTAAGCGTAGCTTTAAAGACCCACGTAGTGGCGGTGGCGATAAACGCCGTCCTGAAGGTCAAAGAAGAGAAAAACGCGAAAGAAAAGAAATTAGCTTTTCTTAATCGACGCTCTTAAGAAAAAACCGCTCAACTGAGCGGTTTTTTATTTTAGCTAGCATCAATAATCCTCTACTGTCGTTGCCAATCTCTTGGTTCAAACTGATAGTAGTCTTTTAACAAATTATATAGTTCTGGGTTTTCCTGTTTTAGTTCATGGGGCTTTTCAATAAAGGTTTCTGTTACCACGGCGAAAAACTCCGCTTCGTTTGTTGCGCCGTATGAATGAATAGCATGGGGCATATTGTAAGACAGCTGCATTTTTAAGTGCTGGTAAGCCTTTGATAGCACCCTCCCCCAGTCTTGGTAACTCATTCCTACAGGTAACGCAGGCGTTCCATTCGTCGCACCAGTTTGTTGGTCAAGTTGATGGGCAAACTCATGAAACACCAAGTTGTGGCCATCCTCAGGCAATCGATTTCCCTCAAGTACATCGTGCCAACTCAGCACTAAAGTACCTCCAGGCCAAGACTCTCCTTGACGAACTGTTTGGTGAAAACTAACCAAACCTGCACCATCTCTAGAGGTTTGTGGCGCGTAATAGCTACTGGGATAGAGTAATATTTCTTTGACGTTGGGATATAACGGCCAAGCTTGCTTAAGAACCAGTAAACAGGCATCTGCGGCAATAATTAGGGTCATAGGTCGTGATACCGTTAACCCATCTCTACCCAACACCCGTTTCTCGCCAAGAAACCAGACAATATGTTTTTCCAGCTGTGCGCGGTCAGCATCTGTCATCTTACGATAGATAGGCATGTATTTTAGCAATACTTGCTTATCTGAGGCGCTCAGCGTTTGATCTTGGTATTTCCTTTGCCACTGCAGTCTTTGAATTTTTTCCCAGTTCCAATACAGAGAAACAAATAGAATAAGGCCGATAATAAGCACTATTTCTATCATGGCTGTTGGCCTTTATAAAATAACCTGAACTAGGAATAATAACTTGTTCTCTAGCAGTTGTTATCCCTTACTACTGCGTTAAATTTGTTTGCAATAGGCTAGCTATTGACGCACAAATTTGCCTTGTATTAAGAAAGAACATCTGGCTAGAGTTGAATAATGTTAGAAGGCGTATTTTAAATCAGTTCCCTAACTTCTTATTCCAAGTTCAGGTTGAATAATCCATCAAATATTAATTGGTACTGACTCCGACTTTTTCAAGCAAACTTTGTTACTATGACGGAAAAATGCAAATGAACTACTATGTCTTTACCCATTGAATCTTTACAGCCTCAGTTTACGCAAACACTAAGCGAACAAAATGCGATTGTTGTATGTGCGACAACAGGTTCTGGCAAATCAACCCAACTTCCGCTTTGGGCCTCACAACATGGCAGAGTATTAGTCATTGAGCCTCGGCGTATTGCTTGTACCTCTTTAGCTGAATATGTCGCGGCTCAAAGTGGCTCACCGCTTGGTGATAAGGTGGGCTTTGCTATTCGGTTTGAAGGGAGGTTTTCACCAGACACTCAGGTAGTTTATGCAACGCCTGGTGTCGCATTAAGGTGGTTTTTTGAGAGCAAACTTGCAGAATTCAGCGTCGTTATATTGGATGAGTTTCATGAAAGACGCTGGGACATGGACTTATTCTTAGCGCTCTTAAAGCAAGCTCG
This sequence comes from Pseudoalteromonas sp. OF7H-1, assembly GCF_022347825.1. Classification (NCBI taxonomy): domain Bacteria; kingdom Pseudomonadati; phylum Pseudomonadota; class Gammaproteobacteria; order Alteromonadales; family Pseudoalteromonadaceae; genus Pseudoalteromonas; species Pseudoalteromonas sp. OF7H-1. The sequence goes on along the minus strand of NZ_JAKRFX010000001.1, from coordinate 399,352 downwards.
ATCACACAAACTCATTGTTACCTCGGCCACGTTAAACAGCCAAAAATTAGCCTCTTACTTAGACGCCCCTATCTTAGAGTCAGAAGGATTCATTTACCCCGTTGAGGAGTGTTTTCACGCCCCTGACCCAAGAACTATGCCCCAAAAAGAGCAACTCGATACTCGAGTTTTTGTAGCTTGCCAATACGCATTGGAACATTGCCAAGGCGATATTTTAGTCTTTTTACCTGGTAAGGCCGAGATCCAAGCAAGCTTAGCTAAAGTGAAAGCGCTGCCAGCGACTACCGTTGGTTTATATAGTGGCTGCTGCCCAGAAGCTCAGCGCATTGCATTAACCGCACAAAGTACACGCCGAATTATCCTCGCAACCAATGTTGCCGAAACCTCGCTCACTATTCCCAATGTCACTTGCGTGATTGACTCAGGGCTTGAGCGTCGTACTCATTTACGCCTTGGAAAAACCGTATTAGGCTTAGATGCGATTGCAAGAGATTCGGCAAAGCAACGTCTAGGACGCGCAGGACGTACGCAACCGGGACTATGTATCCGGTTATATGGCCAATATGCACCTTTGATAGACAGCACCCCGCCTGAGATCCAAAGAGAATCATTGGCAGAGCTTGTACTTGCGGCGGGCTGCGCAACGACAGGCGTCTCGTCTATTGATTTTATCGACCCACTTCCTGAAAGCTCACTAAATAGAGCTAAACAACAGCTAATTACATTAGAAGCCATTAATGAACAATATATAGCAACTCCGCTTGGCAAGCTGCTTTACCCACTACCCGTCGATTTTGAGTTTGGTTATGTGATCCATAAATTGGTTTCAAACACGCTACGCCAAGCGGCTATTGACCTTATTTCGCTTCTATCTGTACCAGCCAGAGTTTACCAGCTACCTAATGATGTAGAGCGCTTAACAAGATTAAATAGCCGATTTACTCGAGGCTCAGATATAGAAATCGCTATCGCGGTGGTGAGAGGGCAAACTGAAGAATTAATTGATGTTACGCCTGAGGCGCTCACAGAAGCACAGCAATTTAGCACCCAATTGCGTGAAGCATTTGCACTACCGCCTTTGGATAAGGCAGCCAGTTTTGACCATGACAAACTTGTCATTGAGTTAGCTAAGCTAATGCCACATTGGGTTTATATCAATAAGCAAAACCGTCGTAATGGTTTTAATAATGGCTTCGCTGAAGTCATGCCTTCAAACCATACTCGCGTACCGGAACAGGCAGAAGCACTACTGGTATTAGATACTTTTTCACTCGCAGGTAAAGGTACCAAGCAAGCTAAGACACTCGCGATGTGTAATGCGCTACTAACGAAAAAGCAATTACTTGAAATGGGCCTTGGCAGTCAAACACTGTGCTCAGCTTATATTGATAATGGTGAGCTTTGGGGTGAGTTTATTACACATTACGGTGACGAGGTTTTAGGCCAAAAAGCTAAGTGCCTTGATAACCCCAGAGACATTGTTTCTGCCTTAGTATTTCTTATCCAAAATAATACGCTGTTTTCAGGTTTGGCCAAGCAGATAGAAGCCAATATTGAGCAGACTGCATTGTTCTACCAATTTCATGAACGCGATGAACTTGTGCCCACACTAAACTCATTTTTAAGTGACAAGCTAACGGCACTTGGTATAGAAAGCTATGACGATATAGAACTAATCAGCGAACAAGATTTGTTCTTCAATGAAGTTGAAGCGTGGGAATTAACACCATTTGTTGAAAAGTTTCCGCTAACATGGTCGATTCCAGCGCTGACAATGGCAGTAAGTTATAATTTTAAAGGAAAAAGAATCGAACTTACTTATATCAACGGTACAAGGAAAGACGCACCAAAAAGGTGGGAACTGCCAGCCTGGAGTGGCTTCAAAATACGCTATCGTAAAGCCAGTAAGGTCGTCGATATAAGTTAGCATACATGACTTTTGGATGACGAATAACTTATATAGTTAAGCACAGGTAGATCTTTATCCAATAGCGCATTAAACCAACTCAATTAATTAAATTATCTATTTTTGGACTGGAAAGTTTTCAAAAACAAAAAAGCCGCTCAATGAGCGGCTTTTTATCACTATAAAAATTATAGCTTGATGTTCACACCAACAGTAGCGCGACGACCGATTGGATCGTACCAGCTAGTGTCTTCAAACGCTAGAGGATGTCTAGGTGGTGTTCTGTCGAACATATTTTGAATACCGAAACGCAGATCTACGTTTTCAAGTACTCGGTAGTTCATTGATAAATCGAACGTTGTATAAGAAGGAATATCGTTATAGTTATGTTGCTCGATAGTCCAACCATTACGCTCGTTTACAGCACTGTGACGATAGTTTGCAACTAATACAGCTCTGAAATCTCCGTACTCATAGCTAGTATTCAAGCGACCACGCCATCTCATGTGATCTTGCTCACCCGTTTTAACTAGCAGGTCAATAGGGTTACCTGTTTGGTTAATTTCGTAATTTTCAACATAAGTTGCAGTCAGCTTAACACCGAACTCACCAATACTAGTTTCAAAGTCGTATACAGACTCGATATCAACACCGCTCTTCTTCTCTTCAGCTGCGTTCAGAGAAGTTTGGAAGAAGCTAGTAACTTCGTTGTTTGCACCACGAGTAATAAAACCACAGAATGGGTTGTCTAGACTATCAGCACGGTAGCAGTTTCTTTGTAACTCGCCATAGTCATAGTCTTCGATTGCATTTTCAATCTCAAAGCTCCAGTAATCTACAGTGATATCAAAACCTTCAATAGAAGTTGGTGTATACACAAAGCCAAACACAACATCGCTTGAAACTTCGTTGTCCAGCTGGTTGTTACCGCCAAGTTTACCTTCAATACTACCGCTATCTAACCACTGTTGAGATGGCATCCATCCAGCTGGAATACCTGCCGCCGCACAGTTTTTGACTACATTATCACGATACTTGTCATCTGTTTTCGCAATTTCGTCCGCAGCACATTGATCAAAGCGTCCACGTGACCAGTACTGGGTTCCAGCAGCTGAATACAACTCATTAACGTTTGGTGCACGTACCGACTCTGCTTTAGTTGCACGGAAACGAATGTCATCATTAAGCTGATAAGTCAGACCTACTTTATACGCAGAATCACCACCTGTTGATGAATAATCCATGTAACGATACGCAAGCTCAAGATTTAATTCTTGTGCCCATTCATGATCGGCAATTAGCGGAATAATGACTTCTGTTGCGTATTCTTTCACATTCACTGCACCAGAATATGCTAAACCTGAGTTACCAAACACTAGATCTTTACGGATACCGGTTCCCGGCGTTTCGTATGCAGAATCTCTACGCCATTCGAAACTGAATGCAGTACCAATTGGACCTGCTGGTAGTTCATAAACATCACCTGTAATTGTGGCTCCAAAGCTTGTTTGGGTAGCACCATGTTCCGCAGTCGCTACTGTAGAGATGTAATCAATAGTCTCTTGTGAGTGACCTGGCGCACCTAATACATTGATTGGTGAACAACCAAAAATCGATCCAACAACATTACCGTCATCATCACGTTGCGCACAAACAATTTCACCATTGCGCTCAACTGCGTCAAGTGCATTTTGGAAATTATTCTTTAATACTTCGCCGTGCCAAGACGTATCTTGCTGTAAGCGGCTGTGCTGGAAGTATGTAGAGTACGACCAATTATCATCGATGTAACCATCAAGCCCAATTGACGTTCGGAAAGTAGTACGATCTTGGTTGTATTTTCTTGAACCGAAATCATCACCTAAACGGCGTAAAGAAATTGTTTCTGCATTATTTTCTTCCATCAGCTGACGTAAATCGTCCTTGATAAAAGCGTTATCTTTGCGAATAACAATATCGCCTGTACGCCAAAATACAGGTGAGCCCTGGCCGAAAGCTTCGCTGATAGAATAGATAGTATCGAAGGTCAACTTGTGATTTTCGTTTATCTCGTAGTTACCAGCAAGGTTAAATGTATGACGCGTTAAAGGCGTACGGAAGAATTCATCAAGACCTTCTTCAATACCATCTTTATATTCACCTGGGTAATAGCGATAAGTGCCTGCATCCGGGTCGCTCGGTAGATAACCACTACCAACATCGAACTCTCGTAGATTTTTATTTTCATCGAATGTCCAGCGCTTGCCGCCTAAAACAAACTCACTCGACTCATCATAAAGACCGAAATGCTTTCTGCCTTCATATTTAATTTCGGAAGGAACGCCGTCATCACCGTTTTTGTTATTCGGGTTAGGTACAAGAGAGACCGGGTTATCATACCACCATGATTTATCTTTTTTCGCCATTTGCTTTTGATCAGCAAAGTCATAGTTAAAGATGAACCCGCCGCCATCAAACTCTTTACCAAAAACAAGAGAGCCAAACGTTTGTTCGCCTCCACCTTCAAATGGACGAGTCGTTGCAGCATCAATTTCAATACCATCGAATGATTTACGCGTGATAATATTCACTACACCAGCGACGGCATCAGCACCGTAAACTGCAGATGCACCACCAGTTGAAATTTCAATACGCTCGATCATTGAAGTCGCAATGTTGTTCAAATCTACAGTGTTATCACCTGCAGAACCACCGATAAAGCGACGACCGTTCACTAGAACAAGAGTACGGCTAGAACCTAAACCACGCAGGTCGGTTGTATTTAGACCGTTGGCATAGATATAGTTATTAGAGTTTTCAGGACTTAGACCAACTTCTGCAGCTGGCATTTCAGATAGGAAATCATTGACGTTGCTGACACCTGCATTTTCAAGCTCAACACGACCAATAACAACGACAGGCGTTGGCGCAGTAGCAGCGATACGCTTAATTTTTGAACCTGTAATTTGAATACGTTCTACTTCTTCAGTGTTTTCTTCAGCTGAAACAGCTGTACTCGCTAACACAGCAGTCGATGCTGCGCCGAAGGCAATAGCTAAACGAACAGCCTTACTTATTTTATTATTCAACATGATTGATGATCCCTGATTTTTATTTTAATGAACAAAAACTCAATAAAAACAACAGATTAAAAGAGCTTAAATCTAGTACCTAAAATCGCTTGAGTTATCGTGTCGAGAGCTATACTACTTTTAGTACCAACATAGGGTCAACAATCATTTCATAAAACAAACCAAAAAACGCTTTATTTTAACATTAAAATAGTTTTTTTCTTTTGTTTTTCATGACGTTATAAAATTAAAAATAAGTTCACTTTTTTTATCACTTTTGTAATTCATCGCAAAAAATCACACTTCACGCAACAATAAAGGTACAAACACTACATTTACACATGGCAATGAATAACATTCGATAAACATAGACAACTCATATCTACAATAAAATAAACACTCATCGAAGAATTTGTTATAAATTGGGCGGGTTTACTACAAGAAGAAGCTAGCTAGAATGGAAAATTAAAAAATCGACCTCAACAGAGGCCGATTTGGGTCAAATTTGCTAAATTTCGGTTAGAACTTCTGAGTTACACCTAAGAAGAACTGGCGTCCGAATAGCTTGAAGTTACTTTCGTCAGTGTTCGCGTTGAACGCTGTTTCGATATAAGGAGGTAGTTCGTCTGTTAGGTTGCGAATACCTGCTTGCACCGTTGTGTTTGTATCAAATGAGTATTGTGCTGTTAAATCGTGGTACACATATGAATCAACTTTAGCAACTAAACCTACCAATGAATCATAGTTATCACGCTTAATGTAAGTTAGATCACCGTACTCAAGACCAGACTGGTAATTTGCAGCCCACACAACACGTAGGTTGTCTAGGTCATAACGTAGATTGAATAAGATTTTGTCTTCAAAGTAAGACGTATCATCTTCAAATCTACCAACTAGATCTTCAACGATAAATGTACCTGTTTCACCATCAAAGTTTTCTTCGCCACGCTCTAAGAAATGTGTCCATGATACGCTAGCTACAAATGCACCGAAGTCTGTGTCAAATGAATAGTTCACATCAAGGTCGATACCACGAGCAGTCATGCTTTGTAAGTTTGTTGTACGGCTGTCTACACGATCAACCGAGCCATCAAAGCCACGTGAGATTTTTGCACACATATCTTCGATAAGGCCGGCATAACAACCCTGCAGAATATCATCAGTTGCTAGAGAACCAATTTTACCGTCAATGTTGATATCCCAGTAATCAATAGTAATACCTAAGTTTTCAACAAAGTCAGGAGCCCACACAAAACCAATAGTGAATGTTTCACCTTCTTCAGATTGAACACCTGTGTTGCCGCCTAAACGTGTACGAACTTGCGCATCAGCACTGTTGTGGCCGCCAGCTGGAGCACCCATTTCAAGACATTTAGCCTGACCTGCTGCAGATAAACCACCAATGTTTGCCGCAGAACACGGATCTGAAGCGCTTTCAAATGAATCAAGCTCTGGCGAATACAAATCGCTTAGTGTTGGTTCACGATATACTTCTGAATAGTTTGCACGGAACTTTAAGCCATCAAAAATATTTGACTCAATTTTAGCCATCCAAGAGAAGTTTGAACCAGTTGTGCTAAAGTCGTCATAGCGTGCACCTAGCGTCAAATCTGCAGATTCAACACCTAAATCACGTACTAATGGGATTAAGAACTCTGCCGACGCAGCTGTGTAGTTCTTAGATAGACCTGTTAGTGGCTTGCTGGTGTTACCAGTCACTGAATCAAAGAACTTACCAGAATCATTTACTTGTTCAAACTCAGTGGTGTAATACTCAAGGCCAAATGCACTTGAAACATACCCTGCTGGAACTTCAAATAGCTCACCAAATACGTCTACACGAACTTGGTGGAATGAATCATTGTAGTGATCGCCTAGTGGTGCTGTAATGTAATCAAGCATCTCTTGAGTCACAGTACCTGGGCCACCAAATACATTTAGCGATACACAGTCAGAAATAGGTGCGTCAGGCGTACCACATACCACATTGCCAGCGTCATCTTTGAATGATGGACCTAAAGCTTTTGCTAGGTGTGGGCCGTAAAGCTGACCAAAGTCAGTATCTTGAAGGCTATTTGCACCATAGTTGTAGTAAGCATCGAACTGCCAGTTGTCGTTAATTGCGCCCTTTAGACCTGCAACTTGTTGGAAACGTACATAATCTTGTTCGAAGTAACGACCACCTTCAAGCATACGACGACGAGAGCGATAAACATCTTCACCGAATGGGTTGTAGTAGTTATCAGCTGATACACCGTTAGCCGTCGAACCATTTGAAAGTGTAACTACATAACCTGGATCATAGGCTGTGTCGAAAGGTACAGCCGCAAGTTCCTGTTTTGAAGTACGCTTATTGATGCGTGTTTCTGTATATACGACAAGGTCATCGTTTAACTCAAATGAAGTATCAACAAAGAAGTTAATCACTTCAAAAGGTGTTTGCATTAAGTTTACTGGGTTGTAGTTGTAAGTATCGTTTACTTCACCACCGCCGACAAATGGGCGCATGTCACTTAGAGAAGGCTTACCGTCGCCACCACTTGGGCATTTATCGTTAGTAAAGTTACCTTTACCTTCAACATAGAAATTACCACAAGGAGTAGAACCCGAACCTAAAATGAATACGTTCGCATTGTCACCATCTGGAATTAAACCGTTCTCGTAAAAACTCTTAGCACCTTCTTCTGAAAGCACCTGCCAAGGATACTGGAAGAAGTTAACGTCTTTCACATCACCCTGATAGATTGGATCCTGCTTGGTATAATCGAAACCTACTGTGATATGGCCTGCATCGAACTCTTTACCACCAACTAGTTGGAAGCTTTGCTCTTTACCACCGCTAAACATGTCGTACCAAGACGTTGTTGCTTTAACTTCAACACCTGTAAGTTCTTTTTTAGTGATGATGTTTACAACACCAGCCATTGCTGACGAACCATACGCAACCGAAGCACCATCTTTTAGAATTTCGATACGGTCAATCATTGCAGCAGGAATATTCTGGAAGTCTGAACTTACAGGCTTACGACCGTTGATAAGTACTAGCGTACGCTCTGAACCTAGACCACGTAGTTCTACAAAAACGCCACCACTACCGCCGTTGTTACGCGTTGTTGTTGCTGGTGATCCAGACATAACTGGGTTTGATTGAACAAACTCACCAACGTTGCTGATACCCATATCGCCAAGCGCTTCGCCGCCGATAACAGTGATTGGAGCAGTAGATTCAAGGTCGGTGCGCTTTAAGCGAGAACCTGTAACTTCAATGCGCTCAACGCTTTTCGCGCCTTCTTCTTCAGCAACTGCATTGGTTGCAAACACGGCAGCGCTAGCGCCACCAAACGCGATCGCTAAGCGAACCGCCTTAGTTAACTTATTGTTTAGCATGTGAATCACCCTGGATTATTTTATTGTAAACAGCTTGTATTAATTATTATTTTGTCGCCTTGTTAATTTCTAAAATAGCAACATTAGGGGCAAGATATTAAACAAACACCAGACCAATGATCAAGGTTAATTATACTGTTTTTTGCAATTACCAATTTAAGGCACAAAAAAACCTATTACAACCAACTGAATTAAAAGAATAAAACATAATTTTGGTTAAAATTAAAACCGATAAATCCTCAAAAACAAAACAATAGAACAAAAAACAAGCAAAAGAGTGGTTTTTAAGTTAACAAAAAAGGAACTTTATTTTAGTGTATTTAACTGACTAATTAATTTTAAAACTGGAAGACGCTGGCAGTTTGATTGTACGAACTCGATTAAAGCAAATCGAAACTTTGCTGCCCATCTGAACGAATTGATAGCTTAGAAGCATTGGGAAGCATCTGATATATAGGCAGAATTTGCTTTTCAACGTATTGATAATAATCAATATCTATGAGCTTGCCTTGCTGTGCGAACTTAGGTCCATCGGTACTTAAATAATACGGTATTTGTGCCCCCTTTTTGGCGGTTTGCAGCAATCCATCTTCGATAGCCTGTTTCGCCGCTTTTACTTGGGGAGGGATATTTTTTGTATATAGTTCAACAGACTTACCAAGCTTCTTTTTATAAATGAGTTTTTCGTCTACTTTTCCAGCGAAAATCTCATTTATGTATTGATGAGTGATCTCAACGGTGTCGAGCCCGTCAAACAGCGCGCGAATAATTGCTTGTTGATATTCCTTTGCAATTTCCGTCCAATCACTACGTACGGTCTCCATGCCTTTAAAAACCAGCTTTTGCTTGCCAAGTTCGGTGATCTGCCCAACATATCGCTTTTTAGAGCCGACTTCTTGGCCACGAATGGTGGGCATAAAGAAAGGGCTATAATGTGTTTCAAACTCTATTTCTAAATGACTGTGGAGGCCAAAGCTTTCCATCAGCAGTGCGCGCCAGCGCTCGTTAATTTCAGCCATTAGCTGCTTACCTATTGCTTGGCACGCTTCGCTACGCAAAGACTCGGGTAAACAGACAAAAGTTGAGTCGGTATCGCCGTAGATCACTTCATATCCAAGCTGTTCAATCCAGGTTCGCGTTTGTTGCATAATCTGATGACCGCGCATCGTTATTGAACTCGCAAGACGAGGATCGTAAAACCGACACCCCTTAGATCCAAGTACACCATACAAGCTATTCATGATGATTTTAATCGCCTGTGAGAGCATCATGTCTTTGTCTAATTTAGCTTGTTCACGTGCGCTGGAAAGCGCTGCGACTAAACCCGGTAAGTGATGTTCCGTGCGGCTAAATTTACCTTTATTAAAGCCATCTATGGCACGTTCAGGATGTTGTAATCCTTCTATTAACCCCATAGGGTCAATGCAAAAAGTGCGGATAATTGAGGGGTAAAGACTTTTGAAATCGAGTACCAAAATATTTTGGTAGAGGCCCGGCTTTGAGTCCATGACATAACCGCCGGGACTGTCAAAGTTAATGCCATGCTCAGATAGATTTGGTGCAATGTAACCGCTACGGTGCAGTAATGGTAAATACAAGTTGGTAAACGCAGCGACTGAGCCGCCCATTTTCTCGAGTTCCAGTCCCGTCAACTGAGTTCGAGCGAGGGCAAATTCAAGTAAGTTAAGTTTGCTAAAAATGTCGAGCACCAACTGACAATCTTGTAAGTTATACGCTGCGAGCGCCGGTTTATCATGATGAAACTGCCTGATGATTTCCTCAAGCCTGTCGTCCTGTGCGATAAGCTTGGTAGCACCCAAAATCTTCTCAGCCACAAAGCTCAGTTTAAATGTTTCAAAGTGATAGGTCGCATTTTTCATCATATCAATGCCATCTAGCATCACTCGCCCCGGAATAAACACCCGGGTATAGTTACCTTTGAAGGTTGACATCGCTCCGCCATCTCGCCCTATCGCAAGTTCGACGCCGTTAGCCTGCGCGCGTTCCACAAGTATTGCGGCATCGAATTCAATCACGTTCCACCCGATTAACACATCTGGGTCTAAACGATTCACTTGCTTGACCAGCTCTTCTAATAACGCAATTTCATCTTCAACCCAAACGACATTGACGGCAGCGTGCTGCGCCTCACCTATCATGATCACCAGCTTTTTTGTATCGGTCGCTAGGCCTACCGAAAATAAGACCCCCTCGCCGTTACATTCTATATCGATAGAAAGCATTTCAAGATGTGGTCTATAATCATCGCAAGCCTTAAATTGCGCCTGAGTAATTTCGATATAGCCCGGCTTTTGCGTGGCTTTACCTTTGACCCAAGCGGCTCCGCGAATAAAGCGCTCCATTAAATAGCGGTCGGAATGGCGAATATCTTCTTCATATAATGCGGCTTTATTTTCAAGTAGCTGTTTTGCCTCATAGAAGTGATTCAAGGTGCGAAATTTCACAACGCAAACAGGGGCTTGATCGAAGTGCTTTAATTGACTTGGCGAGATACTAAACTGCAACTGAGCGCGATTTAGCAACAGCTCTACTTCCGTTTTTTTATCTTGTTTAATGAAAAAAAGTGGCTGCTCATCCTCTACCCACACCTTGAGTAACTGATGTTGCGATTTGAGCCAATAGCACAAGCGCAGTTGGCCATTTACCTGCATCTGCTGTCTCGATAAAACAAAGCCCTGATATATCGCTTGTGCCAACTACAATACCACCCTAAAATAGACGAATCACTGTAATTATATCCACCTGTTTATTGAACATAAAGTCACAAACAGAATAAAACCTATCCATTAACGCAGTGATTAACTAAAAATCGAGACTCAAGTGATAGGCTTGCTTCATATCAGAACTCTAGGCTAAATAGATTATGCTCTCAGACAAACTAAAAAAAACCATCCGCCAAGCACATCAAAATGTCGCCTCCGCTTTAGATGGCTTTCGTCCTCGTCCGAGTCAAAATTATCTGGTCGCCGAAATAGCAAAAACACTCTCTGGTGATTATCACCGCACTCAACGTATTTGCGTGATTGAAGCAGGAACGGGTACTGGAAAATCTTTAGCCTATCTACTCGGCGCGCTTCCTGTCGCACTCTCAAGTAAAAAGAAACTCGTCATTTCAACTGCAACCGTCGCTTTACAAGAACAACTGATCAACAAAGAGTTGCCATTTTTAAAAGAACATTCAGGTATAGACTTTAAATTTGACCTTGTAAAAGGCCGTCAACGCTACATCTGCGTACAAAAACTGATGGCTGCCGTCAGCGATGATGAGATGCAAATGTCGATGATGCCGACAACCAGCAGCCCGCTTTCTCAAATGGAGCAAAAGTGCTTGAGAGAGTTAGCACTTGCTTACCAAGAAAAGCGCTGGCAAGGTGACAGGGATAGCTGGGAAGACACAATTCCAGATAAAGTTTGGAATGTTATCGCTTGTGATAAACACGCCTGCCAACGGCAATTAAAATCTCATCACTTATGCCCTTTTCATTTAGCTCGACAAAAGATTGCACAAATGGATGTGTTAGTGATTAATCACGCTTTGTTACTGGCCGACTTAGAACTAGGTGGCGGGACGATATTACCGGAACCAGAAGAAACATTTTACGTAATTGATGAAGCGCACCACCTGCCTCATATTACAAGAGATTTTTCTTCTGCAGCGGCAACGATTAAAGGCACTATCGAGTGGCTTGAAAAGCTACTTAAGTTTAGCGGAAAGATGGCAAACACCGTGGTTTCGCAAAAAGCCATTGGGCAGAATTTCAAACTGAACGATGCAGCCAATGACGCGGCGAAATATCTCAGAGCGGTAAGAGATATACTCGATCAGAGCGACTTTACCTATAACGATGACGATACCTACCGCTTTAGTCATGGCGAAGTACCTGAAGCGCTCACCGTAAAAGCAAAAGACATCGCAGATGCCACGCAAGATGCATTGCGTTGTCTTACCAAGATGCATGATGCTCTGTCGGGCGATGTTTCAGACGGCGATGTGCAAGCATTTTTAGCCGACCCGTTATTGGTTGAAAGCGGTCAATATATCAACCGACTTGAACAACTCAACAAACTCTGGTTTAGCTATGCTCGAAAAGGCGACAGCGTGCCACATGCAAGGTGGATAAAGCGCTTAGAATACAAACACCATCACGACCATTTACTTTGCGATTGTCCGATTGAAGTCGGCTATTATTTGAAGGATAACCTCTGGCGAGAGTGTGCAGGCGCGGTGCTCTGCTCCGCAACCCTCAGTGCTTTGGGCACATTCGATCATTTCGCCCACGAAAGTGGGTTGGCAAAAGAGCCTGGTGTTAAATATATCAAGGCTGATTCTCCGTTTGATTATCCCAATCAAGCAACATTGCATTTGCCAAAAACCCAAACAGATCCAACGGACAAAGCCTTTAGCGATTATTTAGCGGATGCCCTGCCAACCTACTTAGACACCAGTAAGGCTAACCTTGTACTGTTTGCTTCTTATTGGCAAATGAACCATGTAGTAGAAAAATTAAGAGGTAAAAATCTCAATATTTTGGTGCAGGGTGAGCTTTCCCGTGATGCCTTACTCACTCGTCACAAAGCAAATATCGACTTAGGTCGCGGCAGTATCTTATTTGGTACACAAAGCTTATCCGAGGGGCTAGATTTACCCGGAAAATACCTAGAGAACCTAGTGGTGACTAAGATCCCTTTCGCCGTGCCAACCTCTCCTATTGAAGAGGCTCAAGCGGAATTTGTGCAAAGTAAAGGGGGGAATCCATTTTTATCTATCACTGTACCCGATGCTGCAAAGAAATTAGTACAAAGCTGTGGTAGACTGCTGCGTAAAGAATCAGACTCCGGCCGTATCACCATCTTAGATAGACGTTTAGTTACAAAACGTTATGGCAAAGCCATGCTTGATACTCTGCCACCATACAAAAGGCAAATTGATTAATAATGTTTGAACTCGCTTTAGATCCCACTACTTGGGGGTTACTTTGCTTAGTCGCACTGGCTGCTGGATTTATTGATGCAATTGCAGGTGGTGGTGGGCTGCTAACCGTACCTGCCTTGCTTACTGCTGGCCTTCCTCCGCATTTAACCTTAGGTACCAATAAGCTTGCCGCGAGTTTTGGCTCCTTAACCGCGAGCTTTACTTACTACAAAAAGCAGTTATTCAAACCTAGCTTTTGGATTGGCTCTATTATTGCCACTGCGATAGGTGCCGTATTGGGCACATTACTTGTCGACTTTTTAAGTATCGAGTTTTTAAATAAACTTATCCCCGTTATTATCATCGCTGTCGCAATTTATAGCTTAGTCGGTAGACTAAGCCCAACAGATTCCCATACTTTGCCTGAAGCGAATCGAGCACTCAAAATCAAGCAATGGGCGCAAGGTTTATCGTTGGGATTTTTTGATGGTATGGCAGGACCTGGTACTGGCACGTTTTGGACTGCGTCTAACAGTATGCTCTATAAGATGAGCTTACTTTTAAACTGTGGTCTTGCTCGTTCAATGAACTTTGTTTCCAACTTTATTTCGCTTATCACCTTTGTAGCCTTGGGTCATGTTAACTTTATGCTAGGTATCACCATGGGCGCCTTTTTAATGTTTGGAGCTTGGCTTGGTGCGCATTCTGCGATTAAGTTTGGCAACAAACTAATCAAACCACTCTTTAACACTGTGGTTATTGTACTTGCTGGCAAGCTCATTTTTGAGGCTTATTTCTCGTGAGTACAGGACTTATCAAGCTTGAGCAACAAGTCAGCCGCTTAAAGCAACAAGCAGCACAATTTGACTCCGCGAAATGGTTTGATAAGAATCGTTATATGCAGGCACAGCCCAGCTTATTTGATGCCCGTGTATTTCGAACTAAAAGCTTAAAGCTCAGCGACTATGTTGAAGAAATAGCAGAAGCAATGTCCCACCTGCCGCCAAGTGAACAGCGCCACGCCTTTACATTTGCCATCGAACGGATAGGTTCACAAATGGAAGCCGTGTTGAAGGTGTTAAAATCAACCCCGGTCTGGGCGAAAGAAAACAAACTGAATACACCAAAAAAAACCAAAGTGTATAAGAAGGCAGTGCAGAAGATTATGCAGTCGTCCCATGAGTTATATCAGGAGCTGTCACAAAATCATGAATTTGAGCGTCGACTGCAAGAAATGATTGATCTCAGAAGACTACAGATGGACAAAGCAGATCCCACTCAAGCTGCCAAACTCAATGCCGAAATATTAGCCCTTCATGCCCGCCTTGGCCGCTGTAGAAAAGCCATTTCCGCCACCGAGCAAAGAATTCAAGAAGTTGAGAAAAGTCAGAGCCGTTAATGCTGTACTACCACCCTATTTATAGCGAGTTGAGCCTGCCTGAAAAGCATCGCTTCCCTATCAGCAAGTATAAAAAATTATACCAACGAATAAACGCCAGTAGATTTGCTAAATTTATCAAAGAACCCGAGCAAAAAATCACAGCTGATGCACTGCAACTTTGCCACGACAGTAATTACGTTGATGGCTTTCTAAACGGCACGTTGAGCGAAAAAGCAATTAAGAAAATGGGCTTTCCTTGGAGTGAGCAACTAGTTGAACGCACTTTGATTTCTCTAGGTGGCGGTTTAGCGGCAGCAAAGTATGCGCTCGAATATGGATTTGGAGCAAACTTAAGCGGCGGCTATCATCACGCACATCGCGATTTTGGTAGTGGCTTTTGCATATTTAATGATTGGGCGGTAATCGCAGCAACGCTCATTGCACATCAACGGGTGGAGCGAGCGCTTATCTTTGATTGTGACGTGCATCAAGGCGATGGCACTGCAACGATCGTTGCAGATAGAGACGATATCATTACCTGCTCCATCCACTGTGAAAGTAACTTTCCTCGTGTTAAACCGCAATCCAATTTGGACTTTGCCTTGCCTGTGAATACACCGGACGCGCAATATGTGGCAACCGTCCGCGAAGCCTTACAATTGGCGGTTCGATTATACCAGCCAGACATCATCCTCTATAACGCCGGCGCAGATGTGTATCAAGGCGATGAACTAGGACACTTTAGTGTTTCAAAGCAAGGTGTTAGGGCTCGGGATTCGATTGTTTTTGAGTATGCTCATCACCTCAATATTCCGTTAGCTTTTGCTCTTGGTGGGGGCTACCAGCGCGACGTTGATCGTCTTGTAGATATACATCAACAAACCTTTTTGGCTTTGTTCGATAACCCCGCTATTATGATATAAACTTAAAAGGAATGTGCAGGAGGCTGTATGAAGTTACATGATGATATTCATAATTATTATGAAAAGCTGGTAGTCGAACATATCGTCCGTCGTAAGTTAGATAAAATCTATGATGAAGACGTAATGGCCGACTTTTGTTGTACTGTATTGAACCAACTTCCATCGCGTTATATTCGCTACGATGTCGACATGGAGTTTTACCTGCCTCAGCCCGAGCGTGTAAAAATGGAACAAGCGGTAGAAAGTGCGATTGATTTTGCCATTGCACAAATCGCTAAAAAGGAACAATTTCAAGTATGAGTACCCCTCTAGAACAAGCGCCAACTCATGTAAAACTTGCCGTCGACCTTATTATGTTGTTAGAAGAGCATGATCTTCCTGCAGAAGAAGTCATGGCTGCACTTGAAATTGTCAGATCTGACTTTCAAAAAAAGCTAAACAACCAACAAAAAACTTAACATTAAATATACATTTAAGTCATACTTCTTCTTTAACCTTAGAGTCTAATCGATAGCGGTTGTGCAAAACGGCACAACCGCATTTATTAAGGAAAGCAGTATGACAACAACACAACTCCCTTTATTGTCCCTCGCAATTGTTGCAGCGTGTACACAATACGCTTACGCCAATGACTTTGCGGCATTAGACGAAGCCCTACCAGCCCCCTACATTATCAATGGTACTGAACCTGTGTTCGATTTTGACGGTGATGGTTGCCTGCCTAGCGCAGGGATCAGTAGAACTGGCGTGCAAAATTCAGGGCTAAAAACATCGGGGCGCATCACAGGTGATTGCCGAGATAATCAATTTTTAAATACTTCTAATACTGTGCATCGCTACGCTTGTAAAACAACGACTAGCGGCGAGTATTGTGGACACTTCTATGCACTTTACTTCAAAAAGGATCAAGTGTTTGATTACTTTGGTGGTGGTCACCGCCATGATTGGGAGTATGCAGCGGTATGGACTCGAGATGGGATAGTTACACACGGTAGTTATAGCGCACATGGCGACTTATTCACTAAACCTGCTAATGAGCTACCATTCGAGAATGGCCACTTAAAAATTGTCTATCATAAAGACGGCATTTTGACCCATGCACTGCGCTTCGCCAAATCAAACGAAATCGCTGAAAACCACTATTACCGCTTTGTCACACCCGCTATCATCAGTTGGTACAAAATGGCCGGAGATGGAATTTCGAACACGGAGTTACGAGAAAAGCTCAATCAATATGATTATGGCTCTGCCACCTTGCCCGTTAAAGACAGTCGCTTCCTCAATAACCTTAATCGCTTTAAACCCAGTGACTACCCAGTGTACTCACAAAGTGATGTAGATAACGCTCAGTAATTGCTATAACAAACTCACCTCCCCCGTCGGTGAGGTGAGTCGATATGCTTATGCCAATAGATATTAACCTGCGTCTTGCTTTTGCCTCAGCAGCCTTGCTCGCTCTAATTTATATTGTGCAAAGAAAATACTATCCATTTCACTTGTTTGCGGATCGATAAAATAGGCAATATCGCTTCTATATGGTTCGGGTGAGAAGTGTTTGCCATCTTCCCAATAAAGCACAGCGTGTTTTACTAATTCACTCAGATAGGTGTGATCCCACGCATAGTGACAAAAGCCATGGTGCTCCCCCAAGTTGGGTGAGTATTTTTTTTCAATATGCGCCATTTGCCCAGTATTTTTGTAATCTGCAAATTGTTTAGCATCTTGCTCTGCAGATTGGGGATCGGTGAAATAGGCAATATCACGCCGAGGGGGTAAGGCTTGCGGTAATCCAAATTTATCCGTTACGCCACTGCATTTTACGACGATCCACTGAACAAAATGTGCTCCGATAACGTGGTCCCATTTTAACGCAACGTACATATAACCTCCTTATGAACATCATTTATCAATTATTGCAAAGAACTGATCATGCTCGGCTAAGTTTAGCCACTTTTATTGATCTTACTAGTACAAGTTCAGTTGCCCTTAATTCAGATCAAAAAGTTTTTCAAACTATAAAAAAGCGTTACAAGGTATTACAGAAATGCGCTTTATCGCTTATTTTCGCCGATTTAGCGCTAACTTTAGCAAACGTGAATTTCACCTTACTGGCACTTTTTTTACATCCCACTACAATGCAGAAAAAGCAAGATTGGAATATATCAAATGAACGTGACACGCGGTTCGCTAAAAAATCCAGCGAGTGTAATTGTCATCTTGGTGTTGATTGTTTTATTTGGGCTGTTAAGTATATTTAAACTGCCCATTCAGTTGACGCCAGATATTGAGCAACCACAGATCACGATTTTCTCGGGATGGCGCCAAGCCGCTCCAGAAGAAATAGAATCAGTGATCATCGAACCGCTAGAAAATGCGGTAAAAAACACACCCGGCGCACTTGAAGTTAATACCAACATCAATCGTGGTAACGGCTCTATTACGCTAACATTTGCGGTGGGTGCGAATATGCAACAAGCGATGCTTGATGTGCTAACAAGCTTAAATCAGGCTCCGCCGTTGCCACTTGATGCGCTAGACCCAGTCGTATTCGCCGGCGGTAATAACGGTGAAGCAGCAGCCACTTTGTTGGTCACGCCCAAAGACTATCAATCAAATAGTCTCGACTTTGATATGGCGCAGTTTCAAAAGCAAATCGACGAGTTTATTGAACCAAGACTTGCACGTATTCCCGGTGTGGCACGCGTTGATCTTGCAAGTGAGCGGCCAAAAGAGCTGCGTATTACTTTCGATCCGCACAAAGCCGCAGCGCTTGGTATTAGTTTAGATCAAATCAGTAATGTACTTGCGAGCTCTCGCGATACCTCTGGAGGTCTTGCCAACGTTGGACGTCGTCAATATACCGTGCGATTCACCGGCCAATACGACCTTTCCAGTATGGCCCAAATGCGTGTCGGCTATTCAGGAGACAGGCCAATCTACTTAGGTGATATCGCGAGTGTGGAACGCACCTTCTCAGACCGTTTAGGCATGAGTGGCCGCAATGGTAAACCAGCCTACTATATTCGGATCTCACGGGCCAACGAGGCAAACACCGTTGCCTTACTTGATGAAATCAACCTTGCAATTGATGAATTAAACCAAGGGCCGCTGGCTGAGAATGGCTTGTCGATTGAGCTCAGCTTTGATGCCTCCGTCCACATTCGTAATGCACTTTCTTTAGTAAAAAGTAATTTAGGCCTTGGGGTACTCTTATCTTGTTTAATTCTGTGGCTATTTTTTAGAGGCTTAAAAGCAACTTTGGTGATTGCAGCTACAATCCCCATTTCATTGATGGTCGCCTTTCTCGCACTCAATATCTTTGACCGCAGTCTGAATGTGATCTCGTTGGCAGGGTTAGCGTTTGCAGTAGGCCTTGTACTAGACGCCGCTATCATAGTTCAGGAGAATATCTCACGCTTAAGAGCAGAAGGACTCGATAACAAAAAAGCCGCCTTAAAAGGAGCGGCCCAAGTGACCGGAGCATTATTTGCTTCGACAACCACCAGCGTCGCCATCTTTTTACCTATTCTCTTTATGGCGGGTATTGAGGGACAGCTATTCTCCGATTTAGCACTGACACTCTCGATTGCCGTTATTGCGTCAATGTTGTGTGCTATTACCCTTATTCCACTGGCAAACCATTTGTGGCCAGACTCTGAACTAAAGCCAGATCCTTATCATCAATACTGGCAAAAACTCACAAATTTCATCATGAAGTTGACCAATAACAGAGTAAAGCAACTTACTTGGATTGGCGTATTACTGGGTGGCTCTGTGGTTGCAACCATGACCATGCTGCCAAAAACTGACTTTATGCCAAGAGCTCCTACCGACGGCTTTTTCTTTAACCTAGTGACACCACCTGGCGGCAACGTACAGTTTATGGAAGAAGAGTTGCTGCTGCGCGTGAAAAAACGCTTAATGCCCTATTACCAAGGCGAAAAAGAACCAGGTATTAAAGACTTTAATTTCTATGCGTTTGGTTCTAATGCTGGCGGCTTTATCTATTCAGCCGACCCTCAACGTGTTGAAGAACTGATGAAAGTGGCCAGAGAAGAAATCTTCGTCGACCTTCCCGATACTCAAGTGTTTTTCTTTCGCGGTTCCATGATCCAAGTCGCCAATGGCGGCGATGGTCGCGATATTAATATTGACCTCACAGGTCCCAATATGGACGACTTAATCTCAGCTGCTCAGGTGGCTTTGCAGGCAGTACAAACCGCGCTACCAGAGGCAACTGCCAGACCTCAGCCGCGATTGGATATGGCAGAGCCAGAACTTAGATTAACGCCTAACGATCGCAGGATCACCCAAGCGGGATTAACCCGTCGAGATGTATCTCAAGCGGTACAAGCCTATACCGGTGGATTATTCGTCAATGAGTATTTTGATGGTAACGAGCGTATGAACGTTATCCTTCGTGGTATCCCTTGGCAAAGCCCTGAGGAACTAAAAGCCTTGCCCATCGTAACACCTCAGTCAGGAATTCAAACTCTCGGCGAGTTGGCGAATATAGAACGTACAGTTGGCCCGACGCAGCTGCGACGTGTCAACGGCCGTCGCACGGTCAGCATAGTTGTCACACCTCCGGCTGATATGAGCCTGCAGCAAGTGCAAACCATCTTGAGTGAACAGGTAATGCCAAAAGTGCGCGCAAGCCTGCCGGCCAGTGCTGGTGCTATTTTGGCGGGGAATGCGCAAAAGATGAATTCCGCAATGGAAGAAATGGCACTGAATTTTGTCCTTGCGTTGTTCATTTTGTTTTTGTTGATGACCGCGCTATTTAAGTCTGCCAAAGACAGCGCCTTGGTATTGTTAGTGATGCCACTGGCTATCGCAGGTGGCGTGCTGGCTCTGTATATTTTAAACCTCTTTACCTTCCAGTCCTTGGATTTACTGACCATGATAGGCTTTATCATCTTGCTTGGGCTGGTCGTAAATAACGCCATTTTGCTGGTGGATCAGACTCGCGTTGCGATGGCATCAGGCATGAGCCGTGAAGAATCGGTCAGACAAGCGGTGTTACTAAGAGCAAGGCCCGTTTACTTGAGCACCTTAACCAGTCTGTTTGGCATGCTGCCACTCATGCTCATGCCAGGCGTAGGCTCAGAAATCTACCGCGGCCTTGCGACCGTCATCGTCGGTGGCATGGCTATCAGTGCACTATTTACCTTAGTGTTGATGCCGAGTTTATTGCAACTTGGGCGGCAAACTCCGCCATCCGAAACAAACAAATCAACGGCCAAAGCCCCGCTCAGCCTAGTTGCCAATCAGTAAGTAGTGAGAACAGAATGAAAAACCCGATAAAACAGACACTTCAGGCCCTAGCACTATGTGCTGGGATCGTTGCGCCACAAGCCATCGCCGTGGTGCCAGTCACCGTCGCAGAAGTGACAAAAGCCCCTCTCACGAGCGAAATTGAAGTTAGTGGCACACTGTATGGGAAAGACGACGTGACGCTGACCGCTGGAGTTAGTGGCCGTTTGTTGTACGTAGCAGAACCCGGTACCAGTGTCGCAAAAGACGAAATCTTAGTACGTATGGACACACTTCCGCTGGAACTCGATAAGGCCCGCCAAGCCGAATTATTAAATCGAGCCAAGATCAACTTACGCTTATATCAGCAAGAATTGACGCGATTAAAGAAGCTCGCAAAAACCAGTAGTGCGGCAGAGAGTCAAGTCGATGAAATGCAAAATAAACATGACCTAGCGCTGTCGGATATCGCCTTAGCGGAAGTCGAACTTAGGGTTATTGACGATAAGTTGTCTCGCGCAACGGTCCGTGCACCATTTGATGGCGTTATCAGTGAACGTTTTAAGCGCGCGGGTCGAGAAATAAACCGCGCCGATGAACTGCTCACCATATTAGATATCCATCATCTTGAGGTTCGCTTATATGTGCCCGTTAAATACTTAAAGTTTTTGCAAAAAGGCATAGCGCTGCCAATCCGTTCTGGTGACTTATCGCAGCCAGATAATACGTCAGCAAAAGTCACAGCTGTGATCCCCTCAACCGATCCGCGCTCACAAACCGTTGAAGTGCGTGCAACACTTGCAGCAGATCAAACCCATACGTGGGCAATTGGTCAATTAGTTGATGTGGCAGTGCCGCTCACCAGCAAACAAGCCGTATTGCTAGTTGACCGGGACGCCTTGATATTACGCAAGCAAGGCACCCATATCGTTAAGATAGACGAGCAAAATAAAGCCGAACAAATTCCTGTCACCGTCGGCAATGGCAAAGGCCAATGGGTGGAAATTACTCCTCGCACCAGCGATATCTTACATGCCGGTGATAGAGTCGCCATTCGCGGCGCAGAGCGCCTGCAAACAGGACAAGACGTCGAGGTGACAAACCCTTAATAACAAACCAGTTACTAGCCCAATGAGCTCACTCATGGACGAGCGGCTCATTTTTAAAAGCATCACAGCTTCCGTATGCAGTTGAATTAATTATTCACAGCTTTACGCCTACCATTTTTTAGCTGCTTGGGTAAGGTCAACAAAAACTCCACTCCTTTATCATCTGAATATGCCTTAATACTGCCCTGAAGCACATGGCTCACGCTGTTAAATACAATGGTTAAGCCAAGTCCTAATTGTGCCGCTAGATTTGTACTAAAAAAGGGATTAAACACTTGCTCTGTATTATGATCAGGCAGGCCTCGGCCATTATCTTTATAGCTTAGCTGCCATGCATCATCGTATTCATTCACACGGATGGTAATAAGAGGTTGGTCTTCTACATGATTGTCGATAAATCCGTGTTGCACTGAGTTGTGCATAAACTCCTTCAATACCTCAAGCAAGATATTGGGATAGGTTTGTACCTCAAGGCTATCGTTATCCAACATTAACTTAGCAGTTGGCGCTGTGCGGATCAGCATTTCACGAATGTGTAAATTTAAAAAGTCTGATAATTCTATCGTTTTAAGTTCTGCACTACCAATTGAGGTATTAATTGCTTTAAATCGCTCGACTGTGGCATTGAGGCGATTGGCACTACGGTCAACAATATCTGATGCCACTAAAGCATCCCCTATAAAGTGATTAAGTTGACTAGGCGACAGGGTTTTTTGTTCAAATTTATCTTGAACGTCGCGTAGCGAGCCATTAAGGGATGAGTTTGCGGTGATCACTAAACCTATTGGTGTATTGAGATGATGCGCCATCCCCGAAACCAATCCAGCTAGTGACGACATTTTCTCCGCTTCAACGAGCATTTCTTGCGTATTGGTTAACTCTTTTAATGTGGCCCGTAGCTTGCCATTTCGACGTCGAATTATTTGGATCACTAAAATAGTTGATACGGCATAAATCAACATAAATATGATAATACTCAATAGCCACTTTTGTTGTGCGCTTGCCTCTGCAGCTTGAACCGCCTGCACTCGTTTAAGCGACTCTATTTCTAGCTCTTTTTCAACCATTTCAAGTTCGTAAGAAGCACGAGATAAGGTAATATTGCGCTGCTGAGCATAAATCTCTCGCTCCACTTGGCTTAACTCCTGTGTTAAAGCCAGTGCGTGTTTGCTGTCCCCCTGAAGCTCGGCTATTTTCGCCAACACAGACAAAGCGCTTACCTGCTTACTTTTAGTACTTGTTTGCTTCGCAGATCCCAAGACTTCTTCAGCCAGCTTTTTAGCTTCCGTGATATCTCCTTGTTTGATATCCAAGGTAATTAAATCGAGCTTAACGTCATTGACTTCGCGAACATTACCAAGCCGTTGAAAAGTCACGATGGCTTTCCTGAAATAGGCCGATGCAGCACCCAGTTGACCTCTAGCAAGCGCGACTTTTCCTCTAAACTGTGACGAATACGCTAGATGGTAGTCTGACTTGCTATTCTTTTGAATTTGCTGTGCTTTATCAATAAACTTTGTAGCGTTATCGTATTCACTTTTAGCTATGTAGACTTTAGCAATGTTGTTGTAAAGTAATGATAATGACAGCTCATCTTTATTTGAATTCAGAAAGTGCAGGTACTCGTTATAGTAATCTAACGCAACATCATATTGGCCGAGCAAAAAATAAACGTCAGCAATATTATTTTTTGTTTGGTATACCATGTCCTCGCCTCGTTGCTCCGCAACAATCAATGCATCTTTGTACTGCACTAAAGCAAGCTCATACAATCCTAGTTTAGAATAAACTCCCCCCGACAAATTATAGTATGCATAAATCAGCGATTTATCTTGAGCGTCACTTATCAGCTGTTTGATTTCATTTGTCGTACGCATAGCAGCCGAAAATTGATTCAGCTCCATTTGAAACCAAGCTTTGTAATTCAGGATTTTGATTTTTTGATCTGCGCTCAAACGACTAGTATTTAAGGCTTGTTCAGTGAGTTGAAGCGCAATTTTAGGGTCAACGGTATATTGTTCTCTAATTTGCAGCCGAAGAGACTCAAAATCCTCTTCATTCAGTTCTGCTTGAACGTAAAACGGACACAAAAGCAGCAGAAACACTGCAAACTTAAACATATATTTACCTTTACTAATAATAAAGAACTAAAGATATACAGTAATTTATTTTTATTTCGAATAAAAGAACAATCAGATCCGAGCTGTTTGCCTTTATTCCTTCATATTGCACGCATCTATCGGTGTAATCTCCCTTTTTGATCTATCGTAAAACCAGTTAAACTAGCGCTATCTGAGAGTTAGGGGGTGTTATGAAACGAACCAAATTAGTGAATCAATTAACGGAATTACTGAAGCCATTTCAAATTAACGATTACTGTCCAAATGGTCTGCAAGTAGAAGGGACAGACGAAATCAAAAAAATCGTCACAGGTGTTACCGCCAGCCAAGCTTTAATTGATGCCGCTATTGAACGCGGTGCAGATGCCATTTTGGTTCACCACGGCTATTTTTGGAAAGGGGAAGATCAATGTGTCACTGGCATGAAAAAGCGCCGCCTACAAGCCCTGCTTGCCAATGACATCAACTTAATCGCTTACCACCTTCCACTGGATGTTCATCCTGAACTCGGAAATAACGCACAGCTCGGTAAGTTACTTGGGCTTGAATATGAAAGACCACTTGAACCTTGGAATAAAAATAGCGTAGCGGTAAAAGGCAAATTAGCGACGCCAATGACTGCTGTTGATTTTGCCGCTTTAGTTGAAGAGAAACTCGGTAGAAAGCCGCTCTTAAATGTTGCAGGCGATCATCCAATCAGCACCATAGCTTGGTGTACAGGTGGTGGACAAAGCTTTATCGATCTCGCAGCAAGCCAAGGCATTGATGCCTACTTAACGGGTGAAGCATCAGAGCAAACCATTCATTCATCAAACGAACAACAGATCCACTTTATCGCGGCGGGACATCATGCCACAGAGCGTTACGGCGCGAAGGCACTTGGTGAATATTTGGCAGCGCAATATGGTTTGGATGTTGAATTTATTGATATCGACAACCCGGTTTAACCGTTTGGTGTGATCTCGCATATGGCTAGAAAAAAGCAGCAGCAAAAACCGGCACCGACAGATAGAAACTTTGCTGAACTAACGCACAAGTTTAAAAACAATATCTATGGCACCAATAAAGGTAAAATCAGAGAAGCGGTGCTCAAGCGTGACTTGAGCGCACAAGTTGACTGGTTAACGCAATCAAGTGGCAAACGCATATTAGATGTTGGCGGCGGACAAGGGCAATTGGCGCTCTTTCTAGCATCGCTTGACCACCATGTCACTGTGATTGATATTTCAGAAGAGATGCTTGAACTTGCCAAAACGCGCGCGGATGAAGCCGGACTGAGTGACCAGCTTCATTTTATCCACGCGCCCCTGCAAGCGCTCGATACGCTAAACTTAGGACAATTCGACTTAGTATTGTGCCATGCGGTGCTTGAATGGCTGGTTGAGCAACAAAGTGCGCTTATGCTGCTAAAGACGCAGCTAAGCGAAACTGGCTTGCTTTCGCTAATGTATTTCAACCATGAGGCGCACCTGATGGCCAATATGGTGTACGGTAACTTCGACTATGTGCAAAAAGGCCTTAAGGTAAAGCAAAAAGTAGGTCTCAGTCCCAATAAACCAATTAGTCAAACTGATATGGCAACTTGGCTTGATGAGGCAAAGCTCAGCGTTATGCAAAAAACCGGTGTTCGCTGTTTTCATGACTACTTAAGGGAGTTGAGTAAGGCGGATGAAGGTTTTGATGCTTTGCTCGCCTTGGAGCTTAAATACAATCGTCAAGAGCCCTATGCGTCTCTAGGTCGTTACACCCACTTGATGTTAAAGCAAGCGTAAGTACAGCACTGCTTACGCTTCTTCCGCTCTTAGGGTTAACACCTCAACACCGTCATCTGTTACCAGCACCGTATGCTCCCACTGCGCCGATAGCTTTTTATCTCGGGTTACCACAGTCCAGCCATCTTTTTTGGTTTTAATTTTTGCGCTTCCCTGATTGATCATCGGCTCAATGGTAAAGGTCATCCCAGGCTTTAGCGTCATCCCGGTATTTGCTTTGCCATAGTGCAATATATTTGGCGCTTCATGCATTTCTCTACCTATCCCATGACCACAATACTCGCGTACCACTGTGTAACCGGCTTTTTCAGCCACTTGCTGTACAGCCGCACCGATGTCCCCAAGTTTTGCTCCAGGCTTAACCATTTTTATTCCAGCCCACATCGCTTGGTAAGTCGTTGCCACTAACTTTTTGGCTGGGAGTAATGCGTCTGGCATCACGTACATTTTGCTGGAGTCGCTGATAAAGCCATTTTTCTCAAGCGTAATATCGATGTTTACAATATCTGAAGACTTTAAGATTTGTGATTTACTCGGCACACCATGGCACACAACCTCGTTTACAGAACTATTGAGAACGAACTGATAACCATATTGACCAAGGCTGGCAGGACGCGCTTTAAGCTCATCAACAATAAAGTTGTGCACTTTATCATTAATCTCTAGCGTAGAAATTCCGGGTTCAATCCAACTATCAATGTAGTCAAACACCTGCGTAAGCAATCGCCCACTTTCGCGCATCAATTGGATCTCATCAGCGGTTTTGAAGGTAACCTCTTGCATCTCAATTTCCTTTTGGCTGTTGTGACTTCACTCGCGACATCTCTGCCGTAATGATCTCTGTAAAAGTAAGCATTGGATTGCGCTCGGCAAGTCGCCCAATTTTAATCCAGAACTCAGCCTGTGAATTGATTGAGCGCGACATCACAGTGCTCGCTTCACGGATCTCATCGTGTAGTTCATCTGAAATTTTTACGATTCCCACTTATATAAACCATATACATATCATATATACTTTATATAATAACGAAGTTGCGGAACAATGCAAAATCTAATGCCAATTTGCTTATTATTTTGAGGCAAAAGATTTGAAGCAAAGAATTTGAGGCAAAAAAATGCACCGCTTCGGCGGTGCATTCCGTATTTCAAGCTTACGTCACCCAAGCTTAGGTTGACTCACTAAAAGCTATAGCGCATCCCTAATTGCCAATTGAACGGTTCGCCGTGCATTACGTAGCCGTCCCAAGATGAAATACTGTTGTAGTAACTTTCATCCAGTAGATTGTTGAAGTTAAGCGACACACTAAGTTGTTCACTCACTTCATATCTTGCCATTAAATTAAGTAACGCACCGGAAGATTGTGTGATCTTATACGCCTCGCTACCGCCGCCCGGCAATGGCCTTTGTGGTATTGCATAAAAGCTACCTTGCCAATTAATTCCAAGCCCCGCAGTAAAGCCGTCAACAAACGCGCTAAAGTCATAGGTGGTATACAGGTTGATCAGCTCTTTGGGCTGATCCGTTAACAGCTCTTTGCCATCTTTTGATTCAGTTTTGTGTTTTGACAGCCCTAAGCTGATATTCCACTGCTCATTGATAGAGCCCGTAAATTCAACTTCGAAGCCTTCTGTCGTATCGCCTTCACCGCGCTGAATATATGGCCTATTACCCTGCGGAGTTAGATAGCTGTCTGGGTAATTTGGATCGGCAATCGCAAGTCCATTTTCAACATTGCGATACACCGCTGCCGTAAAGTTCAAGGTGTCATCAAGCAACTCACCTTTTACCCCTAGCTCATAGCTTTCGCCTGTGCTTGGGTCGAGCATTTTATCATTGATATCAAAATAGGCTTGCGGCTGAAATGCTTCTGTGTAGCTTGCGTAAACACTATATTGTTCATTGATATCAACCACGACTCCGGCATAAGGGGTGACTTCTGTATCCACCTTTTCATGATAGCGATTACGAAGAAACTTACCGTTGTTAGGATCATATAGGTCAATATCGTACTCCCAATTGGTGATCCTAGCGCCAACAATAAGTTTAACATCATCATGCGGGTTAACACGCACGGCTACAAATCCACCATTCGAGTCTGTTATCGTCAAACTATCACGGCCTAAACCTTTAAATGGATAGCGCGGCACGTCACCAGTCCAATCGTGAAAATTTAATCCTTCTAATGAAATCGTGGTTTGGTCTGCTTCATTACCAAATGACGTACGCTCTCGCTTGAATTGGTTGTAGCTGAAAATAACATCGTGCGTACGACCAAATAGCTCTACAGGGCCTTGGAGTGACAAATCAATTGTCTTTTGTTCATCTTCAGAGCTACTTATTACAGCACTGTAACCGAATCCATTATCGCTGCTGCCATCTGGGTTAATAGGCCCATCAGGATAAACGAAAAACAGCTGCCCACCTTGCATCTCAATGGTATTGTAAGTCGCGATGGCATGGAGTTGCCAATCGTTTTCAAACGCGTGATCAAGCCCAACAAAATAGGTGTATTCTTCGATTGGCCAGCTACTCCATTTTGCCGTCATCCCGGTGTCACCACGGCGTCCCTGATAGCGACTCCCATCAGCGTAAAAGTATGGTTGAGAGTGGCTATTTATCGCCCCTTTTGAAGCAGTATCAGCATATTCCACACCGAGTCGTAATAAGGTGTAGTCGGTCAGATCTGCCTCAATAGTAGAATATATGGACGTCTTCTCTTGGCTATAACGCTCAATATAAGAATCTCTTTCATAATGTGCAGCAACAAAGCGGCCGCGAATACTGCCTTCTTGGTTTAACCCGCTCGCCACATCCACCTCTGCGCGGTAATTATCCCAACTACCGGCCGAAACCGCCACACTGCCCTTAAATTCATCGCTTGTTGCACGTTTTCTTACTAAGTTTACGGTGGCGGTTGGGTCACCAACGCCAGTTAATAAACCATTTGCACCACGTACAATCTCAACGCGCTCATAAGCAACCGCATCCCCGTTTACATTTGGTCTTCGGCCACCTGGAAACTGTTGCACGCCGTCTATTTGGATTAAATTGACATCACCGCCACGTACAGAAAAACGTGTCCTATCAAGACTGGCTCCCCGCTTTGCATAAAAGCCCGTTGCATGTTCCAAGATCTCATCAATGTTAACCGTTTGCCAATCTTGCATCATTTGATTAGTGATAACGGTCACCGCTTGAGGCGTTTCACGTTGTGATAAAATCATTTTTAATGCTGCTTTGTTCGAAGACTCGGTGTAATTTTTTACACTCGTACCAGTCACATAAATATGCTCTAGTTCTTGAGCCCTGCCATCACCCACAGCATCAGCAGCTAGCGTATCATCAGCAACTTCAGCGGCATGTGCATTGCCGTGTAGTGAGAGCAGCACAAAAGTGGCGCAAAGAGAGAGTTTTAAAGAATGGTTTAGTGTACGTGGAGATGAAGAGCGCATCGTTTTTCCCTAAATTAACTTCATTTTGAAAACGATAGTGATTATCATTTATATTAACTCTTCTTTCAAGTCCCTTTTTTAGTTATATGAAGTTATTTTAAGTGCTATTCAAACGTACCAGCGACCAAACCCTATTGAGCTTTGCCGTTTACCTTTTGTTTTTACCCTCTGCTATTTACTCAAAAAGTAGGGAGCCCCTACTTCTTCACCACAGGTAAAGACTCCGCCAGCCACTTATTCATATCACCTTCTAGGTGTTTTAAGGTGTAGCCTTTTGGCGCCAGTGCCTCAATAAATATGCCTGCCCTACGCCCTGAGCGGCAGTACACAACAAGTGGTATATCAGTCAATTTAGTCAGTTCTTCCTGATGCGTCTCAATCTCGTTAAAGGGAATGTTTATTGCCCCTTTGATATGTCCTGCGGCAAACTCTTCAGGGCTTCGTACGTCCACTATAGTGTAAGCATCTGCAGACATCTGATTTACCATCAGCGCTTGTTGTGTGATCGTTTCCGACTGTGCGTAGCAAATACTGCTAACAAACCACATAAAGCTAATAATCAGTTTTCTCATTTTTCAGTCTCCTTTTTGTATAATCCATCAAATACTATTTGCCACTTATCGACCCCTTGCTTACTCTGCCAAACTTGACGTACCGTACCATCGGGATTCGCAGTCCATGTTATCTTATCCGTCACCTTAATACCTGCTGCATTTTTCCTATCCCCTTGTAATACCATTTTCCCTTCATGAAACTCACCATCCAACCGTAACAACAGCC
This sequence comes from Pseudoalteromonas sp. OF7H-1, assembly GCF_022347825.1. Classification (NCBI taxonomy): domain Bacteria; kingdom Pseudomonadati; phylum Pseudomonadota; class Gammaproteobacteria; order Alteromonadales; family Pseudoalteromonadaceae; genus Pseudoalteromonas; species Pseudoalteromonas sp. OF7H-1. The sequence goes on along the minus strand of NZ_JAKRFX010000001.1, from coordinate 369,282 downwards.
CGCTATTATCCACCCAAGTTTGATGCCAACGATGAGTGGATGCATCATAAATATTTATACTCTCACCACGATACCCAAGTTCAGTGGTATAACTTTCTTTAATGACACAACCATCATACTCACGGGTAATACGATTACGTCCAGACTCAAAGCCTCCTACGCTCGTTACCGACCAATCTCCAAGCCAAAAATCAAACTGTCTAAATCCTTGTTCTTCACATTTAGCTAAGCTATTACAGCTAAAAAACAAAATACTAATAACCAACCATACCTTCATTTCGCTGACTCCTTATACCCAACCTTGTTAGCTTAGCGGGGATTAACCAAACAGCTAAAGAAATCAGAAAATACTCCGATACAGTTAGAAATAGAGATAACAAGGATAACGTTATGGAAATTCAAATGAAGCCACATCACTTTGCCGACGCACTAAACGCAAACAACGAAACATCCACTGCCACAAGTAACTCCACAGAAGAAACGGAAGCAAAACCAGCAAATGAAACCATACTGACTGAGTTTATGGATAAAAAGGCAAAGAAATACAAAGGTAACAACCCTAATTTTAAGCAACAATATGAAATGTTAGAACAGTCAGAAGCCCTAATGAAAGAGCAAATCCAACATTTACAACAGCTTATTAGCGAGTTAAAAAAAACACCTCTGCAACGAGCTATAAAGGTATCCACAGTAAGCGATGCTGATATCCCAACAACACAAGAAAATATCCTGAGATATGAGCATACCGGCGCAAAACAGTACCACGATAATGAAACAGAAAAAGAAATTGAGATTTTAACCCAACAACTTGATGAACTTAAATCACAGCATGCAGATATAAAGCAACAGATGATCCAAATGGTACTTGATGAAATGACTAGGCAACGAGATAAAAGGTATGAAGTCTAAATCAGGGCGGGATCGTACTTTAAATTGGCGAGTCTTGGGGTTTGATGATCTGATTGCGCATCGCAATTTTTTATTTAGAGTGGATTGAAGATCTTAGAACCGATGTTAATATCAAACATAATCTTGTCGACGTCTTGTTTTTAACTTTGAGTACCGTGCTTAGTAGCGCTGACGGATGGAAGTCACTTCAAGAGTTTGGTGAATTGCAACTGGATTGGCTAAGGCAGCATCGTCCTTTTGAAAATGGCATTCCAAAACGTCACTGTATTGCTAATATAATCAGATCATTAGACACAGGAGCTTTACTCACGGCACTGTTAAATTGGATTAGCTCCCATCGTAAAGAAGCTCAAAAGCCACACATTGCGATTAATGGGAAGGTGCTTAGAGGTTGCTGAAAAGACAATGTGTACAATGCGCTAAATGTGGTTAGTGCATTTGATGTTGATAATGGGCTAGCCTTGTATCAACAAGCTGCGCAAAACAAAGGCCAAGAAGGTAAAATTACCTGTGATATCATCGACATATTAGCGTGTAAAGGTTGTATTGTGACGCTTGATGCTCAGCATTGCCAAACGAAAACATTGGAGACGATTGTAAAGAATAAGGGCGACTTTATTATCCAAGTCAAAGTCAATCAGCGTAATTTACACAATGCTATCGCTGAGCACTTTAAAATTCACTATGACTACATGGACTCACACGAAGAAGCACAAAGCAATGGTAATGCTCATGGCCGAGGCGAAAGTCATCTAGTTATACAGATACCGATTAAATTACCACAGAAACTCAAAGAAAAATGGCCTCATGTCAAAACGCTGATTGAGGTTGCAAGAGGTCGTAAATTAGGTGACAAAACCAGTTATACCCCCCACTTCCATATCAGTTTAATGGCGGTAGATCCAGGGTTAGTGGCAAAAGCAATAGGCGAACATTGGCACATAGATAATCGGCTTCACTGAGTCTTAGGTGTTGTTTTCAAAGAAGATAAGTTAAAGGTATTAGACCCCGACGGGGCGGCACACATCGCTTTGTTCAACAGAGTATGCTTAAACATAATCAGGCAACATCAAGGTAAAAAAGACAGTTTAGCAGCGAAACGAAGAGGAGCAGCTTAGAACGGTGATTTTAGGACGGAGTTACTTTTTGGTTAAGCTGTGAACAAAGTGGAATTCCCCCTGTGTTCGAGCCAGTTTTGACGATGAATTCAGGGCAGAACTTATCTTCGGTTAATGGCAGTTAACAAAGTGTGCTCTCACCTTGGAGTTTCAGTGAACTTGCTTTTCTCATCATAAATTTTCCTATTGTTGTTAATGGAAAACTCTACTTATGAACTGCTTCATTTTATGGGGTAGTTGTAATTTTTTATACTTTGAGTGCTTAAAATCATACTCAATTATCAGTTCAAGGAGAGAACGATGGGATTAGTAAGAAGCGGTAAATCAATGTGTCGGATACACCGTATTATCATTGTGTTTCACGCTATATTCGCCACGCATTTTTGTGCGGTGAAGATGAACTCATGGGTAAATCATATGAACACCGACGAGGCTGGGTAGAAGAGCTGCTGCTGTTTTTGCTCAAGTATTTTGTGTAGTGGCCAATACTTTTTCCCACCTCACTATAAGTTTCCCAGTATTGTTTTTCTTTAATAATCGGTGACCAATCATGAATAGGCTTTTTCATATAGTGGTATATCAAGATATAATATGCTTCTGTTGAAAGGAGAAACAATGAGAAAAAATATATTAGCCATGTTAATGATCGCTTCATTAAATGCGTATGCATCTAAAGTAGTTGTTGTTGACAATTTTGAGCAAATTGAAATTGAGCTTAAGACTTTAAGCGACGGAGATTTCATCAAAACAAATAGCTATAGTTCTGGCACCTATCCTTATGGCAGCGCTATATATAAGGTGATTTCTAGTAGCAATTGTCAAAGTGGTATCGATATAAGGACAATGCAGGTAAGAAGTGAGAAAGTCTGTGCGGAATTAGTGATTAAGACCGAAATGGAGTTAGAAGCTTTTGGTGTTGAGAAAGTAAGCGTTCCTGATGAGTGTAATGATGAAACTAAGGATAGTACAAAGCAAATTAATGCAGCCTTGGACAAAGTTAGTACGTTAAAAGTGAATGGCCTCTACTGTGCGTCAAAATTAGAGCTTAAATCAAAGCCAAATAGTCGCCAGTCGATTATTGGCTCAAACCCCTTAATCGCTGGCTTTTACTCAACAAACATACAAGCAAGTACAAATACAGGTATAACAAGTTTTGTTACTACAAATGAACAGCGCTCCTTTCCCATAACATTAATGAACCTAACACTTGATGCGCGCCAAAACCATGATGTGGTGCTCGGTGTTAATTGGTTTTTTGGATACCATTCAGACCTTATTTTATCTGGAGCTAAAACAACGACACTTAATATAAAATCCGACCAAGGCACTATCGTCAATAATGTTTTTAAAAACATTACTTTCAAAGGAAATGTTAGCAAAGCACATATGTTTGTTAAAAATGCGACAGATTGGCATCTAGAAGGCGGTACATTTGAGTCAACAAGTAGTGTGAATTTACAGGTGGACTCTGACAGTTTAGCTGGTGTGTTAATTAATGGTGTGAAATTTAATGGAAAAGTCATAATACCTAATAATTCGTATGGCTCAAGAATTATAAGCAACCAAATCGAAGATCTTAATATTTCTGCGAGCTCTGGTTTTGGTAGTGGTCAAATAGGACCTAACAACAAGATTAAAAAACTTAACGTTACACCGGGAGATAACCGTATTAACCTAGTAAGATCTATTTCTAATACAATCTCAAGCCTTGAATTTAATAGCGAGACAGGGGGAAGTAAAGGGGTTAGATTTGTTTCTCATCTAGATGATATAGGCCAATTCCCCGATAGTCAGCGCAGTACTGATCAATACATTTTCAAAAAATCCAAAGTTAATTACAGAGATGTTACATATAATCTTTGTGGTGATTTTAATTCTGGAGATTTTTCAAATGGATTAAATTCTAAAATCTATGGTTGTCAATAAGGGATGATGATGAATAAAAATTATATATTGGTGCTTTTTATTAATGCATTCTTCATTAACCAAACTCTAGCTAGTGAAGAAATTTACTTACACTATAAAACAGTAACAGCCCTTATTAATAGTGAAACTAGTGAAAATTTAGACGGCGAAAAGGTAACTACATTAGGCTATTACAGTGTTGGTGACTTTGGCGCAGCAACTTATAATTTTAGTGTTAATAAAGGTGATTGTATATTTCAGCTTGAAAATTTGGGGCAGACACTTTGTGCTAAATTAGATATGGGAAATACACAAGGTATCAATATTGAAGCATTTGGAGTGAGGAGCAATACCAGCAACCGGAATGAAGTGGAGCACAACAACGCTGCCATTCAACTTGCATTTAAAACCGCTTCCAAAATAGTTTTGAATGGTCAATATGAGGCATGTCAACTGAGCATCGAAGCAGGAACAGCGATATCAGAAATTGCGACAAATGCTCCTTTTTCCTCACAGGGTTCAAGCCGTGATGTTGGATTTATACGTGGTAAAGACTGCCTAGAGATACCTAATACGTTTCTTGAAATAAATAAAAGCGTTATTCTAACGAATATTCATGTAAAAGGAGCATTTTCAGGTACAACCCATAAGCTTCAAAGTGCTATAAAGTTAAATAACGGAAATTTAACTATAAATAGAAGCAACGTTTCAAATAATGGAAATGCAATAATACATGTTGTATCGGGCGATTCATCTTTAACATTAACTGATTCATTTATCAGTGGCAGTGCAAATCATGGTGTATATTTCGATGAGTACGCTAATGGAGGTTTAATTGTTCACGGAGGTTTTTTCTTTAATTATGGATCTGAAGATGCCAGTTTTTCATCAAGCATATTGATTTCAGATAGTGCAACTCCTACTTTGGATATAGACGGGACTCATTTATATCAATACTCTCCTGAAAATAATGTTAGGAGTAAAAATCATATAGCTTTGTGTTTGAGAAGCTGGGGGGATAATTCTAGAATTAGTAATTCTTATTTTGAAAATGACGTCTATATTAATTTCGGGAATCACTGTAAAACAGGTTTGGCTTCACCTAAGTTTAGCTTTAGAACCGCAATTTATAGTATTAATAATACGTTCATGAGGGACTTTTCTTCTAGTGCAACGCTACGTTCAATTGGAAACAATTATAGGGGTTTGACCGGTGAGGCTGACTTCCCTAGTAAAATAGATGTTTCAAGTAATTACTACAATGTATTATCTCAGTTTGATCATGTTAGAGATGCTAAAAGTGTTAATTTGCATTACCCCGTGCTTTCAGACACTAAAAGTCTAAGTGCCGCAGATGATAGGTGGGTAGAAAGCTTTAATCTAGAAAACAATCAAAATGATGATGTATATAATACGCTAGTAAATAAACTACATAATCTACCAAGCAAAGAGCAAAAAAGTTGGTTAAACCGCTGGTCTATTAGTCATCAGGCCCATTCAAGTAAACAAGTGATTTCCGACGTTATTGATGGAGCACTAGTACTAGGTAATACAGGTATAGGAGGTGACTGGGCTAATGCACAACGCTTGACTTGGAAAAGCCAAAGAATTCGTATAAAAGGTAGTACGAAGTTGTATATAGCATATAAAGGTTCAGAGGGGCTGGATAGTAAAAGTTCTGCATACAGTGATTTTATTAAGTTTTATTATGTTGTTTATAATGGTGCGGCAGAAGTAAAGAGGGGCACATTCTTTACTAGGTGGGGACAAATAGAGCAGCACTATATTACTCAAGGGTTTGATATTCCACTATCAGGTGAAGGTGAACTGGTATTATTTATCGACGCAAAAACAACTTCAGATACTGAAAAGTATTATATTAATCAGATCAAGGTAAAGTAAGTTATATTAAGTGTACTAGTGTGATTACCAAAGGATACTGACGGTATAAGTACCAAGCGACTTTGACGTAATCACACTATCAATGTTGCCGAGTTTCAGCAAGTTTTGCTAACCGTAACACAGTAGTATTCGTACTTTCCCTTAGCCAGATATTGCGAACGCCGCTATCATGTATGTCGACGTTTCTTTCAGACTTGAGCAGTCGTGACACTTTGGATTGTCCCATGTATGGGTTAGCTAGTGAGAATTCGATGACAACTTCCTCAATAGCTCTGTCAGTACGATTTTTGTGGTGACGATTTGGCATTTCCTGACGTTTTAACGATTCGATCCCACCTTGTTTTATCAGCTTACGATGGCGGTAAATAGTATCGCAGGGGACACCACTTTGACGTGCCACATTTCCCTAGCTTGTCAGCCAGAGCCAATACATCAAACTTCTTCTGGATCTCATGGTTTTCAGAGAATAGCTTATTAGGCTCACTGACTTCGGTTATCTAGTCGATTCTGAATATTGACGTTTTGATGCTTAGATTGGCCGTACAAAATCAGCCCAGACTGAGCATTACCTTTATTGACAGCGACGTTATTGCACAGCGCTTCGCGCTGTTAAGAGCTGATATAAAATCTAGGCATAGAAAAGCCGTAGTTGAGCTAGGATTTTACGGCAGTTTTGACCTACACGCGCAAGTACTGCGTTAAGCTTATCACCAAGCTTCCCTTTTAAACGGTTAAGACCAGAGTGACCGTCTTGTTTTATGTACCCGATGATTGGCTCTATCGCATTGCGTCGCTTGAGTTTTTTCTTAATACTCGGCGTCACTCAACGTTTCCCATAACGTGTCACCATCATAGGGATTGGAGTGTATTGCATGAGCGCACACCACAAACAGCTCTTTCAATGTAGTTGCGACACCCACTTTGACACCAAACTCATATGGCTTGGCGCTTTTTCCCTCGGAGATACATTCAACACTAGGCTCATGTAGGCTATATAGTTTGTTTTTACTCGTTCTTCTTGCTTCAACAGTTGCTCAGTAATTTTCCGCAAGATGTCTTTTATCACTCATCTGAGATAGTTTTTCTGTTTTTTCAGTGTTTTCTTAATGCGTTTGAATTGTTTGCCATGAACATAACACGCTACTTTTTTGTGCTGTCTTACGGCCAGTTCGTTCATAACTTTGCCTAAGCGCAATGCCAGCTTACTGAGCGAAATTAACCAGTTTATTGCGGTATTGTTCGAGCAACTTGCTGTCTGTTGAGTTAGCAATATTTTTCTCCATGACAGCTTGAACGTTGAATTGTATTGTTTTTAAGACCCGCATCTACCGTGAGTGACAGCATCAACTCAACGCCATCTTCGCCAATTCTCTTGCGAATACGTGTCATGAACTGGGATCGCAAGGCGGCTCATGCGTAAAAAATTGCATGCCACAATAATATTGCCAATACGGGTTTTCGCACCACATGACCACCGTGTTTTCATCAGACAGTTTATGAATTTGTTTCAGGTATTCGAGACCCGTAAGTAGGCGGATAGGCTTTGCGCAAGTACCTTTACCCCTATAATGCTGTTTGAATTTAGCCTCTAGACGCCGCCAATCAATGAGTTTTTCCAGCTTCACGAGCTCGTGACGCGATGAAACGATATCAATAAGTTCGACTCTTTTGTGGAGTGTGCGTGGTTGATTTTGGTGTCATTTTTACACTCAAATTGCAATGTTTTGGTTATGTGGTTCAAAAAAACTGCAATTTTAGGACAGAGTTACTTTTTGGTTAAGCTGTGAGCAAAGTGGAATCCCACCCTGACTTCATAACAACTGAACTAAATCAATATTATGCAGATTTCTACAACTAAAATTTTGGTGAATTTTAATTCACCTAGCCTACACACCCCAATCTCATCGTTCAACGCCATCTATAAAGCCACATAAAACAAAGATTTTAAACAAAAAAGTAAGTGATGTGGCAAAGTTAAAAACCGGACATTTTTTAGAAAATAAAACCACAAAAAAAGGATAAAAAACCACACTGACTTTCAGCTAAAAAATCACAAATCTAAAACACAAAATATAATCAACAAATAATACAAACTGCAAACATTAGCAAAAAACATTTAATTATTAATATCACCTGCTTTTCAAATACAATACCGCCCCTTTAAATATCAATCATCATCCATGGATTCATTGAGCTTCAATAATGCAGTTAAAAAAACTATCTATTTCTAACCAAATAACGTTAAGTTTCACCTTACTTTTTGTCATTTTCATTGGAGTTGGCTTGATGAGCTACCAAGGAATGAAAGAAGTAAACGCCAATCTGAACGACATAGTCAGAACCAGCATTCCATCGATGGAAACCATCAAAGACATTAAAATTGACTTAGCAACGATACGTAAAGATGAGTTTAGTACTGCGTTAAACCCTGAAGACTCAGAGGTACGAAACTGGCTCGCTATATTAAGAGATCTGAAGAAGTCATTGAATGACAAGATAACATTTTATCAATCATTACCTGTCAGCAAAGAAGAAAAGGCACTGTTCAATGCGTTTATTACCGCTTGGCAGCGATACGTCAATGCCACGTACCGTTATGAGAGCCTCATCATCAATGGTGATGCCAAAGAAGCGAATCGAATCATTTTAGATAGCTACCCCCTGTTTGCCAACGCCATGTCTGAGCTTAGTGAACTGGAAGCACTAAATGATAGCAGTGTTGAAAATTCTGAGCGCTCGGCTATATCAGCAGTTAATAGTACCTTATTTACTTTAGCGATTTCTGGATTACTCGTTGCAATAACCATAGTCATTATCTGTATGCTGTTGAGTAAAGCGATTAAGACACCGCTCGCTTTATCCGTGGAGCTTGCGAGTAAAATCTCCCGTGGTGAGCTAAATCATGCGATTACACTTGAAGATACAGGCAAGAACGAGCTCGGTTTATTGACCCAATCTTTAGAAAAAATGCGTTCACAGTTACACGCCTTAATCACCATGATCAATGACTCTGCCATTCAATTAACTGCAGCAGTAGAAGAAGTAAATGCCATTTCTTACCAAAATGCCCAAGGTATGAATGTACAACAAAATGAGCTGCAATCCGTCGCATCCGCGATGACACAAATGCAAGCAGCGATTAGTGAAGTAGCTAAAAGTACAGAAATGGGTGCTGAGTCAGCAAATCAAGCAAGTGAAAAAGCCAGAGAAGGCAGCGACGCACTTAAATCAAATATTAATCATATTTCAGACGTTGCACAAACAGTCACAGCTGCAGGCGAGCTTGCCAATAATCTCGAGAAAAACTCACACAACATTAATGTGGTTGTTGACGTAATTAGAGAAATCGCGGAGCAAACGAATCTATTGGCATTAAATGCCGCCATTGAAGCCGCTCGTGCAGGCGCGCAAGGGCGTGGTTTTGCCGTTGTTGCGGATGAAGTTCGCTCACTGGCCCAACGCACCCAAGATTCAACCACGCAAATTGTTGAAATCGTCAACGACCTACAAACCAAGTCGAAGGAAACTGGCGTGGCAACCAAGACCTGTGAACAAGGTATTGCACTTTGTGTTGAGCAATCAGAAGTCGCTGGCAATATGATCCATCAAATTGAATCTCAAATTGATAGCATCGCAGCCATGAGTACACAGATCGCGTCAGCTTGTCATCAGCAATCAGTGGTTTCAGAGGAACTGAACAAAAATATCGAAACTATCAATTACTCAGCCGTTGAAATGACCGAAGGTGCCAACCAAACCGCGACGGCATGTAATGAAATGAGTAAACTTGCCCACGACTTAAAGTCACAAGTCGACAAGTTTACGCTCTAAAATACCGCCATAATGGATAAATAGCGCCTAAGCCTACGTACGGCTAGGCGCTATATAATTGAGGCACTTTATCATCGGAAAACTATACTCGGTAACAGACATCGCAAAAGTTGACTGCTGCGCTCACTTCAAGGTTGATTCTACAAACCTCTTAGCCGCCTCATGGTTATTATCTAATTGCAATAACTGCCGATAAGTAACACCTGCATTGGTTTTATCTCCTTTAATAAGATAGGCTTCGGCAAGACTGTCATAGGTATTCACGCTTTTTGGGTGTGCCGTAACATTCAATTTGAAAAATTCAATTGCGGCGTCGTAATAACCGACTTCCAATAATTGATACCCAAAGCGATTTAGCTGGCGCTCACTCAGCCCCTTCCCTTTGCGAACCTGTTGTTGATAGTTTTTAATCGCAACTTCAACGCCGTCAGATAAAATCGTTGCAAAAAGCAGCCGATATGGACTTAACTTAGGCGCTGCTACAGCCCTACCTGCAAGGATTTCAAGTATGCCATCAACCATCTGTGTCAATGGCGCGCCACCTGTATTATCCAATAAAATAATAACCGTTTTGTCCTCCAATACTCTTGCAATCTTAGCCCCAAACCCTGGGATGCCACCAGCATGGTGAACCAGCGTTTTAATTTGACTGGTATCTTCTTTGTCGGTGACTTCCCAGCCAAACCCGTAATTTCTATGTTTAGAGGGGGTAAATAACAATGTCTTGGTCTCAGGCGTTAATAGCTTATCTGTGTATAATGCCCGGTCCCACTTATACATGTCTTGCACCGTTGAATACATTGCGCCTGCGGAAAAAGGTACTGTCATGTCAATAAAATCGGCATGTTTGAACCCCTTCAACGTGCTATCGTAACCATTCGCTAGACCTTTAATTACCTGCTTATGATCGGCAAATCCAGTTTCTTTCATATCTAACGGTACTAATATTTGCTTTTCAAGTAGTTGCCAGTAACTTTTTCCGCTCACAAGCTCAAGGATACGCCCAAGTATAGTGTAGCCGGCATTGCTGTAACGAAACGCAGAGCCTGGCTCAAACAACAAGTCTCCTGAGCAGAAATGGTCGATAAACTCATCGCGGTTATAAGGGTTGTGACTTTGCACTTGGCGAAATTCAGGGTGTTTAAACACATCAGGTAGGCCTGACGTGTGATTAAGTAATTGCCTTATGGTAATTTGGTTTCCCGTATCCTTTCGGTATTTAGGTAAATAACTGGAAATATTAGCATCAAGCTCAATCTTTCCTTTCTCAACCTGTTGTAATACCAAAAGCGCGGTAAACTGTTTGGTCACTGATGCTAGCTTAAATTTAGTATTGGGCTGATTTGCTATTTGCCACTCTACGTTGGCAAACCCATAACCTTGTTGCAGTAACACCTCAGATCCTCGAGCAACCAAAGCGGCACCATCAAACTCTTTAATTTGGTGATACTGCGCGATATAGTCATCTAGTTGTTTTTGCAGTTGAGTCGTCGCCTGAGCAGGCATAGAAAACAAGCATAAAAATAACAGTAAATGGGGTAATGCTTTCATGTAAATCCTTGTTTATTGTTATGACGAGTCTTACTCTACGTATCTAATATTGGCTTGCCAGTGCGCTTTGGTGACATTGCGTGACAAAACAATTAAAAGCATTTAAATCAATAAAATAAAAAATACAGGATTTATGACTTGCAGTATCAGTTGAATCAAAAATGGGATTTTGATGTATCTTCTCGCACCATCAGTCATCGCGATGTATCTCATGTACTGACACCGCTCGCACATAGATTGTTGCTGAACCTGATTGAGCATGCACCTCACCTTGTGAGCCACCAGCAATTAGAACAACAAGTTTGGCTTGGTCGAGTCGTGACTCATGATGCGATTAAAAAACAAATAGCACGGCTACGAAAGCTCCTTGAAGATGATGCCAATAAACCAGAATATATCGTGTCTGAACGCAGCGTCGGATACCGCTTTAGTGCAACCGTTAATAAGATAAATCATAAACCGCAAGCGCCAGCAGTAAAGCGATTTACGACTCTAGCCGGCGGAAGTATCGGCCTAGCTCTGGCGTGTATTCTTGGTATATATCACTCCCCTTTTACCTCACCATTTTCTTCAACAAGCTATGACGCAACATTGAGCATCGCCCAGCAGCACTTTACCCGACAAACTTTAGAAGATAATTTACGGGCGATAGCGCTGTATCAGCAAAGCATCACAACATCACAAGACGTAGATGAGAGTTATAAGGGCTTGAGTCGAGCTTTATTGAGCGACTATAACTTATATAATCAGGTTGCAGACGCGCTGACGAAAAGCCGGATCAATACAGAAAAAGCGCTGGATTTAACACCCGATAGTCCATCAGTAAAACTGCTTTTGGCTCAAGTCCATACTCTTCAAGGGCATTACCATCAAGCACAACAACTTCTAAATGACACCATAGCAAATACGCCGAATTGGCCTCTGTTAAAGTCACACCTAGCCGAGACCTATCTCTTGCAAGGCAACACCATTGATGCATACCCACTAGCACGCCAAGCTTATGAGGCTTCTCCCAGCGAGCCTAAGGTAGTTGCTAGCTACCTCCACTGCCTGCGCAAAATGCACATGGCCAACTGGTTTAGCAAGGTACTTATCAACGCCCGTCCTGAAGTAAAGGGATCTCCTTGGATACAACTAGAACACGTCCAGTTTTTACAGCAACAAACGCAGCATAAAAAAGCCATCCAACACCTTAACTTATTAGCCAAAGCCGCGCCAAATACCCAGACATTAAACTGGTTCACAGCCCTTTCTTATCTAAGTAACAATCATCATGATAAAGCGACCGATGTTTTGGTGCTGACTGTTGAAAAACACGGTAAATACGCATTATTCAGTCAATTATACTTGTCACTCCTCACAGCTAAGCATCAATCAATAAGTAAATATACCGATGATATTGCCAACCAGATAAAGACCGGCAACCAAGACCCTGAATTAGTCTTTAGCCTCGGCCTCATCAGCCTTTACCATCAGCAAAATGACAAGGCTCAGGACTATTTCAAACAGGCTATTCAACAGGGATTTAGTGACGAGTTTAGGTTTAAAGCATTGCCTTTCAACATCACAGGAGATCAAGCTCATTTTGTAGATAGCATTGTTGAGCAACTTACTCTGACTAACTTAAAGAAAAGAATAAAGCGCACACCAAAGTAGTCACTGTGCGCTGTATACCAATAAGTTAATTGGCAGGTCTTAGTGTTTCGATTACCTGAGCATCAACCCAAAAAATATCAGCATCTCTTGAAGGTGTGGTACGGTTAAAAAACAGATATTTGCCATCGGGCGTTACACTCGCTGACGCCTCCCGCGCACTCGTGTTTACTTTGTCTCCCAAATTAATCGCTTCGCCCCAACTACCGTCTTTCAAACGAAAGCTGATATAAAGATCTGAGTTACCAAACCCTGAATCTCGAACCCCGTCCCATATAATGTAAGAATCATCGGGCGCGATAAATGGATGCGCATTATATAGACCAGTGTTAATTTCAGGACCTAATTTAACCGGTCTTTGGCGTTGACCGTTTTTCACCTCAGAGATCCTAATAACATCGCCACTTTTATAATCGTCAAACACATACGTACCACTCGCAGATGCACTTAACCGCATGATCCCCCAACTTTCTTTATCAAACATAGGGCCTAGACTTTTGGCTTCAGACCAGCTCCCCTCTCGACGCGTCATAACATATTTCCCCATATGCATGCTCACACCATCTGGTGCTAGTAATGGCCTTCCAACTCTTGGACCAACAACCGTTTCATGCCACTGTTCACCTCGCTGCTCGTATGCAATTAAACTCCAACGGTTCACGTTCAGATCCTTTCGCGTAAAATAAAAAGTTTTCATATCGGGAGAGAAAAACGCATTGTGATCCCTGTGCTCTGTTGACACCGTGCCAAGCGCAAATACTTGAGGTGTGTCCTCAGGTGGTGTTTGGCCAAGATAAGGGCCTATTAAAGATACTTCTGCGTTTTGAGCAAGGCTCTTGCTGACCATTACTAAAGTTACGAATAGTATCAACCATTCAGACGTCAATAATTTGTTATCCATTTTTAGCTCCCTATTACTAATTAAACTTTTGAAATCAATTACAAAGGGTGTTCAAGCTAGCAAGTGGTGAGAGTGATGCCATGAAATTTGGATGAATTTTCGCTGATTTTAACGTTATGCTTTTCTATCTTCTTCATATAAGTTAATGTTTTTATTTGTTTAAGCTAACATTACAGGTGCTGTAAGCGCTATTCATTGAGTTCATATCAGTTTTAAACGTACCGCTATATTTTATTTATATGTTCACGTTGAGCATGTGATACTCATCTGATATCGGCGCGATTTTTGCAGGATTTTTATTGTAGAATAAGCGTAATGCCATTAGCAGTTTTAACGTCAAAAGTTTAGCCCATGACCAAGATTCAAAGTGTAATCAACAAGCAGTATCCAGAACACATTGCCGTGATCACTGAAAACGGCGAATCCTATACTTATCGAGCGCTGCTTGATGATGTTGCAAATGCAGCAAAACCCTTACAGCAAAAGGCATTACTTTTTATCATCGGAAATAATGATTACCCATGCCTTGTTCATTACCTAGCAGCAATTGAGGCTGACGTCGTAGTACTGTTTTTAAGTGCAAATATGGCAACTGAGCAGCTCGAAACGCTAGTGTGCACATACCGACCTGACTATGTTTTAACCAAAGCAGAGAAAGCAAGTATTTTCTCTAAGTACACAGTTTTAAGCTCACAGGATCAATATCAATTACTATGTGACCCCTTAAATAAACCTCACTCTTTACACCCCCAATTGGCATTTTTGGCTTCAACCTCGGGATCAACCGGCTCACCAAAACTCGTTAGATTTTCTAGACAAAACCTATTGAGTAACGCGCAAGCTATCAAAGAATATTTATCTATCACCCCATTAGAGCGCGCTATTGTACATTTGCCTATTAGCTATTCTTATGGATTATCTATTGTAAACAGCCATTTACTTGCGGGTGCCTCAATTTATCTGACAAATGAAACGATAATGGACAAGTCATTTTGGGAAAATATGACGGCTCACGAAATTACCAGTTTCTCAGGAGTACCATTTCATTATGAATCACTACTGAGAATGAAGCTTGATACCATGAAATTGCCCCATCTTAGAACGATGACACAAGCCGGTGGTAAATTAGCAGAGCGATATTTGTCAAAGATACAAACATTGACGAACAAAATGGGTATTAATTTTTGGGTGATGTACGGTCAAACAGAGGCTTCACCGAGGATATCTTATATGCAGCCTAGTGATTTGAATACGCACCTTGGCAGTATCGGTAAAGCAATTCCGAGAGGAAAACTATGGCTCCAAGATGAGCAAGGTAACGACATCACAGAGTCAGGCGACATAGGCGAGCTAGTCTATGAGGGAGATAATGTATGCTTAGGTTACGCTGAAACTATTTTCGACTTATCTAAAGGTGATGAAAACCAAGGCATTTTGAAAACAGGCGATTTAGCAAGCTGCAAACAGGGCTATTTCTACATAGAGGGCCGCTTAAAGCGCTTTATCAAAGTGTTTGGAAATCGTATATCTCTGAGTCATGTTGAAGCAACGTTGCAAGAATTAGGGTATGAAAGTGTCGCTTTTGGCACTGATGATAAGCTAAATATTGCCATTGTAAATGGCGAAGAAATTGATCTACGAACACTTAAAAAAACGTTCGCAGAACTATTTTCCATTAATTTTACAGCCATCAAAATTCAAACTGTTTCACACATTCCTCGATTAGAAAGTGGCAAGGTAGATTATCAATGTCTTATGAAGTAGATGAAGTAATATTATCTGATTGGCCACCATACGCATGGCCTAAGCAGCAAAAGCAATCTGTATTAATATCAAAGTTGGCTGAACTAGATCAACTTCATTTGTCTCAATGTCCGCCATTTGCAAAGCTTAAGCAGTCTATGCCTAGTATTGACTTAAATAGCCACCCATTTAGTCCGTTTTTTCCTCTGCCAGTCAGACTATTTAAATCTCAAGAATTAAAAAGTGTACCACAAGAAAGTGTTATTAAGACGATGATGTCTTCGGGAACCTCTGGACAATCCGTTTCCAAAATTTATCTCGATAAAAGAACATCAGCGCTGCAAGTAAAAATACTCTCTAAACTAGTTACTCACTTAATTGGTAAACAGCGCCTTCCAATGCTAGTTATCGACTGTCCGTCTACCGTCAAAAATAGAACAAAGTTTTCGGCTCGTACTGCGGGTATCTTAGGGTTTTCAATGTATGGGCGAGACATCACTTACGCATTGAATGATGATATGACAATAAACTTTGATGCTCTCAACGCATTCATAGACAAATATCAAGGACAGAAAAAGTTTATCTTTGGCTTTACTTATATAGTTTGGCTTCATTTTGTTGAAGCCTTAGAGCAATTGAGCAAAAAAATTGATTTATCCGAAAGTATTTTGCTTCATGGTGGTGGCTGGAAGAAAATAGAAGCAAATAAGGTAACCAAGTCACATTTTAAGTCTAGATTAGCTAACGTTACTGCAATCCAGAGTGTACACAATTACTACGGTATGATTGAGCAAACAGGGTCTATCTTTATGGAGTGTAAACAGGGCCACTTCCACTGCTCATCATGGTCTGAAGTAATAATTAGAGACTTTAAAACATTACAACCAGTTAAAGATGGTAATTTGGGGCTTATTCAATTAATTTCTGCACTCCCTCATAGCTACCCTGGACACAGCATCTTAAGTGAAGATATCGGTGTAAAGCTTGGAGAAGATGACTGCCAGTGCGGCTGGAAAGGTACCTATTTTGATGTACTGGGTAGAGTAAAGCAAGCGGAAGTGAGAGGGTGCAGTGATACTTATTCCAAATAACATTCAAGCTCACTTTACCACCTTAGTTGGTTCATCATCTGATTTTCATATTCAACCAACAAGGGCTTGGGAAGAGCAAACCATATCGTTTTTAAATACACTTTCAGCAAGGCTACGACGACATCCAGAGGCAAATACGCTTCCAGATCTAATGGCGCTCGCGTTTTGGCTAAGAAAAGCCAACCTTTTATCAATGAAAACAGGCCCCTACTCAAACAGACTATCTGTAGGGCTGGGTTTAACCTTTCATATTTGCCCAGCAAACGTACCGATAAACTTTGCTTATTCACTCGCATTTGCGCTACTTGCAGGTAATAGCTGTGTTTTGCGCTTGTCATCTAAATCAAACCGCAGCACAGATATTGCGTTACAAACTCTCTCACAATTATTATTAGAGTCTGAGTACCAATCAATCGCCCAACGAGTTTTTCTTATTCGCTATGCTCATAATGATGATGTCACTGCATTTTGGCTCAGCCAAGCAGCAGGAAGAGTGATTTGGGGCGGTGATCATACCATTAATAAAATGCGCCAATTTGCCACGCCTCCTCGCTCTAGAGAAATAGCGTTTGCAGATCGCTACTCTCTATGTTTGCTTGATGCTGCCTACATTAGCTGTTGTTCTGACGACCTTATCAATACCCACTGCCACCATTTTTATAATGATATATATCAGCTAGATCAAGCGGGCTGCTCATCACCTCAGCTGTGTGTTTGGCTTGGTGATGACTCTTCGGTTATAGAAGCAAAAAGTCGACTTTGGCAACGCTTAGCTGACATTGCGGCAGATAAATACGCGATTGAAGACATTCAGGTACTAAATAAGTTTGTGGATACTTGTAATGCAGCTATTGACCATGAGGATATCGCCAATATTGAAATTGCTTCACCTGAACTTACTAGGATTGAAGTAAAATCCATCAATATTTCTCAACAAAGCTTCCGTGGTACGAGTGGCTTAATCTACGAAACCAGAATTAAATCGATAGCGCAGCTTGCCCCGCTAATCAACGAGAAAGTGCAAACTTTGAGCTATTTAGGCGTTGAGAAAAGTACTATTGCTGAGTTTATCTATAGCAATGGCTGTAGTGGAATTGATCGTATAGTCCCCATAGGTAACGCACTGAATATGCACAATTTATGGGATGGATACGATATAATAACGACATTATCCCGAATCGTAACTATCGACTAAGATATTTAAACAAGGCTTTGTAAAAAATGGAAAAATTCAGTTTAAACTGTGTTGAACTACAAGAATATCAACCTAACCGCTACCCTTTTCTCATGATTGACCATGTTGAGGAAGTTATTCCCGGGAAATATGCCAAAGGCTATAAAAATCTAACCATGAATGAGTGGTACTTCCCTGTACACTTTCCTGATGGTCCAAATATGCCTGGCGCCCTGCAACTCGAAGCGTTAGCGCAAATGCTAACGGTCGCGATTACTACTCTTCCCGGCTTAAAGGGTAAAGTAACACATGCCTTGCAACACACCGTGCGCTATAAAAGAGAAGTAAAACCAGGTGAAAAGTTTGAAATTGAAACCGAAGTACTGTCTTGGAAAAGAGGTATTTGTAAAGGCAGGGGCGTGGCGAAGGTTAATGGCGAAATAGCCTGTGAGGCCGATATGATGATTACCATTCCGGAAATCCTCGAGCAATATCTGCCAAGAAAGAAAACTGAGTTATGACCGCTAAAGTAGATATTATTATTGTTGGCTCTGGTGCAAGTGGAGCAGCCGCTGCTTGGCGTCTCAGCCAGGATAGCAACCTATCTATAGTTTGTATTGAGCAAGGTCGCGAATCTAACCCAGCCCAATACCCCACGACCAAAGCGGATTGGGAGCGAGATAAGCAACGGTCAGCGAGTTTTGACCCGAATGTTAGAGCCAACAAGGCTGATTACCCAATTGATAACAGTAATTCCGCTATATCTCTTGCCAATTTTAATGGCTTTGGTGGTAGTACCATCTTATATTCAGGGCACTTTCCGCGCTTTCACCCTTCTGACTTTGCCACATATAAGCTTGATAAGGTTGCAGAGGATTGGCCATTTGACTACCAGACGCTCACTCCTTACTTTAATCAAAATGAAGAGATGATGGGCGTTGCAGGGTTAGTTGGAGATACTGCATACCCTGAATATGAAAACTTATTGCCGCCAGTCGCGATGGGGCGAGGTGCGAAAAAATTGGCTCAAGCTTTTAATCGGCTTGGCTGGCATTGGTGGCCGTCATACAGTGCTATCAATACTAAAAACCACCAAAACCGACCTCCTTGCATAAATTTGGGCCCGTGTAATACCGGGTGTAGTCAAGGTGCCAAAGGCAGCGTTGATATTACTTACTGGCCGCAAGCAAAGTTACAAGGCGTTCAAGTAATGACTGAATGCCGTGTTTTTGATATTCCAGTTGATAAAGAACAAAAAGCAACAGGAGTAAAATATTATGACAAACATGGAGATGAGCAATTTTTAGCCGCATCCCTTGTCATTCTCGCTTGTAGCGGGATAGGTACACCTAGATTACTACTAAATAGTAAATCCGAACTTTTCCCTAATGGGCTATTAAACAACTATGACCTTGTTGGTCGCAATTTGATGCTACATCCACTCGCATATGTCGAAGGTGTATTTGATGAACCACTTGATACAAGCATCGGTCCACAAGGCTGTAGTATTTATTCTCAACAATTTTATGAAACGCAAGAAGATAGAGGCTTTAAACGCGGCTACACATTGCACGTATTAAGGGGCTCTTCAGCAGTAGATAGCGCGTGCTCCGGATACATAACGAGAAGAATACCTCTTGGAAAAAACCATCATCAGGCCTTTTCGCAATATTTTAACCATAATATGGGCATTGCCGTCATTTCTGAGGATTTACCAGATCCTGAAAACCGTATAGAGCTTGATTATTCGAAAACGGATAGGTTTGGTATGCCCGGTATCAAAGTGCACTATTCTCTACATGAAAATACAAAAAAAATGCTCGAGCATGGTATCGAACAAACTAAAAAGTTATTCGCCGAAGCCGGAGCGAAAATTTCAGCAGCTCATTATCCTGTGAAACATGCAGGTTGGCACCTAATGGGAACAACCAAAATGGGAGCAGATAAAACAAATTCAGTGGTCAATGAGCATGGGCAAGCACATGAGGTAAGCAACCTTTTCATCGTCGACAGCAGCGTTTTTATCACATCAGGAGCTGTCAACCCAGTCGCTACCGCCCAAGCTTTAACTCTAAAGTTTTGTGACCACATCAGTAAAAATATAAAGAGTTGGGTAGTATAATGAATTTATCGCAATTTCTAGATGTTATTTTACCTTCAGATACAAGCCTTAATATGCCCTCTGCGACGGATCTGCATATAGATAAGGCTGTAGCAAACCTTTTAGAACCACAGCAAATTGAAGAGTTTTTATTCATTTTGAATAATGTTGCGCAAGAAAAGTTTTCGAACTCATTGTCCTCCCTTGATGAAAAAAGCTACTTACTTTGCATTGAAAAAGCTAAGCGAGTGGATGTTTATTTAGTCAATTATATCGTCCAACAATGTCTTACTGCCTACTACACTCACCCTAGCGTATTAACCAAAATTGGTTCCGGCGCAGTGCCTCCTTTTCCTGACGGGAACTCTTTGGAAAGTGATGACTGGCTGCTGCTTGAGGATGTGTACGAACGTGGGCCTATTTACAGGAAAGTCATATGATACCTTACATTGCAGGGCAACTTGCTAAAAATAAAGTTGCCGTTGTAACTGGCGCAAACAGGGGGATCGGCAAAGCGATTAGCGAGACCTTGTTGGCACATGGTTGCACGGTAATCGCTGCTGTCAGGGACATTGAAACCGCAAAGGCAGGTTTGACACATCAAGATAATCTGCACTTTGTGAAATTAGATCTAAACCATGAAGATAGTGTCAAATCCTCGATAAAAGATATTAGAGCAATTTCTAAAACGGTCGATATATTGATAAATAATGCTGGAGTTGCAATGGGTGGATTGTTTCAAATGACTTCAATGCATGATGTTAAACAACTATTTGAAGTGAATTTGTTCAATCAGTTATTGCTAACTCAGCAGATTTCAAGACTAATGCAGCGACAAAAACAAGGGTGTGTAATCAATATTCTTTCAAGTGCAACGCATCAAATTGATCGCGGTACACTAGCGTACGGAAGTGTCAAATCTGCGTTTGAGCGCGCGAGTCTAAGTATGGCAGTAGAACTTGCAGATAGCGGTATTAGGGTGAATGCTATTGCGCCTGGTGTCACTAGCACCGATATGGCTGAAGAGATGGATGAACAAGCAAGAATAGACTTAGTCGCTAAAAGTTTACTGAAAAAGGCTGCGATACCTCAAGACATTGCAAATACAGCTTTGTTCTTATGTAGTGATTTAGCGACGCACATCACAGGCCAAGTGCTCAACGTTGATGGCGGTTTAATTTAAAGAGGAATGTAATGAGTTATCCAGAATTAACTGAGTTTGCACGTACCATGAGGCAAAAGATACTCGATATTAGCTATCACAGTGGCACATCTACTCATATTGGTGGTGCTCTGTCTATGACTGATGTCATGGCGGTACTCTATGGAAAAGTACTTAATTTTGACGCCCAAGATCCTCACTGGCCAGAACGAGACCGTTTCATCTTAAGTAAGGGCCACGGTGTACTTGGATTTTATCCTGCACTGCTTGGCGCAGGCATCATTTCTCAAGAAGTTTTTGATACCTTTCAACAAAATGGCAGTGATCTAATCGCCCACCCCGTGATGAATCTTGATTTAGGGATTGAGTCCTCTAATGGTAGTTTGGGTCACGGCATATCAATGGCGGTGGGAATCGCTTTCGCGGCTAAAAAACAAGCAAAGC
Organism: Pseudoalteromonas sp. OF7H-1; assembly: GCF_022347825.1. Classification (NCBI taxonomy): domain Bacteria; kingdom Pseudomonadati; phylum Pseudomonadota; class Gammaproteobacteria; order Alteromonadales; family Pseudoalteromonadaceae; genus Pseudoalteromonas; species Pseudoalteromonas sp. OF7H-1. Next base: position 347,797 of record NZ_JAKRFX010000001.1, on the reverse strand, counting down.
CTTTTCATACCTATACATTAGTTGGTGATGGTGAAACCAATGAAGGCTCCGTATGGGAAGCTGCTATGTTGGCATCCCACCTAAAGCTGGACAACCTAACCGCTATCATAGACTACAACAAACAACAAAATGATGGCTTTGGAAAAGATGTACTTCACATCGACAATATGGCAGAACGATTTCGTGCTTTTGGCTGGCATGTTATTGAAGTTGACGGTCATGATATTGATGCCATTGTTGAAGCTTTTGAAGAAGCTCCTCTAAATAAGCCTAAAGCCATCGTCGCTAATACGATTAAAGGAAAAGGTGTTTCTTTTATGGAAGGCGATAACGCATGGCATCACAATCGTCTAACTAAAACTAATTACGAAGCAGCTGTCGCTGCCCTCAATAATTCAAATAACGAAAGGAGCGACAATGGAAATAACGTCTAAAAGTGCACGTCAGTGGGCAAGACTTGGTCCGAGAGGGGTGTATGGTCAAGCTATTCTTGCCATAGCAGATAAGCACGATGACCTTATGGTAATGTCAGCTGATTTGGCGAGTTCATCTGGGTTAGAACGTTTTCGCACGACCTACCCAGATAAGTTTCTTAATGCTGGTATTGCAGAGCAAAACATGATTGGCGTAGCAGCAGGACTTGCAAAGGAGGGGTACAATGTTTTTGCCTCTTCCTTTTCACCCTTTATCGCCATGCGGGCAAGCGAACAAATTCGAATGAATTTGGGTTACATGGAGCTAAATGTTAAAGCTGTCGCAATCGGTGGTGGGATAAGCATGGGATTTTTGGGGAACTCTCACTTCGGAATCGAAGATATGGCAGTCATGCGTGCTATCCCAAATTTAACCGTTGTGTCCCCTGCAGACTGTGTTGAAGTCGTGAAGTTAGTAGAATCCGCGGCCAGTTTCAAAGGCCCCATGTATATACGCCTCACAGGCACAGCAAACTGTCCAATCGTCTACACAGATGATTATGAATTTGAAATAGGAAAATCAATTCTGCTTAGGGAAGGGGTTGATGTAACTCTTATCGCTTGTGGCTCAATGGTTTACCAGTCTTTGCAGGCCGCCGAATTACTCGCGGAACAAGGAATATCGGCATCCGTCATTAACATGCATACTATCAAGCCTTTGGATGAAGCTAGACTGCAAGAAATCATCGCGAAAGGCAGACCTATTATCACCGTAGAGGAACACTCTAAAATTGGAGGCCTTGGTAGCGCCATTGCTGAATATTTATCGCCTCTGGGCAGTGGTATTCGTCACCTTTCTGTTGCCCTACCCGATGCATACATAAAAACAGGTGATTACGATTATATGCTTGGCGAGCAAGGGTTGGACGCAAAATCAATAGCTCAAAAAGCAGTAACATTTCTCACTAAGTAATTGGATTAAAGATGCAATTTGAACATAATCATCATTCTGTCACTCAAGCGCTTGATAATATCGTATCAGCAGTACAATTGAGCTTTAATCAATGTCAAAGTGATGTATATTGGTTGTCAGTTGATTTTCGCATGCTGATTGCTGCAACAGGTGTAAAGCACACAGAAGCGCACAAAGCGGCAGTGTATATTGTTGATTCATTGGTAGAACAACTCAAACCTAATGAGTCTTTACTTATTTCGTCGTTTTACTTTAGTTTTCCTCACAGTAAAGCGTTTTCTCCCTACAAGAGTGAAGTACAAACCGGTGTTTTTGGTGCAATGTTGTTAGCCCAATATCCGCAACATAGAGTTCAACAACCATTTTATTCCTTTTTAGTTTTTGGTCACGCCTACCCCTCTCTCACACAAAATTATATCGCTAAAAGCACTGGACCCGATTCCATTTTTGAGTGGGTGATAAATAACAACACTCAGCTAATCTGCGTTGGGCATCACTATGTAAAATCACTCTCAAGCATTCACCATGCAGAGCATTGTGCCGATGTTGATTATCGCTACGTCAAAACATTTTCAGGTTCGCTGCTCTTACAAAACACCAAAGAGCAGCACATTGAAACTCAGTTTTATGTTCGAGACCTAGATACCTGTGACTTTTCTTCTTTAACCCATACTGGAGATAGAGCCTTTAGAGAAGCAGCAGTTATTGAATCCCAACTCCTATCCACACTAAAAAGACCTCTTCTCATTCACAGCATCAACCTACTCTGTGCACATGAAATGATGTTGCAAGATCTAAATAGTGGAAATAACCGATATGTTGATTACTATGGACCGATGAAACAAGAGCATGAAGTGATCACCGGCAAGGTAGCAGATAAGCTGTACACCAAAGAGTTAAACGCACTAATTAATACCCAAAGCTGCTGATAATTAATGCCCTTTTACGACCAATAGTTATTTCAGGCTATTGGTCGTAAATCATTCAGCTGACTTAGGTACCGCCATTAAGTGTGGAGAGGCATAACTAAATGTGCCTGCGCAAATTTTTGTACCGTCACACAAAGCAATTACTTCGCCCTTACATATCCCCCTTCTCATAGAAAGTATGGTTGCTTCATAGCGCAACTCCGAGCAAGTGGTCACTGTGACAGCCTTCATCAGTTTAACGTTAATATTGTTTACATAAGCCCGATGTTCTCCGTGCTCAAATGAGTCGTAAATCAGTAGCACCAACGTTTGTAACATACCTTCTATCTGCAATGTGCCCGGCATGACTCCAGATTTTGGTAAATGACATTCAAAAAACCAATCATCAACGGAGATAGACTTTGTCGCGATAGCCGTTTTCCCTTTCTCAATCAACTCGTAATTATCGATCATTAAAAAAGGGGCGGTTATATCCAAAGCGGTAGATATTTGTTCCGCAGTTTTCATCATCATTTAGCTTCCATATCCACTACAACTCTGCCATATATATTCTGCTCCTTAAAGTTTTCAATAGCACAACTGACCCCTGCTAATTTCACTTTTGTGTAGACATCGCAAAGCGCAGAACTTCGCCAAATTGAGGCCAGTTTTATCAGTAGACTTTTTCTACTTTCGACCGAGGTTCCTTCCGCGTTGATACCTATTAGACTGATCCCACGAAGAATAAAAGGTAATACATTTGTCTCAAAATGCGTCCCCGCAACAAGCCCAGTGCTCACAACAATGCCATTCTCTGATACCTGCTTTAAAATACAAGCGAGCACATCTCCACCAGCCACATCAATGACTGCCTGCCACCTTGAAGGCAATAAGTTTTGTGTCGTCTTCACATCTGACGCATTTAAATCAACAATAGCGGTGACCCCTAAATTCTCAAGGAAAACTTTACCGTTTTCCCGAGTTACACTCACTTCAACGTCATAACCAAGATGCTTAAGAAGTAATACTGCGATACTACCAAGACCACCACTAGCTCCAGTTACCAGCACCTTACTAACTGACTTGTCGATACCATGCTTTTCGATTGCTTCAACGGCAAGTGCCGCTGTATACCCAGCGGTTCCATATACCATTACTTCCTCTAGGCACATATTTTCTGGCAATCTTATGAGCCACTCAGCAGGTACGCATATATGCTCTGCAAGGCCGCCCTGATAATTCATCCCCATTGGCGTGCAAAACACAGCTACTCTATCGCCTCTTTTAAAAAGAGCTGAATTTGATTGCTCAACCACCCCACTTGCATCAAGCCCCGGAGTATGAGGGAAGCGGCGAGTCACTGCAGGATTGCCCTGACAGGATAAAATATCTTTATAATTTAAAGAAGAATAGTGCACTTTTACGAGTACTTCAGAACTAGGTAGATGTGTCACTGGCAAGCTTTTAACTCGATATTCAAATTCTCTTGGAGATTTTTTTTCCACTACGAGTGCATTATAGTATTCTGTCATGGCAAGTGTGTTTTAATATATCAAGATACTGACATTCTTTTATAGATGCTATTGATAGTCAACGAATATTCTTTCACAATAATAGTTATTGCTCGTCGTCAAATAGGAACAATAAATGAGTAACTTAGAAAAGTACAATCAGGCCTTTATTACAGCTTTTGACATCACTGAAGCACAGCTCACCGATGACTTCGGCTATCAAGCAATTCCTGAGTGGGACTCAGTCGGTCACATGGGACTCGTTGCAGAATTAGAAGATGCATTTGATATCATGTTAGAAATGGAAGATATCATAGACTTTAGTTCATACGGCGAAGGGAAAAACATACTTAAAAAGTATGATGTTGAAGTTGTATAATAACTAGTTTTAAAAAATGATAGCACAAGCTTAAAGCTTGGCTATCATTCCGTTTCTAAAGCATTTCAAGAACGCTTTGTTGCTCTAATTTACTGATCGCACTTTCCATATCTACTACGCTACAACCCGATAAGTTCGCAATATCTATCGTGTCATGCTTTCCATCACTATAATTGAGTAACATCCTGATATGATTCAACTCTTCTAATTGGCCAACTCTTTCTTTGCTGAAAAAGCTCAATGTCGGGTACAGCCCTCGCTTGCCTAAATTTGGTTCACCATAAGGAAACTTGTTCTCGAACGTTGCTGTCTGCTCCAACGCAATGAGAATCTTCTCAAGTTTGTCGATACTATCCAATATCGGTTTAATCCCCATATTTTCTTTATCGTCTAACGAAGTATGATACTCACTATAACCTGCATGAAAACATCGACTCACGCAACATACTGGAAATTGAAAACCTGGTGAATTGTATTGACGCTCATCTGAACCACTTAATGGGCTGAACGGAATGTTTTGGTGGTGAAAGCCATGTTCATTAAGGTGATATAGCAGTTTATCTAACAATCCATTATCGTTACGACTATGCTTGAATACTAATTCTTCAGGCTCACCACCCATACAGTTAATTACAAGACCTGAAACTAAATTTTCCTTTAAGTAATCGCCCTCTAAATGAAGCAACCCTAAACTACCAATTGTTTCCGGATGCAAAGCAAAGCGATACGAATAACGTCGCTTTGGCCAGCGCTTAATTCGGTGATATAAACCGAGCAGCACCAAAGGCCCACTGATTTCATTATTTGCCATTGATGGATGACATAAATAAGAACTTAGCAGGATTTCCTTTTTTGACTCTCCCTCAAGGACAGTCTGTGCAATATCCAAATGACCATTAACAAATTCACTGTCAATGACCGCTTTATATGTGCCGGGTTTTAACTTATCCCGAGTATTCTGAGATACACAAAACCCCCACCTTTTTTTGTAATAACTGGTCACATATGGAATGGCATTCGGTAACTCAGGAAGACTGTAAAGGTGGTTTTGTAATTCTTCGAGCTCAATCTCACTATTTACAGGCTCAGAGTAATTTACCACTTCTAGATTTAAACGTTTCATATCGGCGACTTTTTGCCCATCCGGATCTAGAAGGTATGCATCATTACAGTGCCACTCTTGTGGAACTGTCCAATCAAACACTGAGGTACCTGTCGGGATAGACTGAACTGTCAAGGGCATATAACGAGAGAAAATATCATAACTCTGACGCAAGCCTGGCCCCGTGATTGAACGCAGTATGGGGAAAAGCTCATCAAAAAGGTCACTATAAAACAACTCTGACTCTTGATATTGCACGTTCTAAACTCCTTATTTCCCGAATATGATACACTTTATTTTTCTAGTGCGTTTATTGTTCTAAATGGATATCGTTGGCACGCCACACATTATTTCCAATAAGATTATCCAATAAAATATAACTCTCAAAAATTACTTATACAACATACTGTTACCTTTTAGTGGTAAAAAGTTACCGTTTTCCTTTGCGTTTAAGCTCTTCCAACCGTTCTCGCTCCGCCAAAATCATCTTTAACATCTGGATGCGAAGCTCCGCTTCTTGCTGTTTAAATTCAGAGAGCTGCTCTTCAAGCACTTCCACTTCATCTACTTTTGTTTGGTCACGGTACTTTTTACTGCCTACGTGTTCGATTAAAGCTTGCTGCTCATCATTAATCGCGTCTGGGTGCTGTTCGACTTTTAAAAATCGCTGTTCTCGGGATTGCATCAGCTTACTAATTCTTTCTTGGAGTTTACGAATTTGCGCTTGAATAAGGTCCATTGCCTTTTCTAAGTTTTCATAATCCTCTTTAAATACAGGGTTATCTTCTTTATAACCTGCTGCTTCATCATCAAGCTCTTTGGAGAGCATCGCGGGTACCTCTTGCTTTTCTTCCGCATCGCTTGGTGATTTCGTCTTTATCTGGTTGGAAGTAACTTGGGCCGAGCCTTGTGATTTCAATTCAGTCTGTTGCTTTAGCGGTGATAAGCTACCTTGATGTATTTGAATATCCATTTTCACTCCTTGGGATAGACACTGTTTGCTATACATATCGGAAAAACCGGATAAAACTTAATTAAATTTACGTTGTGCGTTCCTAATTTCGTTTCCGCTGTCTTCAAACTGACATCAACTCGCGACCAATTTGTCATAAATACCAGCAAAAATACTCGATAAGCTAACTCGGCTAGGAAGTATGTTGGTATAGCCTCTTTTTTTCGCGGGAGCGTTATGGAAAACAAGCAAATTGCGGTGGTAACTGGTGCCTTTGGTGGGATAGGTTCTGCTATTACGAAAACACTCATTGAAAAAGATTTTTTTGTTGTCGCGATAGCAAGCGAAAGGCGTAATGAGGCCGACTTTGATCTATGGCTTAACACGCTACAAATAAACCCAGCGGCAGTAAAACCTTTATTCTTGGATGTGACTAATGCTGAGCAATGCCACACAGCGATGACTCAGGTCTTACAAGAATTTGGGAATATCGATCTACTCGTAAACAACGCCGGGATCACACGCGACTCAGCGTTTAAAAAAATGACCCACGCGCAATGGAGCGAGGTGATCAACACCAATTTAAATTCTCTCTTTAATATGACCAACCCAGTCTTTGCGGCAATGTGCGCAAATAAGCAAGGCCGTATCGTTAATATCTCCAGCGTTAATGGCCTAAAAGGTCAATTTGGGCAGGCTAATTATTCCGCCGCAAAAGCAGGCATGATTGGTTTTACCAAAGCGCTGGCCTATGAAGGTGCAAGAAGCGGTGTCACCGTCAATGCAGTAGCACCAGGCTACACAGAAACGCCTATGGTAAGCGCCATGCGTGAAGACGTATTAAATAGCATAAAAGCACAAGTACCGATGCAACGTTTAGCCACGCCTGACGAAGTTGCAGCTGCGGTTGCTTACTTAGCATCAAAAGCAGCCGGTTACATTACTGGCGAAACCCTGTCGCTCAATGGCGGCCTATATATGCAATAACCTAAATAACCTAAATAACCTCAGGTTAAATACCACCGAGGGAGCGAGCTGTACCTGATGTTCGGTGGTGCTAACTAATCACTATCATCCATTGTGTTAATTTAATCGATAACAAGGAAAAGACCATGTACAGCGATTTATTCAAAACATTCAACGAACAAACTGAGCAATTCTTTGCACCAGCGGTACAGTTTAACCAAATCGTAGCAAAAAACATCGAAGCACTATCTAAAATTCAGCTGCACTCGGCTGAACAGATCACTAAAACATCCATTGAGCAGCTAAAGCAAGCGACTGAAATCAAAGATGCAAAATCTATGATGGATTTTAACGCAAGTCAGTTGAACGCGTTAAACGCTCTAAGCCAACAGATGATCCAAGATGGTCAAAAGCTTTCTCAATTAGGTCAAGAATTTAAAGACAGCTTAGAATCTCTTGGTAAAGAAACGCTAAAAACAGCGAAAGCGCAATAACCTGCAATTTTGGGCGACTTAGGTCGCCTTACCCGTTCAAACAACACAAAGGATCTACCTGTATGGGCACTCAAGCAAATATTGAGCAAGGGTTAACTGCGTGGTGGCAATATAACCAAGAATTGTGGCAGCTCGCAGCGACAAATTTTGGTAAAGAGAATCCATTACAAAATGCATTAAATGAGCAAAACCAAGCCGACTTACAAAGTTGGCTCAGTGCACTCAATCAGCAACCGGAAACCTTTATTAAACAGCAAAATGCGTGGTGGCAAACTCAGTTTGCTATTTTTCAAAACAGTTTTATGCCGCAAACTACCGATGAGAAAGAAGACATTATTAGCCCTGAGCGTGGAGACAAACGCTTTGTAGACCCAGATTGGCAAGAAAATCCTTGGTTTAACTACCTTAAACAAAGCTATCTTTGGTTTGGACAATCACTACAAAACACCATTGAAAATACTCCAGGTCTCGACCCTAAACTTAAAGAGCGATTAGCGTTCTTTGCGAGACAGTCCGTTAATTCAGTATCACCGAGCAACTTTGTTTCAACCAACCCAGAATTACTCAAGCTGACACTAGAAAGTAACGGGCAGAATCTATTCGATGGACTGGCGCGCTTAAAAAAAGATTTAGCCAAAAGTACTGAAATGCTCCGAGTCAGCATGACCAATGAAAATGCCTATACACTTGGAGAAGACCTAGCTTGTACACCGGGTAGAGTGGTATTCCAAAACCACTTGTTTGAATTGATCCAATATCACCCGACTACGGAGCAAGTGCACAAGACTCCCCTGCTTATCGTGCCGCCATGTGTTAATAAATACTATATTTTGGACTTGAGAGCAGATAACTCGATGGTTAAATGGGCACTTGAACAAGGGTATACCGTGCTAATGATGTCATGGAAAAACCCAGATCCAAGCATGGCAAATATTGCGTTTGACGACTATGTCGTCGACGGTGTGTTATGTGCTTTAGAGCAAACAGAAAAACAAACAGGCGAAACGCAAATCCATACTGTGGGTTATTGTATCGGCGGTACTCTACTCACCACATGTATGGCCTATATTGCTGCTAAGCGCATCAAACAAAGAGTAAAAAGTGCAACCTTGCTGACCACAATTTTAGATTTCTCTCAGCCAGGTGAACTTGGCGCATTTATCAATGAGCCCACCATTAATGCGCTAGAACAGTATAATAATCAAAATGGCGTGATGTCAGGGCATCTGCTCGGTACTTCTTTTAGTATGCTGAGAGAAAACAGCTTGTATTGGAATTACTTCGTTAATAACTACCTCAAAGGCAAAGCGCCCGCCGACTTAGATTTACTCTACTGGAATAGTGATAGTACAAATCTAACAGCGGCCTGCCACAACTTTATTTTACGAGACTTATATCTCAATAATCAGCTTATTGAAGACAAGTCTGTCAGTATTCGTGGCACTAAAATTGACCTCAGTAAAGTAAAGCAACCTGTCTACTTTCTCTCTACTCGTGACGATCATATTGCGCTGTGGCAAGGCACTTTTGAGGGCGCCAAAAGACTCAGCAGCCCGCTCACCTTTGTGCTTGGGGAGTCAGGTCACATTGCTGGTGTGGTCAACCCGCCAAGTGCAAACAAATATGGTTATTGGTTTGATGGACAAGACCAAGAAAACCCCGCCCAGTGGCTTGCTTCGGCAAAGCATGAAAGCGGCTCCTGGTGGTCGCATTGGGCGCAGTGGTTACATCAAATAAATCCAGAGCAAGTTCCAGCCCGTGCCGCGCAAAGTGATGAACAACCGGGGATTTACGATGCCCCCGGAGAATACGTCAAACAGAGTATTTAGGAAACTTACAATCAATTAGAGGCAAGCAATCTTGCTTCTAATATTTCCCGTTATTGACACATTCTATGCATTCGGTCAGTCTAGGACACAAAAATATAGGGAAATAACATGATTGGATTTCTTATACTTGTTGCGGCGTTCGTAGCCTTTGTTGGCGTATTACAATATCAAAAAGTAAAAACGACGGCACGTAGACGTAGTTTTATTCAAGATTACGACCTCACACATTTAAGACCCAAACTTAGCCGCCATTATCCAGAGCTTACTAATGAGCAACTGACACAAGTTGAGTTAGGTCTTAAGCAGTTTTTTCAAGCGAACTTATTGCTCGAAGATCAATCCTTAGCTATGCCCTCTCGGGTTGTCGATGCGCTGTGGCATGAATTTATTTTACACACCCAAGAGTATCACTCCTTTTGCTACGAGGCCTTTGACCGTTTCTTACATCATTGTCCATCTGAGGCAATGAAAGGGAAAAACAAAGCTCAACTTAGTCTACGTAAAACATGGCTAGCCTGCTGTAGCATCGAGCGCATATCCCCGCGAAGACCAGCTGCTTTACCTATATTATTCGCACTGGATGCCTTACTTAATATCCCAAATGGCTATTACTACTCGGCAACCGATTTTCGAGAGCCCATTACCAAAGGCGATTCCAGCACTACAACCTATGCTGGACACATCGGGTGTACGTCAATGGACAGTGGCGACAGCAGCACCTCTTCCTCAAGCTCTTCAAACTCAAGTTGTAGTAGTGGCTCAAGTTGTGGCAGCGGCTGTAGTAGTTAAACACTAAGTATTTCTAGGATGCGGCCTTTTACATTCGTTAACGTTAAGGCCTTATATTAGCGCTAAAGATTAGCTACTATTTGTACCGGTTTAACTAGTTTCTTTTGGTGATCCGGTGCCTATTTTCAACAAACATTACAGCCTGCTATTTTCAGCCTTACTGATGTCGGGATGCCACCAGCTGGGCGAAGGTCAATCTTTGTGGAGAATCGCCTCAGAAGGCATCATTTTTGATGGGCAGCTGCAAACGCACCTATCAGCTCCCTCAATTCAATGTGAACAGTGTGAAATCAAACGTCAGACCGATATGCGCCCTTCCGGTCCTGCGGATTACACATTAGTGTCGGAAAACCACAAACTCAAAGCGATTTGGGGTAAAAGTAGCAATGCCGCTTTATATATTCCAAATAACGCCGGAAGAACCTTAATAAACTTGGCTCCGGATACGGAAACTGGTGTCTGGATCATGGACTTAGATAGTACACCAAAGCCACTTAAAGTCGGCAAAGTAAATTATGTGATGCTTGGCGCTGACACTTACCAAGTAGTGATCAGTCCAAATTCACAGCGCACAAACTTCGAGTACGCTGTACTTGTGAAATAGCATTTATTGTGCTTCTAAAATCGTTACTGCATCCGGTTTGAGCCTAACTAGATTCATTCCCTCAGTGACTTTGCTTGCATCAAACACTTCACCGTTTTCATGTGCTCTATGAGCCAAATAACGCTTCGTTTTCTCAATGTCTAACTCGAACTGCTCGAGTACTCCAGTCGCATAGGCTTGCTTTCCAATGGCAGACATTGGAAAAACCATATCGCCATCCCGTACCTTTACGTTTATTTCCTCGCCGTTATCTACTTTCAGTGTCATCCAACAACCGCGTTTTTTACACACCTTGACCACTTCACCCGACAGCGTGATCTGACTCCCCACAAACTGCTCAGTATTTTTCAATACGTCTTTGGCCGCAACGAGCTTACTCATGTCTGCACCACCACCAAACTGGGTATCACTTGCATAAGATATAGTGCTAAGCAATGCCAACATCAGCAGCAACCTATTTTGTAATTTCATAAAACCTCCTTCTCAAAAATTACAGCCAGTATAAACAAAAATGCCGACTTAAAGTCGGCATTTTCAACATCATTTGGTTTTTTGCTCGTTATAGTTTTTTCAGCTTCATATCAGTGCCAAATACAAGGCCATGATCTGCAACATCCATACTAAACTCAAGCACCATATTTTGCTGTAAAACTGCATCCATACTATCAGTTATAGTGAGATCTGTCGCTTTTGCCGCTTCTAACATTGGTGCTAAAAACGCTTGCACATCCATACTAAAATGCGTCATGCCATTGGTTTCTAGCGCTTGGTTTGCCATTTTCTCAGCAATAATTGTCGCCTTTTCACCCGTAAACAACACTAAGTGATCGCCTTTAACCGCCAACTTGATATCCATACCCAATGGCTGTGGAGATGGAATGTACTGGTTAATTGAAACCGGAGTACCATCTTCTGGGATTTGAATTTGACCCAGCATAGGTGCAAGGCCTTTTATCGTATTAACAAGTACTAAAGGATCTTCGGCAGACAATGTGACTAGCGCATCAAACGTTTTAGGTTCCGGCGTGCCTTGGTCGTTTGGCTCCATAACAAGATCAAAAACGGACGCACTCACGCCTTTAACCGAGTTCGCCATGCCTGTCATCATCGCAATAGCCATTGGACTGTTTTGTTTCGCTTGCTGCTGTAGTGCAACGAGTTCAGAGCACTTGAATTCAGCTTTAGTAAAGCGGCCCCAAAGGGTGTTTACAAGCGGCGCAACTTTTGCAACATCAACACCATAGCCAAACCCTAGTACTTTCTCTTCACCGTTGGTGACGTGCGCAGGAATAAAGCCACGGATCGACCCAAGCGCTTTCATCAGTTCAGCATCTTTACCCACCACAACAGTATCAACTTCAAAGTCGATTGCGGAATTTGTAAATTTGATATTCTTGGTACCCAATACCGTTGCAGGCCACAGGTTGGCGATTTCACTGTAGTCCGCCTGACACTCAGGAGCACGTACCGCTGCTAATTTCTCAGTACCACCACCTAGCTGCAATAGGTTATCTAACATACGAGTCAAATCAGACTGCTTATTTGCAGTAATGCCATCGACGATAGCCACATGGTTCAGAAACGCAATTGACGAACCATCAAAACCAAACTGCGTATTGTATTGCTCAAGCTTGCCAGATTGCGCCAGTGACTGGGCTGGTTTGGCAATACCCAAAGCAACTTTTAAATCCGCTTCAGTATTAATTGGCGTGTTAAATGTCGTCGTTACCCATTGACCCTGCACGGATGTGATAAGCTCAATTTTAGCTTCTGGCGCGAACTCAAGCTGATAACGCGTTAATGCGACGCCATCAAGCGTATCTTCTTGGTATGTAATTTCGGCATCTTTTGCAGCCATTTTTATTGTGCGCTGAAAAGCTTCAGGATCTGCAAGCTCATAACGCAGCGTCGGTAACAAACCAACGGTGTAGAATACACTTCTAACTGTCTCACCCATACCTAAGATAGCTTTCATTTGCTCAGAGGATGTCATCGCTAGATTGTACTGCTCTAATAACGTCGCCAGAAAATTCAGATGTTTGTCATTTTCTTTTCTAAGCAGCCCAGTTGCTTCTTCAAGGTTTTGTACTTTTCTAAGCGCTTCAGGCATAAAAGATAAATATTTTTGCTGCTCAAAAGGCGTTAATTGCCCCCAAAATACAGCGGTATCAGCCGGAACGTATTCCAGTTGCTCCATCGCAATGCTTGAAGAAGATGATTGAGTGGTTACATAAGCACCAACGGCAATAGCCACCGCACCTAAGCCAACGAGAAGTTTTGTATTCATAATTGATTCCTTGTTATCACCACGGCACATAGCCAAACACGTGGTAAATTTATTCTTCCCTACGAACCGCAACGATTGCGCGCGTCAGAGGTCGTTGCATAAAGACAATTGCATGTCCAAAAATGCAGCGGTATTGTACCTCGATTATTGTCTCAATTCCATTAATTGTGAATGGTCAAGCTACTTTCAATATTCGGTCAGTTTTAAAATGAGCTTGATCGTTACACCAATAACCACCAAGCTCTCATTTACAGGATTATTGACTTTCTGCTTGTAGAGTCAACCCTGAAAAAGCGGCGTAACCATAGAGCCCAATATGCCAAGTTCCCGCATTTGGATTGGTGATTGTGCACGTTTCATTATTGCCATTTTCATAAGGCCGACATTCGTAGGTATTACTATTTGGTTGTTGACCAAAACGCAGATATAAATCAGCATCTCCAGTACCACCCGATGCCTTGACTTGCAGGCTCTGTGTCCCCTGTGCCACGTCAAAAGTATAATACTGCCACTGACCTTTACTGGCGGATTGATCCAACCATTGCTGGCTATTGCCTTGATCTGGAGGAGTGTCAGTATAAACCGTAGCCGTTAGCGCAACGCCTGAATAACTCTCATAGCCATCAAGCATGACATAGTAACGACCTGTTTGTACTGGAGTAATCGTACAGACTTCATTATTACCTGATTTATAGGGTCGACAATCGTAGTTTTGTTTCGTTGGCTCCGCATTAAAGCGCACATACATATCTACATCCCCACTGCCGCCCGCCGTTTCAACTTTTAGCTGCGTCGCTCCTGCTGGCACATCAATGTAATAAAGTGTCTGAGAAGACTTAGCACCAGTGACATTCGCTTGTGTTTGACCACTGATAAGTTCAATTGCAGCTGGCGGCTCAACAATGGGGGTTTCTATCACAGATAGATTATTGCTTGCTTTGATCAGATTCAGTTCATCACCAATTTCGGCGGCATACCACCATGTCATATTCATAGGTAACGCGAGCGGATCGGCATCTCGCTGCGCCTTAGATAAGGCAGTTGCATTGCTTGAAAACTCAGCAGTTCGAACAGTAAGCTTATCATTTGTCACACTCAACACTTTAAACTGTTGAATACTCGCAAGGTCGATAGTCCAGCTTTTTGGATCATTGGCGCTTCTCGCCGGTGCACCCCAGCTTCCCTCACCCACATAAACGGTACCGCCTTGGGTCGTTGCAGTAAAGCCATTGCTGGTAGGCGTTAGTGCGTAAGTCAGTTTATTGATATGAGTATCGGACTCTACCACTAAGTTCATCGCATTATTATAGAAGTCTTGTGCCCACCAAGTGTGTAATATGGTGTTGTCTGACTTACCTGAATAGTGAGGATACATCGGCTTGTGATACTGAGCGATACGCCACGTTGCGCTGTTGCCCTGAGACTGTAAGTCGCTTTTCAGCCAATTGTTCATCGCTGTGGCATAGCTCGACCAGCCACTATTTTTAAATTGGCTATTTAAGGTATAAACCCTTAACAGCCCCGCCACGTTAAAAGCACCATAGGTATCTTTTGCTGTACACGCACCATCTTGGTCATAATCTACGCCAAATACTTCGCATAGCGTTTTGTAGTTATCGTCTTCGTGATTGCCATGTGTTGCTACAAATGGATAAATTCGCTTGTATGCAAGGCCATCAATCAAATCATCCGAAAAGGTTAATTGCCAATCTTTTAAGTATTCACGCATTTCAGAAACGGAGTTTGCATTGGTGTAATCGCCACCATGCATAATAAATAGCGGTCGAATTTTAGCGATCAACTCATTGCCTTTACGGCGTGTTGTCCAACCCGTGCGCGTATCACCACCAGCTACAGCAGTGATCCCTGATGCCGTTTGCGGCGCAGTTCTGAACCACAAACGCTGACCGCAACCTTGTGAATCACAAACACGATAATAAACCGCACTATCTGGGGCTAAGCCGGTTAATTTCACAAATGAACTTGAGAGGCCCCCGTCAAAGGTATGCGTTGCGCTGACCGCAGCACTTTGCCAGCTCTGCTCATCCGTTGTGCTGCCATATTTAACAATATGATTAGTGCCTGACGTGGGTGTAAATCCTATTGTTGCTGAAGTGCTTGGACTGGTGTCCCACACAAGACGATGGTAGTCACTCGCAGCAAAACTGCTACAAGATAGACCAGCTGCAACCACAAAAGTTGCCATTTGAGTATATTTCATTTCCTTGGTTCCTAGTTTAGAGTAACAGGCTCAACACGACTTTGAGCCAATGAGAGTGATGTTGACGGCGTAGCCACCAACATGACAAATGCGGCGTTTGCATATGGGAGCGAAAGCGTCTCGGCAGATTGAAAATTCACAGCCGTTGCTCCTAACTTTTCACGCTTAAACGACTTGGGTAACGGCACGCTGGCCTCACTACTCCAATAGTCACCATTTTTAATGTGTGGGAAAAAATCACTTGCGATATGGGGTTGTCCGGGACTATTTGGTGTTTGAATTAAAGAGCGCAGCTCATCAGGTGTAGGTAAGCGCCACTCGGCACTACCACATAATGAAGCTTGGTTGGTTTTACGGATCAGATCTTGGCTATCGCAGTGGGATGCTTCGAAATAACAATCACCTTGATCAGCATGACCAAATTGACCGTCATACCAAGAGTAACTCCAATAGCCATCGTGAATAGACTCATCATCTCGTTTTACTTCCCAAAGCAGATTAAGCTTTTTGTCATAGACACAATGCCAAGGGCCCTGCCATACAGACAAAAATTGCATGTCATTGGTCACTTTAATAAAGCGTGCATGAGTTGGAATTTCTCGCTCAGGGGCGCTGAATAACAAGTAGCTAATCGCCACAGTGGCAATCGCTAAACTAAGTATTAAACGTGAGGCAACGGTCATAGCATATACCTCAATTGAATCGCTCTGTGGTGACGAGTATGCGCAATTTGTGCGTGATCAAATGCGGAGACCCACATGCAAACACCAGAGCGTAGTTCAACATCAAGGGGAGAATGCGTTTGGTGTTTACGTACCAGCTCTAGCGTCCAATAACCATCGTGCCACTCTCCCCTAGCCCTAACATCGGCTCTATCTCCCTCAAAACGATTTGAACGGTACAACACGGACGGGAGCTGTTCGCCAATTTTCGCCATGTCTCGTTGTGGGTTGTAGGTTTCGCTGGCAAACCAATCAAGGACTTTGCGCTCAGTGATATCTGGCGATGGGATTGGCATTCGCTTTGGCGTAACCTCAGTCGGTGAGTACCAGCGCCAGTTCATCACATAAGCACCGCTTTCTTTGCCATCAGGTTGATACCCTGCGGTGTAGCGTCTTTGCCCAAGTGCAACGCTTTGAGGCGGCCCAAAAAAATTATCATCGGCCAAGTACATGTCATTGGTTCTCAGCGCTTTCCAGTGCCATAAATCTCGCGTGCGGCCGTCCGTACTTGCATGATAGCCCTTGCCATGCCAGTTACGGGGCTTGCCTGCAAGCGGCGCATCGCCGTATTGAACGGTGCCATCACCTCCTAGTTCACAGGTTGTCGATAGCATGATGGCAAACTTATCTTCGTAATAAGTGCGCTCGTCAAAGCGATAAAAGCCATTTTCTTGTACTTGCCAACCGTCCGAGGTTTTTTCCAGCGGCAGATGCTCTAGGCTTTCGGTCGGATCTTGCCAGCGGATCAGAAAGAAGGTTTCATCATGGTTGCTCAACGCTTTTATTTCGACCTCGCTACTCCCATCCAAGAAGTTTGCACCACCAAATGTAGTTAATTTAATAGGCTTAGCACGCAACCATTGTGGCTCGTCTCCTTTACCGTCTATTTCAACGTGGCTTTGCCTTGATAGCGGCGCAACTTCTAACCGTAAATGCTGATCTGCAACAATAAGCTGTATGCCAAGGCCGCAAAAATACACCAGAGCAATACTGCAACTGAGTAAAATAAGCGCATTTCGGGGCAATAATACGCTCAGTACTTGCTTGCCCTTAAACACCGTGTGCTTTATGCCATGTAACACCAAATACAAAAAAATGGCTGTCGCTGATAACCCATGAATCACTAAACTTAGACTCTCTGGATTGAGCCAAAGTAACCATCCTGTGACTATACTCAGCACGATAACCAGATACCCAAAGTAGTTAACGGCTTTATCAAACTTACTTGGTGCGCCACGAAACGGTGCGCGAATGGTTGCCACAGTAAAAACAATCGCAATCAAGGTGAGTAAGCAACCAAATAACACATGCATTGACAGCAACGCGCCTTGTGGAAGCAAAGGCGAAAGAAACGCCAGAAAATCATGATTGATAATGCCCAAGCGAGGGCCAGTCAGTAACCCAACCAAGATAACTATTACCGCCATAACATGAAAAATGGCAAAACTACTTCGACGCACAACCGCTCCCAAATAAATAAAGTAAATTTAGTGTAAACAAATAAATTTACATAAATATTTCATATTTGGAAAGATGAGACTTTCTCATCTTGTGAATTAGCGACACGTGTAATGTCGTGTAACTTGATTGTTAATTAGTTTGTACTAAGGTAGTTGATACTTCCACCGTCACGGACAGTTCAACATGAACAATAGACTAGTAATAAAATATGTAAGTGCGGCAGTGGCTTGCACACTGTTTCTCGCAAGTTGTAGCTCACCAAGTAAAAAACCTTCAGTGCCCAAAGAAACGCTCGACCCAGTTGCAGAATCTGGCCAAGTGCCTGAGCGAGTTTGGCTCAATCAAGGGTGGTCAGATAAACTTCGGCAGGACTTTTGGTTTACAGGCCAAGGGTCACAAATCATTCCCTATACTTGGTTTACTTGGTTAGAGCAGCCCAACAGTAAAAAGCTCTTTCGCGATAGCGAACATATGGAAATGCTGCGCTACCTGCCCAGTAAAACCGCCGCCAATAACCCTTCAGGCTTGCCCATCGGTTTTGCCGTGCATAACAATCAAACCACGGGACAAGCTTGGGTCGGGATGACCTGTGCGGCATGTCACACTAACCAAATTGACTATAACGGCACAAAAATCTTGGTAGAAGGTGCGCCCACCCTCGCCAACTTTGTACTCTTCTTTAGCCGCCTAAATGCCGCGTTAGAGGCGACCCTTAACGATAATCAAAAGTTTAGCCGTTTCGCGATGCGCGTATTAAAAGAAGGGGCATCGCAAGAATTGATTGATGATCTCCGAGACGATCTCAAGCATGTGGCGCTTGCAACCGCCGAGCGACAAACCGTTAATGACTTGCCCGAAGACTATCCAGACGATTTTACTAGCTATGCTCGACTTGATGCGTTTGGCAATATACAAAACGCCGGCACGGCATTTGCGCTTGACGACCTTAACAATAAAAATGCGCCCACCGCACCCGTCTCCTATCCATTTTTATGGGGGACGCACCAGTCAAATGTTGTGCAGTGGAATGCTTCTGCCCCCAATATTCCTGTGGTCGGCCCATTAGTACGCAACATTGGGGAAGTTGTCGGTGTGTTTGGTTCGTTATCCATTGAAGAAGCACCGGTTTGGCAGCGCGTTTGGGGGAAACATGCTCGATATAGCTCAACGGTAGACATGCATGCGTTAGGGCAACTAGAAGCGTGGGTAAAAACACTTCTGCCACCAGCTTGGCCTGAGCAATACCTTCCAGGGATTGACACCAATAAGGCGGCACAAGGAAAAATGCTATTCCAAGCAAATTGCGCCAACTGCCATCAATTAATTGACCAAAAAAATCTACTCAAGGATTACGAAGCGGTAAAAGTACCAGTAAAAGAGATAGGTACCGATCCCACTATGTCTAATAACGCAAGCTGCCACATGGCAAAAACATTGTTCTTGGAAGGCACAAAAACCGACATTATCGCGGGAGACAAATTCCAAGCCGTGGATAGCGCTATCGATATCCCAGTAAATGGGGTTGTGGGTCTAGTGCTAAAAGATCCCATCAAAGCAATCGAGGCGGGCTTAATAGCAGAGCGCACCGGGCCAGATGGTAAGAAAACCACCGTGAAAAAATCCATTGAAGAGCGCCTCAAAGTCTATTTGGCAAATAGACAACAGTTAACCCCCAATACTAACGAAGATTGTGTGGATGGCTTTTACGATGCGGGTGTCTACAAAGCAAGGCCGTTGAATGGAATTTGGGCAACCGCGCCTTATTTACATAATGGCTCTGTGCCAAACCTATGGTCACTACTACAATCACCAGAGTCACGCCCAGATACCTTCTGGGTTGGCAGTCGCGAATTCGACCCTATCAATGTTGGCTATATTACTCATCAAGGCATGAACGAGTTCAAAGTGAACAAAGCCAGCGGTGAAGTGATGCCGGGCAATGATAACAGCGGTCACGTTTACGGCACTACCTTGAGTGACAATGAAAAGTGGCAAATCGTTGAGTTTTTGAAAACGCTATAAACGCCATGTAACGCTAAAAACAAAGGGCCGAATACAGGCCCTTTGACTTATAACCGAAAACGTTAGTTAAAATGACTCGTGCAACACCACCAGCGCACTTAATTTGCTTGCGCCAAACGTCATCATTTTTTCAAAATCTGACCTTGCAATGGGTACTTGCTGGCAGTCGATAGGGTTTTGGTCATCCTCAACATCAGGGTCATTAAGATATAAACACAACTCATCCAAACCCGTAATAAGCACCCAATGCGGCGCTTTTTTACCGTTTAGCCGATAAGTGCTGATCAAAGCCAATACCGCACTACCCTGTAACAACCATTGTTCAACCTGTTCAAGCTTTACATCGGCTTGGTGAATAGCAATATCACGATATTCACACTCTTGACGGAATTGCTCATGAACTAAGGTCATCACCTGTTTTTTCTGCGCGCTTCTCACGCCATCTAAAAATAGTGGGCCCGCCGTATTCACCATCACCTCTGCCGCAAAACCACGGCGCTCCGCAGCCAATGCCAAACCAAATGGGTGACAGCCGCCGTGACCTGCAGTCATAAAGATGGTGGTCGCTTCACGCCATATTTCAAGCTCTAAGGCCTGATCGCCCATACAGCCTGGATCTATGCTTGCCATTGCCATCATCAGTGACGCCGGCCCGCAGGTAAAGTCTGTCGTTTGCTGATACCAAGGAGCCTGATGCAACACCGCCTTTTGCGACAGCTTGCGCACGCATTTTTGCATTCTTAGCGCGTCATCATGATCCGCGTAATAGTTTTGATACTCGCCAAATACACGATAACCCATGCGTTTATATAAGCCGATGGCCGCGTCATTGCGTTTAGCCACTTCTAAACGCATATATAACCAGCCCATTTCACCCGCTCTGACTTCAAGCTCAGACATCAGTTGGCGTGCGATCCCTTTACCTTGATGATGAGGCGATACCGCCAATGAATAAAGCCTTGCTAGCCGCGTTCCTTGGTGCAACCAAAGCAACCCATAGCCCACAAGTTCCCCTGCCAACTTTGCAGTGAGCAGCAGGCTATGTTCAAAACTGATGTAATGCTTGAGTTGGCGACGACTCAGTCTATCCGCACTAAAGCAGTTTTGCTCCAGCGCATTCAGTGAGTTCAAATCTTGTTGTGTCGCCTTTTCAAGCACCAACGCGGCTTGCAACATTACTTTTTACCTCTCGCTTCAAGACGTCTTGAAAATTCAGACATCACTTGCATGTACAGCTCGTCACCGAGATATTTGTCTTCAACCCCTTGGTCAATATTCGGGTTGTCGTTTACTTCAAGCACGTAGGCTTTGCCGTTGTGCTCTTTAATATCAATACCATACAAACCATTACCCACGACTGCCGCCGCTTTTAACGCTGCGCGTAACACCGCTTTTGGCACTTCAAACGTTGGTAGCGTGTCAAACCCACCCGAGAAATTGCGTTTTGACTCATGGTTATAGATTTGCCAATGGTTACGTGCCATATGGTAACGGCATGCGTAAATTGCACGGCCATTTAACACCCCAATACGCCAGTCGTAATCTGTGTATAGGTAAGCTTGCGCCAACACAATCGCAGAGACGCTCATCAGCTCTTGTAAACGTTCGCCAAGTTCTTCTTTGGTTTTTACTTTAAATACGCCTTTTGAGAACGAACTCTCAGGCATTTTAAGCACCATAGGTAGCGATAACTCAGCAATGAGTTTATCGATTACTTGTTCATTACACTGACTCACAAATCGCGTTTCTAAACTTGGCACCTTCTTGTAATTAAAGGCATCATGTAAAAACACCTTATTACAACAGCGTAGGATCGAGCTTGGATCGTCAATTACCACTAAATCTTTTTGCTCTGCTTCTTGCGCAAGGCGATAAGTATGGTGATCAATCGCTGTGGTTTCACGAATAAATAGCCCATCGTATTGGCCTAAGTTGTATAACTCAGCCGCTTCTAATGGATGAACTTTAATGCCAAGCTTTTCACCGGCTTTAACAAAGCGGCTGATCGCCCCTTTGTTACTTGGCGGCAACTTTTCATCGTGGTCCACCAACATCGCAATATCCCAGCGATACTTTTTGTGACTCTTACGTTTGTTCCACTGAGTGGCATGCACATGACCTAATACTTGAGTACAAAACTCAAGCTGCGCCACCTGCAGAGTCGAAAAGTCGCGTCGCTGCACCTGCACACGCACGCCTTTGTCTTGCTGCTGTAATGTCACTTTTAGTAAAGGCGCTGGAAATTGCTGAAATAAATACGCCGCCAACTTACTAAACTCAGGCTGTTGGGTTTCGCCCATACAAATGATCAACTCAGCGTCATTGGTAATCGCGATCCCACGCTTATCAAACCAAGCTTGCGATAAAAACAACGCATTATCGCCATCACGTAAACCGTTAATAACTTTTAGACTCGGAAGCACTTGGTGATTACGCGCTTCAGCAAGTAAAGAGCAGTAATAACCTTGGCTTAAATAACGGTCACAGTCACATAAATTAATCACTCGAAGTTTTGATTCACCGAGCTTTGGGTACTCTTGCAAATACGTTTCAAACGTCACTACGTTATTTGCCAAAGGCAGTACATCTGCATTTTGATCAACAACGAATAGAGTAGATAGCATCTAAATAATCCTTAGGTGGCGATGCGTTAGCACATCAGTACATGATGGTTTAGGCACCCCACGATTTAACATAGGGTTAGTGGGCAAATTCAAGGCCCACATTAAAGTGGAGTAGTTGTAATCTTAAATATAGCACTTAGCAATTGAGTAATTTTGATTCTCAAGATAAATCTTTCTTGCTGTCGAAGATCGGAATAAAACCATTAAATTTCAAACAGTTAAAAACCATAAAAGCATATACAATCAGATTTGATTGAAACGATTAAGATTTCTCGTGTTTACAAACAGATATCAAGGATGAAATAGCACATGGTAGGCATGCTTAGGAACGCCACGAGCTATGAGTACTTTGGTTATAGTTGCTTATATTTGCAAGCTGATAAGCCTTAAGTTCATCTGATAGGAAGTCGTGAGTAAACAGCGAGAGTGAGCACCTATTGATGATTTCAAGATAGATATTTAAAGGTCTCTCGAATCGTTAAGAATGCGAGCAATTGGGTTACTTGAGTCGTAGTTAAGAGAAAGCAATGCAAATGTGTAATGCAGTGTAATTTCAATTATTTAAAATAAATGATAAAAGTATGTTGCAAAATTGACATTCAAAGAGAAGTGAAAAGGCTCAGATAAGTCACTCCTTGCTTGTTGCAGGTGGTTTGCATGTTGAAATTGCAATTTTTTGCTTCTAAGTAACTAAAATTATTAAATAAAGCTAGCTTAGAAATTATTATTTCTTACTTGTGAATAAGCGAGATATTCAAGAATTCTCGCCAATCAGCTATTAGAAGTTTAGGAGAGTACTGTGCACATTTTCGTAAGTCGACCGACTTGGGTATCTCCTGAGTTCGATGCAGGCTTGGAAGTCTTTTTGACTTCGATTCGAAATATGGGGTTAACCCCGAGAACTCTGGGAAGTAGTGACTACCCAAGTAAGGCTCCTCTTGATGAAGTCATAGAAATAATGGATGAGTGCAAGGGGGCAATAATCTTAGGTTTTCCTCAACTCCTTATTACCGGGGGTAAAATTAAAGATTATGATCTTGAATCAGAATTATTACTTCCGACAGAATGGAACCATATTGAAGCATCTTTAGCATACTCAAAAGGTTTACCTTTAATTATGTTTCATCATAAGAGTGTTACACGTGGAGTTTTTGATAGGGGCGTAATGAACGCATTCGTTCATGAGGTAGACTTAACATCCCCTATATGGAGTATGGATCCTGCGTTAAATGGTGCTATCCAAAAATGGAAATCAAATTGTGAATCTGGTAATTCAAATTTTGGAGTTACAACATTAGTAGATCCAAATAAGCCAATTTGTCCAAACTGCTCTAGTAAATCTAAGCCTATATATTTGAGCGCACTTCCTAAAAGCATGAAAAAGTTTGGTGATTGGACTTGTTCTGCATGTAACTATAGGGAATAGTAAACTTCTAACAAGCGTTTAAAAAATCGGACACTGTAATGCTTGCTCGGTTCCGCTTTGCTTCACATATTAGCAAGCATTACTAAAGAGTAAGCCTTCAAGCTAAACATTAATTCAGTACTTATGAAAGATATTTATCCAGAGCTCAATTACCCTCATGTCACTGAGCTTGATTTGCTTATGGCAGAATTAATCTATCCAATTCTTGTTGAACTAGCCCCAACTGGAGAAACTATCACGTACAAGGGAGTAGTAAAGAAAGTACAAGATACTTACCCAGGCATTCCTGAAGTTAAAAGCCTCCATCACCGACACATTGGCAGAAGGCTTGGTACAATTTGGAGATTCACAGAAAAGTATGGTTGCCCTCATATTGGAGCCTTGGTAATAAATCAAGATACAGGTGAATGTGGTAGGAGTATTACAGAACACCTTGACCCTGAAATAGAGAGGGTGAAAATAAAAAACTTTGACTGGTCTTCAGTAGATATTGGCTTTTCTCAGCACTTAAAGAGAACCAAAGCAGCTAATATTGCAAAAAAACAAAAATTGAAGAAGCGAAAATATGACGAAGCAAAAAATATTTTCTTTGAGTTCTGGAGAGCAGTTAAGGAAGAAGTTCCTGTAGCCTCAGAAAATATTAAAACTTATCGCAATGAACTTATTGCTACAGTACAGGAAGGCTATTCTCCCGCAACAGCACTCTCTAACATTCTAAAAAGATTACTTTCTGAAAACAAAATCAAAAAAGAGCCTTCTTCGGGTTATGTTTACATAGGTGAATATAAGAGCAATGAAACAAATGAACCTCTATTTAATTACGTCAAAATCGGATATACAACTTGCGATGTAGCACAGAGAGCACAATCATTAAGTGGTGGAGTTATAAGTCCACTTAAATTTGAAATGAAGCACGTATGGAAATTTGATCCTGGCTTTGCTTTTATCGCAGAGCAATATCTTCATGGGTTTTTCGACTCATATCGAGAAATGGGGGAATTTTTTGACAGTATGGATGGTTTGCTTGAAGAATGGGCAGAAGAAGTTATCACAAGTGAATACTCTGATATTTCTGAGAAATTAGTCATCGATAGCAACGTATAAGAATAAACCGGTACATAACCAGTGGTTTCTGGTGACGCCTTCGGCGCACCTGAACCAAGCGTTATGTGATCATGACACGGTAGGAAGCTAATGGAAAATGTAACAACTTTGGCTCTAACAAAAGCAAAGCAACTATTACCAAACTTATTGACTCCAATTGGCACGTTAATTTTGCCATTTATACCTAATGGTGTGCTTGCTAATTATAGCGAAGGAAAAATGACAATGGCTTCTTTAAAAAATAATGAAGCCATGTTCGATAAGCTGCTTGTTGAGCTTGATAAGAGAATGGAGGAGGAAAGTAAGAAAATAATAAAACAAGAAGATCCGTTCAATTCCATTCAAATTCAAGAGCAAATCAATCTTGTTAAAAAATACACAAGATATATAAATACATTGAAAAAATCTCTGAAATACATAGATATAGAAGATGTCGTCCGAAAAGAAGAGGAGGACGAAGACACCTCGCCATCATGGTTTGATATGTTTCGCGATATCGCTACTAGGATGAATGAGGATTGGAGGGAAGATTTACTCGCTCGATGTGCTGCACTTGAAGATGTTTCACCAGGTTCCATATCACTCAGAACTTTGTGGAATATAGGCCTTCTTGAAACACAAATGTTTCATGCTTTCGCTCTGTTTTTAGATTCCAGCATTGACCTAGATGGATATCCTGTTATTGCGCTCGATCAAGATGACCTCACATTAAATATAGAGAGTACAGAAGGAAAGTTTCATGGTGTGCTTATACATATGATTTCAGGGCTTATGGATTGGGGTCTAGTTCAGCATGGAGACTTTGTTCTACCATCAGATGAACCGATCGAAATGACTACGAAAGATAAGAAAGCAGAACTGATAAACTTAAGGCAAAAAACTGGAGCGACAACATTGATGCGGTTTAGCGGTTACCATTGTACCGATTTAGGCTTGGATCTTTATAGACTGTATGATCCAAGACACAACCACATATCCGATTTAAGCTTCCAGGCACTCTTGGATATCCTTAAAGACACGGATAATGTTCAGGTAAATGTCACATAACACATATGAACCTTATTCGGTCAAGTAAGCATAACGATTCTTTTTAGTTGCCTTTAAGCAGCTAATTTGTATTGGCAACGCTTAAACCTGTTCAACTTCGTTATGTCGGTTAGCCGTTAAATCGTTTACGGCAAACACATATAGAGGGTCTCTTATTGCGATCTCATCGCAGCCTAAATCAGTCGATACAACTTATCGTTTAGGGCCATCGGTTAACCTTAATCTTGCGCTACTCAAGGGGATGTGTTTTGGTTCATAAACCCGGACACTATTTGAGGCGGGTGTCAGCGATTTATACTACTCGGCGCTCCCAATTTCCACTTCTGTCACTTATAAAACTCTCAAATTCGATTAAATCTGATTAGCCGAACCTAACAAACCAAAACTTACCTACCTTCGGTTCTTCACTTTAGCTTTGACGGTGGTTTCCCATACCATTTTAAACAAACTTTATTGAGCGCACTTTGTTCTGTAAAACCGAGTGCGTCTACAATATCGAGCAATCTGGTGTTGCTGATGAGTTGTTCAAATCTATGTTTTCGCTCTTGGTCGAGTAAGGTTCTAAAGCTGGTGTGTTGTGTTTTTAGTTTACGCTGCATCGAACGCACACTCATGTTTAATGCCTTAGCCATACTTGCTTGGTTGACTCCAGTCAGTGAATGCTTTGCCGCCAGTAAATTAGCAACACGTGTTTTTAAATCATGATTATCACAGAGCGCTGATACGCTTTTGGCAACCGCTTGCTCAATATGTTCGTGCATTAGGCTGTCGACGGTAGCGACTGGCATGGTAAGAAAATCTAACGGAAACGACAGTGCATTTTCAGGGCAGTTTTGTGATACGGGGCAGCCAAACCAAGTTTGCAAACGCTGTAATTCTAGGTCACACACGCTAAAGCTAAGCTGGAGTTGGTTAGGCGATAAAGTTGATCGCAAAAGCTGCCGTGCAGCGCTCACCCAAGCGGTCATATTGCGCAAAATGGCTTGCTTACCCAGCGAGGTTTTTGGTTGCCAAGTTAACTTGGCATTGTCGCTATCACTTGTGAATACAGCGAGGCCAATATCGGCAACAATGGCGTCGTAATGCAATAATGAGGTTATAGCCTGCTGCAAGTCTTTACTGGTTTCGACCAAGTAACCAAGCGCTCCATAGTCATGCAACTGAATGGCTTTACCCAGTTCAAAACCAATTAAGGGATCGCCGCTCAGCTCCTGCCCTACTTCAAGCAACCGCTCATACTCAAAGAGTGCTACACGTTCAGGCCGTGACGCTACCAGCTCAGCAAACTCGCCTTGCAGTCTCTTGTCATCGGTAAAATGGTCATGGAGATATACCCATGCACTATAAAAATATACAAACGAAGTGGAGTGCATTGCAGTTCCTTTTGTCGTATTTGGACAAATTGTTGGCGCAGTTTGGCAGGATTGTCAATGGCTAACCCGTTACGCTAGTGCATATAAAGTACCAAAGCTTTGGCTAAAGAAGGAGCTATATATGGTTGATGTATCGCTAATTTTACTGGCACTCAGTCCTATCTTTTTACTTTGTGTTGCCTGGGAGTATATCAAGCACCACGAACACTATGATTGGCGAGATTCATTACTCAATGCCCTACTCGCCTTGCTCCATCAAGGCAGCGACGCGCTGGCTTTGCTTGTACTGATGCCGCTCTTTTACTGGCTTCATCAATTTGCCTTATTCACAATCGAATTAAATCTCTTCTCTTTGCTTTTTGGGTTTATTTTGCAAGATTTTTTGTATTACTGGTTTCACCGCGCATCACATTGTATTCACTGGCTTTGGAGTGCACACGTGGTCCATCACAGTTCTAACAACATGAACTTTACCACCGCATTTCGCCAAAGCTTGCTATACCCTATTGTCGGTATGTGGCTGTTCTGGCTGCCTATGATACTGCTTGGATTTACCCCGACCTTGGTATTTGCCATCGTCGCAATCAACTTGGCTTTTCAGTTTTTTGTCCATACACAAACGGTTAATAGGTTAGGAGTGGTAGAGCGAATTTTTAATACGCCTTCCCACCACAGAGTCCATCACGCCAGTAATCCTGACTATATAGATAAGAACTTTGCTGGGGTGCTGATCATTTGGGATAAGCTTTTTGGCACCTTTATTGAGGAGCGGGAAGATATAACAATTTGCTATGGAATAAGAGGTGCGGCACCAAAGCAGACCCCTTTAGACGTTAACTTTGCTCAGTGGCGTCATATGTTCCACCGCTTTTCACAAGCACACACTTTAAAAGGCAAATGGTTGGCGCTGTTTGGTTATCCAACCCACTTACCCGACAAACCCAAGAATACCGCTTCAGTCAAGCCCTAGCGCGTTACTTATATCGCTCGGCCTTTTCTACAAGCGCTTGGCAGTACACTCTTAGTTTATCGCGCAGCACTCTCACGCTTGGGTTGATCATTTGCTTTGAAGGACAGATCAACCACAGCGGCTTACATTCAACGCGGTAGTCATTTAATATACTTTGCACCACACCTTGTTCTAGTTGGTCTGCTACGTCTATCGCGGAGCGCAATGAAATACCCGCTCCTTGCGCACACCAACGCTTTACCACATCCGCATCATTACTGGTTCTACGCCCTTTAAGCACCACTTTGTAAGTTTGTTCATTTTTCGTCAGTTTCCACGTATCAAACTTACTGCCTCTGATCAAAAAGAATAGCCCTTGGTGCTCGCTTAATTCCTCATGATCCTTTGGTGTGCCTTGTTTTTCAAGGTATTCCGTAGAGGCACAAAGCAGCAATGGCACATCACAAATTTTAAAGCCGTAGAAGCTACTGTCTTCAGGCGCACCATAGCGCAGCGCGATATCAACACCATCACGATAAAAGTCGAGATTGTGATCATTAAGAATAAGCTTCAGGGCAAGTTTAGGGTATTCATCAAGTAATTCGTCTAGCCAAGGAAGGAGGATATTACGGCCAAAATCTGACGGTGCGGTTAACCTTAGCTCACCATCAATTTCGTTGTCGTTGTCGAGCACCTGCTTTTTGCCATCAGCCAAAAGCGCAAGTGCCTGCTCGCAAATTGGCAAATAAGTTTCACCTTGCTTTGATAGCCTTAAGCTACGCGTAGAACGCACAAAAAGTTGAAAGCCAAGGTGCTTTTCCACTCGCTTTATCGCGGCGCTTGCCGTGGCAACCTGCATATCTAACTGCGCAGCCGCCGCGCTAATATTGCCAAGTTTAGCCGTTTTCATTACGACGATTAAATCTTGTGTATTCATTTTCAAAAAATTTTTGAAACTATTTAACTCATTATCATCTTTTTATTGATTATGTAAATCCATATTATGTCTTTAAAGCAATTAGGAGTTTGATATGTACACGTTACGCGATGCAATCCACAATCGTTATTCTACAAAAGCCTTTGATCCTGATAAAAAAATTAGTGATTCAGATATTGACCTACTCAAGCAGGCGCTAAGACTAAGCCCCTCTAGTACCAACGTTCAGCCATGGCATTTTGTCATCGCAAGTACTGAGGCTGGCAAAACTCAAGTGGCTAAAAGCACACAAGAGAATTACAAATTTAATGAAGCAAAAGTACTAAATGCATCTCATGTTGTTGTATTTGCTGCAAAACAAAATATAGATGATGCACATTTAGATAAAGTGCTTGCCAAAGAAAGTGCCGATGGCCGATTTGAAAAAGGCTCTGAGGTAGAAGCACAAATGAATAATGGCCGTCGCTATTTTGTCGGCTTAAATCAAACCAGCGATGAAGCAATCAAAGCATGGACAGGCAAACAAGTTTACTTAAATCTTGGGCAATTTTTGCTAAGCACAGCACTACTCGGTATAGACTCTGTGCCCATTGAGGGCTTTGACGCTGAAATTCTCAGTAATGAGCTTGGGTTAACTGAGCAAGGCTTTGATGCCCTTGCCATTGTCGCGCTGGGCTACCGAGACGAAGGTGATTTTAATGCTAAATTACCTAAATCTCGCCTTGCTATCGACAATATCATTACGGAAATCTAAGACCCAGTTTGGCACTGATAATGGCTAGCTAGATAACGTCAGTGCCACTCCAACTTCGGTTGGAATACCATTTCAAACATCACAATGTAAACCAATGTGAATGAAACAATAAATTCACAACTACCCTCTCCCCAGTTTTGTATTAAATTTATCCATACTTTTCAATAACATTACAGTTATTTGAAATTATTGGTAATTTTTTAATGTGAATTTTTTAGCTCTGTTGTAAAAATTCTGCTTGAAACATTGAATATATTATTGTTAATTAAAAGTGAAGAGTGAATTCACCTTTAAAAATAACGAAATGACAACAAGTAAACTCAGTCCTCGCCACTGGTTTTGTACCTGCCAGCCGAGAGACTGTAGCAACCTCAACAGGAAGAAATAATGAAGCTACTATCACGCACACTATCTACAGGGTTACTCGCGGCAGCCGTAACCGCATCACTGAATGCTCAAGCAATGAATAAAGACCTAGCGGTAAGCGTTGATGTCGACACAAAAAGCAATGGCGATGTTATTGCGACGCTAAACATCACCAATCAGGGTAAAGGCAATCAGAAAATCTTAAGTTGGTATACAGACCTTGAAGAAGAGCATATTTTCAAAATTACGCGTGATGGTAAAGAAGTTAATTTCTTTGGTCCTCACTACAAACGCCCAGCACCTACTGAAGCTGACTTTATCAAGTTAAAGTCTGGCGAAACGCTCACTAAATCATTTGAGCTTTCAGGCCTTTATGATCTTAGCCAGCCAGGTAACTACGAAATTAGTTATGATGTTGAATCATTTGATCTTTTCGGTAAAAAAGAAATCCCAAGTATGACTACAAGAACGATGGGTCAGCAATCGATGATGCGTGCCGATGTAGCAGAACTCAGCTCAAATTCGGTCAATCTATGGCTTGAAGGCGTGGCGATGACAAAGGGCAATGTTCAAGTCAATGCAAAACCAGCGGCGGGCGCGGCTGACTGTACTGATGGCACTTGTTTTACAGGTCGTTGTAGTAACAGTGAAAAAACCAGTATTTTGTCAGCACTAAATGCTGCAGATCAGATCACTAATGACTCTGTTGCTTACCTAAATAGCCACTCAGCAAGCAACCCGTCTACACGTTATCAAACTTGGTTTGGCGCAGCGACAAACAGCCGTTACGCAACCGTGAAATCTAACTTCAATGCCATCAATGATGCAATCGACAACCAAGATCTCACTTTTGACTGTAGTTGTAACAAATCATACTTTGCTTATGTATACCCAAATCAACCATACAAAGTCTATCTATGTCGCGCATTTTGGAGCGCAAATGAGCTAGGTACAGATTCACGTGCGGGCACGATTGTTCATGAGCTAAGTCACTTTAATGCCGTTGCTGGTACAGATGACATCGTTTATGGCCAATCTGGTGCGAAAAACTTAGCAAACTCAAACCCAAGTCAAGCGATTCAAAATGCTGACAGCCATGAATATTTTGCGGAAAACACTCCGTACCAAAACTAATCTCAACTAGTTATCCCTGAACGAGTATCGGGTTTAGGCAACCGTCTAAACCCGATACTATTCACAGCGATTTCAGCTAACATGAAATATACTTCTTAAATTCATCTATTTGCTGAGGAATTTCATGACTTGGGTTATCGTCGCGCTGTGTGGTTTTATCCTACTTGCTACGTTACTGCCACTTGCTAAGCACCCGCACTGGAGTGTTAGAGCAATGGAGTTCCCGCGGCTTCAGCTCGCTATTATTACTGCATTTACGCTACTGCTGTCCATTTTCTACCTTAATCTTCAAAGCGTAGCCGCGCTTGCTGTCATTGCTCTATTGGGTTGTTTAAGTTTTCAACTGTGGTGGATTTTACCCTACACCCCGCTTTGGCCGGTCGAGGTAAAAAAAGCGACAACCGATGCTGACACCGTCAGTTTGATCACCGCCAATGTCCTACAAACCAATCGACAATTTAATCTGCTATTGGAGCAAGTTAGGACACATCAACCTGATATTTTAGTCACGTTAGAAAGTGATGAGCTATGGGAGCAACAATTAGACTCGTTGTTAGATATACTGCCCTACAGCGTTAAATGTCCACAATCCAATTTGTATGGCATGCACGTTTATTCTCGCTACCCGCTAGACGAGGCAAAATGTGAGTATATCGTTGAGGAAGGTGTGCCTTCGATACATGCAAGACTCAAGCTCGCTCCCCATATCGTGATCCAAACCCATTTCTTGCACCCGGCACCGCCGAGCCCCACTGAGAACGAAACGGCCATTGAGCGAGATGCAGAGCTGGTGGTTGTCGCCAAACGCGTCATAAATGAGCCTTTGCCCACCATAGTCACTGGCGATCTCAATGATGTTGCTTGGTCACCAACCACGAGGTTATTTAGGAAAATAAGTGGGCTTCTTGATCCGCGAGTTGGCCGAGGCATGTTTAACACTTTTCATGCACAGTACCCGTTTGCACGCTGGCCGCTAGATCATTTGTTTGCGAGTCACCATTTCACAGTGATCGATATTAAAAGGCTCAACAACATAGGGTCAGATCACTTTGCGCTTTATGCAAAACTCGCTTATCAACCCGTAAAAAATGAAGATGAAGCAGGACTTGAGCTGAAAAAGAAAGATATACATCGCAGCAAAGAAATTATTGAAAATGCCGTGGCAAAGCCGAATTGCAAATTATGATAACCTGAGGTTTGGATAAGGAATGAGCTAGCTCATTGTTTTTTAATCACCTTAAACTATCTTCTTATCTAGCCAGAGAGTTTTGGGGATAACTAGGCGAATTTACGCACCAATAGCTGGCTATTGGAAGTGAATTCAACGCAGTTAGCGCTAAAACTGGCTGCTAGAAAGGCATTAATTATCCGAAGCTCAGGTTATGATAGTGACTTTAAGTACGGTGAGTATGAACGAGAGCTATAAATAGAGGTTTTTAAATAACATCAGCTTGAAGCCAGTATCGCGTACTGACTTCAAGCCGAAAAGTATATTTACGACTTCAAAGAGTTAATCCAAGTCTTGATATCTTCTTCAACAAGCGCCATTGGCCTTGCGCCTTTTAGCAACACCACGTCGTGGAATGCTTTAATATCAAACTTATCACCTAGCTGTTGCTTAGCGTGCTCTCTGAGCTCAACCAACTTAAGCATACCTAACTTATAACCAAGCGCTTGACCTGGCCAAGCGATATAACGGTCGATAGCCGATACCACATCACTCATCGCCGTACCGGTTGCATCAGCAAAATAGGTGATCGCTTGGTCACGTGTCCACTTTTTATAATGTAGGCCCGTATCAACCACCAGTCGAGCAGCACGATATGCCTCAGCTTGCAGACGCCCTAAGTCTCCAAATGGGTCATCCTTATACATCCCCATTTCGTAAGCCAATAGCTCTGAATACAGCGCCCAGCCCTCAACATAGCCATTAAATGAGGCATTTTGACGCATCAAACCAATTTCTGTTTGCAACATATTAAGCGCAATTTGGAAATGGTGACCAGGAACCGCCTCGTGATACGTTAAGGTTTTCATACCAAAGCTTGGTACTGCTTTCATGTCTTTTAGGTTGATTGAAAATACCCCTGGGCGACTTCCATCAAGCGATGGACCGTTGTAGTAACCACCCGGTGCACCCGCTTCCACGGCTTTTGGTATACGTTTAACTTCAACAGGTTGCGGTGGAATAGTAGAAAAATAATCTGGCGCTTTTTGTAAAATTGTCCCTATTTCACCACGCAAGAACGATAATAACGCTTCACGACCTTCGTCAGAATCCGCATATAAGAATCTCGACTCTTCATTTAGCTGCTTCATCCGGTCACCAACGGTGCCTTGTGCATAGCCATTTTGTTTGAGAATTTCGTCCATACGCTTTGAAATACGTTCCACCTCAGCAAGACCAATTTGGTGGATCTCTTCCGCGCTCATATCAGAATCGGCCAAATAGGTGATCTCATGCTGGTAGAAAGCTTCGCCATTTGGTTGGGCCCAAATACCAACATTTTCAGGCGCTTTGCTCTCTAGAGCGTGCATAATCGCAGACACATTTTTAAATTCAGGATAAAGCTTTTGCTCAACAATTTGTGTTGCCTGTGCAACATAATCAGCGGCGGCTTTATCCGTAATACCATCAATATTCGCAAGTTTATCTTTAAACGACGCAACCAAAGGATGTTCTGCACCACTTGGCGCCGTGAAGTTATCTAAATAACCTAGCGTGTTTGGAAATAATACTTTTGGTAAAATTACGCCTTTATTGGCATCCGCTTTTACCTTACTTGCAACTTGCTTCGTGACTTCAACAAAGGCATTTAGGCGCGCAACATAGTCTTTTGCATCTTGCTCGCTCTCTATTCCATGTTGGTCTTTAAGCACATTCGGAATATCCAGCAATGGGCCAGACAATTGATTGACAATATATGGCAGGTGTCCGCCCCAAGTATCAATATAACCTGCTGAGAAGCCTTTATCGCCAGCATAATAACGTGCAATAACTTCATTTACTTTAAGGTGCAACAAGTCGTCAGAGTTCGCCACGCCCGATTGTAATTGTTTTAATTTATCTGCGGCTGCGTTCATATCCACCTGAAGCGCCTGCATTCCGACAACCGAGTAATCCGGCAGTCTATTAGCATAGTGACCATATTCATTACTTGATAATTTGAGCGAAGTGGCAAGTGCGGGTTCGTGGTTAATAAACTGCTTGGTGTACTGCTCTACGACTTTGTCGATTTCTGCACGAGAGAGAGTTGATTCAGTGGTTTTAGCAACAGATGTAGTTTCCGTTACCGGCTTGTCTTGAGCACATCCGCTCAAACCTAGCACGACAGAGAGTGCTACCAAGCTTATTTTATTCATTATTACGCCGCTCCATTAGGGTTGTTGTCAAAGCTAAAAATACCAGTGCAGATCAGACTGGTGATAGAATAGTCATACCAATTTGACTGAACACTTGTTCAATTTGGTATAAGCACTTCATTCATTGAGAAATCAGAATGCAATAAAGTGCTCACGCTATTCTCATAGATGCAACTACAAGTAACATATTTGCGCTTTTGTTACAGCTATAAAAGATAGAATCCTGCAAAATAAGTTACTTTCTCTACACCTGAACTAAAGTTCATAACCTTAGATAGAGTGCTTAGTCTTCAAGCAGCAGAGGTTCAGGTATTGCGTTGTGGCCAAATGCAGGGTCAGCAATAATCTGCTGCACGCGACCAGATGACTTGTCAAATACAAAGCAAGCATGTGGCCTTTGCTCCAACTGTAAGCTGATGGTGATACTCAAACTTTTAGGTAAAGCCTGCGCTATCACATCTCTCGACGCTTCTGTAAAGAGTACAGATTCAGGGGTAAATTGATAAAACTGCCCAAACTGTAAATCACAATGCTCGCCTTGCTGTAAGTCCTTCCTATATTCATATTGATACAGCTTGCTGCCACAACCGGGGCCAAAATAATTGGTTGTCAATGCCGTAAAATTGTAGTCCCGCACTTGCGGAATAAAACAGCGCTGAGTCCCCCGCTTTGGCATTGGATGCCAAATTTGTGCACATACTTTAAAAAATGGTCGTTTATTTTCATAAAGTACATATAGATCATCATTGTCCAACATTCCTCGGGCATGATGCTGGTAATTACTGCTGCCCGCAACTTGAGCCGCGAGAAATTGCTTGTTTTGCGAAAGCCGATACAACATCTCAGCAAGCAGTCTTAATGTACTATCATCCAAGCAGTCTGGACCAGTATATAAGCTAGAAACACAATTAATAAAATCACTAAAATTAATTGCCCCATGACTATAAAAGTTATCGAATTGGCGTGCCATATTTCTTCCTTGTGTGTGAGCGTTTTAGTCAGACGAATAACGAGTACGTCAGCTAAAATTCGTATTTTTTAAAACAGAAACTTGCATATATCCGATTGCAAACTGCGCTGCTTTTTTCTTAGTCCCTAATTAAAGCTAATGCAGACTGGGGAGAACGCAACAAATTAATTACAATTTTGGTGACAGCCTAGTTAAGACTATTAATGAGATGAGTCAGAGATGGTAGTTTAGAGTTTATACGCTATACAGAGCGTAAGTGAAGCATGAGTATATGTCATAAAAACTTCATGCAAATTTATGCACTTAATCCCACGCGCAACAGAGACTGAGCCGAGCGAAATATTTATATTATATTTTCATCGTTTCGAATGGCACTAATCAGTAAAACAAGATAAATCACAGCCCAAACTTACTTCGATTTGGACTCGGTAATCACCTCGTCTTGGCTAAACACCTCAACCTGAGTTGCTTGAGATGAGATGCTATGAGCATCAGTTGTTAACGTTAAAATAACAAACAATACAGTCATCACTGCAAATGCAATATTAACCGTTTTCCCTAAAAAGCGTGTTTTTAACATCACGATTTCTCCTAAACTTATCACTACTAAGCTTAGTCGAAATCGTGAGCAAAAAGGTTTAATTCAAACAAAAATAATTTACTAAATGCAATTATCAAAACGTGTTGGTTTATGTGCTAGCCAACATTCGAATTAAT
The DNA here is from genome assembly GCF_022347825.1 of Pseudoalteromonas sp. OF7H-1. Lineage (NCBI taxonomy): Bacteria > Pseudomonadati > Pseudomonadota > Gammaproteobacteria > Alteromonadales > Pseudoalteromonadaceae > Pseudoalteromonas > Pseudoalteromonas sp. OF7H-1. The sequence goes on along the minus strand of NZ_JAKRFX010000001.1, from coordinate 311,400 downwards.
TGGTTTTAACGCCTTGATAAGCCTGAGTTCCCCATAATGGCACCGTTGACAAGCTATGCTTAAAGCTACCAGAGGTTTCCTTAGTGGTATAGGCTAAGTACATCAAGGTTTGATTTTTTGCATCAAAGATCCTTCTCACTTTCATTGATTTAAAAAACACACTTTTTGATTTTTTAAATACCACTTCGCCTGAATCACTTTTATCTATATTCGCCAGCATTGCCGGTGTTATTTCACTCGTTTGACGGCAAGAAATAGAGCTATCGCTTGGGTCCGAAAAGCTCAAATCATCTTCAACACTCGCCACATGACAGGTCACACCCGTTACAACGGGATCAACCATAGAGTCTAATTTTATATCTTTGAGCGTAAATAGACCGAGTGACACATCACCAACTTCACTGTCAGAGCAACCTAGTAACGTACAAGATGCCAACAATGCAAACATCAGCTTTTTCATTGTTTTTCCTTAAGATAATCGACGTACAAAAGAAACATACGGAGTTAATACTCTAAGCTATTTGAAAATTTTCGCAAATCACCTTATCTAAAAAAGAGATAACCATTCAAATAATCAAAATAATTATTCACAAAATACGAATAAGCATGTTAGCATGCGCCGCAGTTTCAGGGTGGCTAAATTTACCTAAACCATGAACAAAACATGGCTAATTTATTCACCACCGGTTGTATGAAATTCTCTCTAAACTCGGGACAGAAATGCACCACCTGCATAGTTACCCATTTCTAAAGATTGAAATTTCGTCACGTTTAATTCTTAATTTGAGGTTCCACCATCCATGAGTAAGCTCCATCCAAGCTTAGTCGCACTAGCTGTTAGTTCGAGTTTTTTTGTTGTTAATCAATCACAAGCAGAAGAAAGTAAGATTCAAGAAAAGTCAATTGAACGAATTCAAGTAACAGCCACTCGACGCGCAGGCACAGTTCAAGAAGCGCCATTAAACATTACTGCCGTCGACAGCGATGTGATGAGCGACCAAAATATTGGCGACCTTGAAGATGTAGCAAGATGGGTTCCTGGTTTGACAATCACAGAACAAGGTGGCCGTGAGGGCTCACCTATTATTGTTCGTGGCTTGAATACTAATTCGTCGGAACGTGCTTCTGACTCAGGGACAGTGGCAACTTACCTCGGCGAAATCCCAATCAATGTGGATTTGCGACTAACCGATATCGAACGTGTTGAAGTCTTGATCGGCCCACAAGGTACGCTTTACGGTGCAGGCACGCTAGGTGGTGCGATTAGAACCATGCTTAAAGCGCCAGTGCTTGACGTTATTGAAGGTAAACTAAGTGGTGACTTATTCAGTATCAATGAAAGTGACAGTCATGGTCATGAAGTAGGTGCTGTCTTCAATATGCCTATAGTGATGGATGAATTAGCCGTTCGCGCGAGCATTAACCGCTATCACAACCCCGGCTTTATGGATTACAATTATGTGGTTAAGCAAGCCGGTGTTTCAAACCCAGATCCTGATTGGTCAGATACTGAGGATGTAAAAGCAAACATCAACGCAGTTGCGGATGCAAATGATGAAACCATAACAACCACACGGGTTTCTCTACGTTGGTTGGTGAGCGAGAACATCGATACCACGCTGAACTATTTTCATCAGAAGCAAGAAAATGGCGCTAACTCAATTTCACAATATCAAAGCCTTGCAGCACAGCACCCGCTTGCCGATTCTATCAAACCATACGAGTCAGCGTACCGTGTGCTTGAACCTAACGAGCAAGAAGACGACCTGCTTAGCCTTGAAATCAACGCCGATTTAGAGTTTGCTGATTTAGTTTCGGCATCCGGTTGGTCAAGCAAAGAACAACAAGGCCAACGAGATCAAACCGATCTACTTTATGATATTTGGCCGGGTTATGCGGATTTTCCTAGTTTTACCGCTTTGACTAAAGATACTACTGATCAAGACACTTTTACCCAAGAGATCCGTTTAGTCTCTAAAGGGGATGACGCGCTAAATTGGATTGCAGGGGTATATTACAGCAAACAAGAAATTAGTTCGGACGATAGAGAGTACACGCCAGGACTCACGGCGTTTTGGGGCGATGAAATCGACAATATTGAGCAAGATCTTGAGTATATTGCACTGACCAATGCCACTAGCAAAGAGTCAGCATTGTTTGGCGAAATTGGCTATGCTTTTTCAGACGATTTTAATATCACAGTGGGCGCTCGTTTCTATCGCTATGATGTTAAAACTGAGTCAGCGGCTGAAACCCCGCTCTATTCTGGTGGCCTGCCAAGCCTTGAGCAAATTTCATTTGAACAAGTCAGTGCCAAAGACAATGGTAGTTTGTTTAAGTTTAATGCCAATTACACTTGGCAAGATGGACTGCTGACGTACTTCACTGTCAGTGAAGGATTTAGGTTAGGCGGTGGTAACGGTTTGGAGTCGTGCCCAGAAACACTACCAGAGCAACAGATCATCTGTGCACTGCCGCATGAGCTTAGCTATAAACCAGATACCACCACTAACTATGAGCTGGGATTAAAATCTACATGGCTGAATAACAAGCTGCATTTTAATGCCGCATTATTCAGTGTTGATTGGGAAGATGCACAGATTTCATCTGTGACGGTAAACGGCCAAGAGATCATTACCTCCAATGCTGGATCTGCGAACTCTAGTGGGATTGAGCTATCAACACGGGCTATGTTGAACGATCAGTGGACGGTGTATGCAACCTATTCTTATGCAAAAGCACAGCTAACTGATGAAGCACCAGCCCTGTTTGCGGTATTCAAAGAAGGTGACTATAGCGCTGAAGAAATCGCGCTTTACCAGCCGTACTATGACGGTGCGGACGGTGACCGCCTACCTGGCGCGCCAAAACAGCAGTTCTCATTCGGTTTAAGCTACGAGCAGGAAGTGTTCGACGACAAAATGCTTAACGTTAATTATGGAGTAACCGCACAGAGTGACGTATACACGAAAGTCGGACTCAAAGCTGACGGAGAGGTATTACCAGGATTTGCCTTGTCTAACCTCAGTGCGAAGCTTTCAAGCGAGCAATGGGCCATCACTTTTTATGTCGACAACCTGTTTGACAAATTTGCTTTCACCTCGGTAAGACGCGACAAGTCTTGGGCTGGTGAAGCTAAATTCGCGGCGCTAAACAAAGCCTTGCCTGAGCAGCAGCGAGTGTACGGACACTATGTCACAACACCTCGTACCGTTGGGGTCAAGCTTAACTACCAGTTTGAGTTATAATCAGCAAAAAACTAAAATAGAGAGTGAAGTTACCTTCACTCTCTTTACGTTGCGATGACATCATACAATCAGATCCAAAGCTATATTCAACAGCGTCAATTTCAAGCGGCGCATCACGCATTAGTCGCTCGCATTAATTCCAATGCCAACGATCACCACGCGTACGCCTTATTGGCCGAATTGAATATCGCTCTCGGTAACCTCAGCAAAGCGCTAAAAATTTACGACAAGTGCCTAAGTTTATTTCCCTGCGCACTTTACTCATTGAGCGCTGCCAAACTTGCGCTTTTTACCCAAGCACCATTAGTGGCAAAGCGTTATATTCTGCATTTGCTAGGTAACACACAATTGTCAGGGTCAGAGCACGATACCCTCGCAAATATATTACTGAGATTAAATCAATATACTGACGCTGGTTGGCATTTTAGCCATGCCTATACACGCTCACCACACTGTCCTGAAATCGCGCTCAACTATGCAATGCATTTAAAGATGTCTGGTGAATTAGCACAAGCGCGGACGCTGCTTGCCTCTTTAGTGCAAGCAAACCCAAGTAATGCAAAGTGCCAGTTAGCCTACTCAGAGCTTACTCCTGTAGAATTAGCATCGACTCGCATCGCTCAGTTAGCAACTGAAATAACAACGAAAACTGCACCACTTACATTACAACGGCTTTACCATGCGCAGGCACTCGAATACGAAAAGCAGGAAAATTATCCCAAGGCATGGCAAAGCCTTATTGCCAGTAAACAAGCGATAAGTGCCGAAATTTCCTATTCATCTAAACAAATGACTGGCTATTTTCAAGCACTTGGCAAGCTTCTAGACAAGCCTATTGATTTTGCTCCAGAGCAAACGCTTGCACCAGTATTTATCATTGGGCTACCACGCTCAGGCACCAGTTTAATGGAGCAGATCTTAGCGCAATTGTCACTACAACCGCTGGGAGAGACCAGTATATTGCCCCAAACACTTAGGTTTTCTCATGACTACGACAGCAATATTCAACATATCAGCCACGCCTATGAAGAAGCTAACGCCATTGAGCAATACCGTATCTTCACCACGCAGTCCGTTGCTGGTGCTCAACGTTTTATAGACAAACAACCATTTCATTTTTTCTTCATCGATTTGCTCGCAAAGGCGTTTCCACGCGCGAAATTTGTCGTGATGAAGCGAGACAGAACAGATACTTGTATCGCAAACTTCCGTCAGCTATATCAAACGAATAGCCCCTTCCATGGTTACTCATACCAGATGCAAGATATTCAAGCTATGTATGATGATACTTATGCGTTTTTGCAAGATGCCGCGCAAAAACATCCGACTCAAATTAAGTTTGTGAATTATGAATCGCTGGTAGAAATACCTCAGGCTGTGATGAAGGAAGTCTGTCAATTTCTCGAGTTGGATTGGCAAGACAATGCACTTCACTTTTATAAACAAGGTTATTACTCAGCGACAGCCAGCAAAATGCAGATCAGACAGCCATTGAACAATGCAAGTGTGGGCAAATATCGAAATGTATACCCAATATAGGAATATTGCCCCATTGCAGTGATGATGCTAACGTTAGACAAAAGGAATACAAAACAATAACGATATGAAGCAACTACTCTCTATTATATTTCTAACTGCATTAACGGCCTGCACGCCATCAGAAATTACCAAGATAGAGCAAGCATTAACCCTTGCTCAACAGCAACGAAATTTAGATGCCCAACTTAACGCGCTCAAATCGCTCAATGAATATGATAATAATAAGTGGCAAGCGTTATACCTAGAAACATTGAATGCCTCCACTTTGCTATCCGATGCACAACGCGCCTATGACAACGGCAACATTGTTACAGCCCAGATAGGAGCTGAACAATCCAAAGATATTAATAACTCATTGCAAGCGGATACATTGCTGCGTGCGTTATCTATCGATTACCCACTGACTGAATTGATTGATGAATTAGTCCAATTGCACACGACAGCAAGTAAAAATGAAATATCGTTCACCTCTTTTTTTAACCACTCTCCTAGCAAGTGGAATACTATCGAGATCAATCAAAAGCTGCTTGCCATAAATACTAAGATAAAAACAATTACTGAGCAGATTGAAACACTGCAAAGTATTCAAAGACAATCTCAAAGTTACCAAGCGGTATTAGTAGAAGCAAAACGGCAACGAGGTTTACTAGTTGAACAGGAAGCTATTTTTTTACGCCACTTGCAACAACAGTTCAGTGTTTTACATCAAGCTCAATTTGCAAAGATTTATCAAACAGTGGCCGAACAACTTAATAACTTTGACGAACGAGTAGTAGCCTCAATGATCCGCCAAGATCAAAACAAGTTAATTGAGACGATGCAGCATCAAAGCGAGCTGTTGTACAATATTGATCTCATGCTAAAGCAGGCAGGTTCTGACAGACATGCTGAATTTGAGCCTTTTTATCTTGCCTATATTCAACTACTGAATAAACCCAAAGATTACAGAGAGTATGTACGCAAGGGAGAAGCAGCGCTCACTTTATTTGAGCACGCCGGAGCCCCTCATAACTTTTATCAACAGTATCAAATACTAGTGTCAGAGCCACTAACACTGAGCGATGATTTACTCGCTTTTGCACGCTCACAAAATGAATCAAAGTTTTTGTATAGAAAATACTAGCGACTAGCTATCCACCATGCGAGCAGCACAATGGCCGTTGTGAGAATAACGGCTTTTATTTTATGTTTTTTAATTAGCTTTTCAGCCCGATTACCAGCAAAGTAAACGACCGCCGCCAAGCCAAAATAACGTAGTGAACGGGCAATACAGGTTGCAATTAGAAATTGTAATAGTGAAAATTTTGTGGCGCCTGCTGCTAACATAGCAATCTGAAAAGGTACTGGCGCAATACCTAAGGTCAACACAAACCAAAACCCCTGACTTTGCATCTGCGCTTTCACTTGCTCAAACTGAGACTGACTCGACAGCAGCTCAATAACGGAATCCCCCACGGCATCAAATAAATAGTAACCCAACGCATAACCAAATAAGGCACCAATCACACACCCAACCGTCGCCATTAACGCAATTAGCCATAGCTTTTCTCGCCTTGCCTGCATTAGCGGCACCATCACAGCTTCAAGCGGAATAGGCACGATGGTTGACTCTAAAAAAGAGGCAACCGTGATCCCTTTGAGCATATTTTTTGATTCCACTAATCGCTTGGTCTTCTGCTTCAATTCAGCCGTTAACGCCATCACACTTCCCCCTGATTTTCCAGTAATGGAGACAAGCATAGCCTAAGCTAAGTTTCTCCTTCCTGAATTAAGCAGTGCTTTATATATGCGGGTATTTGTATGTGCGGACAAATGCGGTACCCTGTTTTAGAGTGAATGGTTGGAGAGATGTTTCTGTGAATTATTTGGCGCATTTGTACTTTGCCAAACCGACTGCCGCATCGCACTTTGGCAACTTGCTCGGTGACTTTCAAAAAGGCGTGAATATACAAGCACTGCCTAAACCTGTGCAACTTGGTCTACAAACACATAGACAAGTCGATAAATTTACCGATAGCCACTCGATTACAAAATCTGCTAAACAACTTTTTTCGCCCACGCGTCGCCGCTTTGCAGGCATTGCACTGGATGTGTTATATGACCACTTTTTGATTAAGCACTGGCAGCAATATCACAGCACCTCACTTGACGACTTTAAACATCAGAGCTTTTCCTTGCTGCACGATAACTTACACATCATGCCTGCGCACATGCAACGAGTTGTTAGCGCAATGACACAAAATGATTGGTTTGCCACCTATGAATCCGTAGCTGGTGTGGGCCATGCACTCGATAACATCGCTAAACGTATTCGTTTTCAAAACCAATTTGCTGGCAGTGAAAGGGATATTACAAAGCACTATCAACAACTAGAGTCAGGATTTAATGTCTTTTTTCCACAATTAATTGCCCACATGCAACAACAACTCATAGAGCCTGAAAATTTAGAGTAAATACTCCTCTATATTTGCTCCATGGTTATCAACTATAATGCAGATATATTTGTTGGTAATGGGGTTTTTTGCAGTGTTAAACAGAGTTAGGTTGCTTTTTGTCCAAGCACTATTTACGCTATTTTTACTTTTAACTCCGTTTTCCACCCATGCCAGTGCACTATTACCCACGCTTGAAACGTTGAAGCTGCTGTTAACCGATAACCCATCTGTTGCGCTTGAAGAAATTGACACACTCCTAAACAAAAACACGACTCCAACTTATCTTTCAGCAGCTTGGTTTAAACTCAGCCTAATGAAGATTGAAGCCCACTCTTTGCTTGGCCATTATGAAACTGCTTATCAGGCGATAGATGAGCTCAATCAGGTGTTAGATAAAGTGGCAGACCCTGATGCCAAGAGTAAATTGCTATTGAGCCACGCCACGGTGCTACTTAGTCAAAATCGTGCGACAGAGGCAGAAGAAAAGCTTGAGCTGGCACTCAACACCACCTCTCAAGCCGATGAGCGGTTAATTGCAGATATTCATGATCGCCTTGCTCATATTAACCGCTTTCGGGCAAACTACCGTAGCGCGCTAAATCATGCTGAGCAGGCCATCCAAATTGCAAAACGCATTAATGATGTTCCGCGACTCGCAAGTTTCTATAACCAAATTGGCATTGTTTACGATTACATGGGCCAAATTGAGCAAGCTATCAGCTATCATGAACAATCTCTTATGCTTCAGCGCAAACGCAATAACCAGCAAGGGATCTCCAACTCACTGTACAACATCGGCGAACTCTACCGTGATTTAGAAGAATTTCCTCTTGCACTATCACATTTTGAGCAGGCGCTCAGGGTTGATAAGCTATTAGGTAATCCGCGTCATATCGCCAACAGTTACGGTAAGATTGGCCAAGTTTTATATCAACAGGGAGAGTATAAGCAAGCTCAGGTGTTTATTCTAAACGGCCTTGCCCTAACAAAAAAAATGGAGGCTGACAGCGACACGGCTTGGCAATTAAGTAATTTAGTCAATGTCCAACTAGCTCAAGGTGATGTGAATGAAGCCTTAAATAGTGCAAATGAAGCGCTTACGCTTGCGATAAAATCCGGTGCCAACCGAACAGAGCGTACCGTTAGGCTGGCACTTGCTAATGTCTATTTGGCTCAAGATAAAAGTGAAGACGCCAAAGAACAGCTTGAACTATTACTAAAGCAACCTCAGCTTGGCACTCAAACTCAAAGTGATATACACAAACAGCTGGCCGCAATTTATCAACAAGCAGGCGCATTTGAAGCCGCACTTGCTCAATTAAAACAATATCAGCAAGCACAAACTGAACTAAAGAAGGTTAGCGATAAAAACAAAGCGTACAAAATGGCATTAAACATAGAACTTGTGAAAAAGGAACAAGCACTTAGCCTGTTACAAAAAGAGCAGTCGCTGCAACAAGCAAATTTAGAAAACCTAAAGTTGCAGCGAGGCTTGGCCATCGCCTCTGCGCTGTTGCTGCTCGCAGGGCTTGCCATATACTTTTTAAGACAACGCCAGAAACAAAAACTAGAAGCCTTAGAACAGCACATGGCCGCGCGAGCTTTAGAGCAAAAAAACCAATTGCTCGCCGATATTTCTCACGAGTTGCGTACCCCGTTAACCGGACTAAAACTGACAATTGAGGCGATGCAATTTAATATCGAGCCTGATATTGATGTCGCCTATAAAAAAGTGAACAGTAAAATCAACCAACTGGATACCTTAATCTCGGACATTTATCAGTCCGCTAAGTTTGACAATAATGTGATGTCGTTAGAGCTCAGGCCGCTTGATATTAATACCCTTGTTAAGGATTGCTGCTCTGAACTCACGCCTGTTTTTGCGAAAAAGCAACAATCTCTGCGCTGTAATTTAAGTGGGCAAGTCTTGCAAGTAGAAGGCGACCCACAGCGTCTAAAACAGGTCATCCTGAACCTTTTACGGAACAGTCATTTTTACACCGATGCAGCAGGAACCAGTCTAGTACATACACGTTTAGTCGACTCATATGCCATTATCACAGTGGAAGATTCAAGCCCAGGAGTAGCAACCTCGGAGCTAGATAAAATTTTTGAACGACTTTATCGCTGTGAACACTCCAGAAGCCGGGATCTTGGCGGCTCGGGGCTTGGACTTGCGATTAGCAAACATATTGTGTTGGCGCATCATGGTTCTATCAACGCCAATCATAGCCCGCTTGGCGGGCTACTCGTTGAAGTGAAGCTTCCGATTAAATCCGCTCAAAACGATATAGGCCACGCCAAATCACCGCAGTGATCTCACCTTTGTCATTCGTTTCAGTGGTGACATCTGCGCCCCCTTCAAGCTCAATCAGGGTGTCTTCCTCTGTGGCAACGAATGCCATCAGGTTATCGCGGGCCATATCTAAGACGTTAAATCGCGTACCATCTCGGGTGATTTTCATTTTAAACTGATGATCTTTCTCATAAGCATACAGACCTTCCAATTGCTTTGCGCGTGCCTCAGATAATGTAATCGCTGTTATTTTTTTACTGCGTAGAAAATCCCAGCCGTAATGTTCGCTGATGGCAATGCGAAGCTCACCAAATACGGTACTCGCTGAGTCGCCATTGGACATCAACACCATACCCTCGCCTTTTTCTACATATGCTTCAAAACGGTTGCTAAAGCCTTTATTTTTACCACCATGGGTGAAGATAAGTCCTTGCTCACGCTGTTCAAGCTCTGGTCCCAAACCCCATACGTCATGATGAACTTCAAGCATTTGCTTCGCCAGCTCTGGCGTGATGGGCCCCACGGTATTGCCGGCATACGCTTGTTGTACGGCCATAATATATTTAGCAAGATCCACCGGAGTGGTCCAAAGACCAGCAGCGGCTTGTTCTGGATAAACATGCCAGTCCCCCTCGACTTGCTCGCCTTTATCGTCAAACGCAGCACTGGCTTTTGACCATAGCGTTTTTGGTAGTGGTTGCGCATAGGTACTATTGTGCATACCCAACGGAGTTAAAATTGCCTGTTGGACGTACTCTTCAAATGGCATTTTTGTCACATCTGCCACGAGCAATTCCATTACCGTGTAACCACCGCCAGAATAGCGCCAAGCTTTACCTGGCAAAGTGTCAACCGTCACTAAGTCGGTATTGCCTTTCCCCATTAAGACTTCAACATCGGTTGGAATTTTACTACCACGCACGTAGCCCGGAAAGCCATGTTGAGTGAGCCCCGAGGTGTGAGTCATTAACTGTCTCAAAGTAACAGGATTGGCTTTGGTAAATTCGTTCGTTGGTACTTTCCAAGAGGTGAGATATTGATTAACGTCAGCATCTAAATCGACTTTACCATCTTGTGCTAGCTTTAATACCGCAAGCGCTGCAACGGGCTTACTTATTGACCCTGCCTGAAACAGCGTTTCAGTGGTCACTTTTCGATTTTGCTTTTTATCTGCAATGCCAAAACCCTCAGCCCACACCACTTTACCATCTTTGATCACGGCAAGGCTTAAGCCCGGCAAATGTGTTTCTTGAAGACGCGTCTGCAAATCTACAGGTTGGTATTTTTGGCCTTCTAACTGCACTTTAGGTAAGAGGTTATGAGCAACTTGTTCAACTTGATGTTGAGCCGAGTCAGTGGCGAAGGATGTCTGACTTAGCAAAGACGAGCAAAATATGGCGCAGTACAATAGTTTCGACATGATATTTCCCTTGTTATTATCGTTATTCACTCACTTTACACACTGATAAATGTGCCGTGAATGAATAACAGTATAATCATGAGATGAAGAAAAATGCACCTACATCAACTTTGTGCCTGAGACACTCGGCGATTAACGGGGTAACGCTCGAAATCCTCCCAGTAATGAATACCACCTATCATCTCTTTTACTTGATAGCCCATTTTTGCGAGCTTATAGGCGGCCTTTGTTGCGCCATTACACCCAGGACCCCAACAATAAACCACGATTGGCGTAACCTTGTCATACTTAGTCATCGTCAGTTCACTTATGTCTGCGCTTGGCATATTGACTGCGCCTTGAGCATGACTTTTGGCAAAGGCTTCATTCGACCTGACATCAAATAGCACAAAATCCTGCTGCCCCGTTAACATCGCCTGATAAACATCAGCACAATCCGTTTCGCAAGCCAGCTTCATTGCAAAATACTGTGATACATCTACTTTCATCTTCTAACTCCTATTTAAATACTCTGGGTCCTAAATAATCTGAGCTGCGGATAATTATTTAACCTCACCCGAGGTCAACTACGTTACGCATTCAATCAGCGTTAATGAATTCATATTTTTTGAAGGCGATGTTCATCATTTCAGAATAGGCAATCGCAGCAAGCTCATTTAAACTGGTGGTATTCAATACGTAATTGAGTTTAGTGCAATGGAGTTTTACCATTTAAGGTCGTTTGTTGCGGTTGCAGAAGCCCAAAATCTAACAGCAGCAGCGAAACGACTTTACACCACACCACCTGCTATCAGCGCCCATATCAAAGCGCTTGAGCAAGAACTCAATACCGTATTGTTTCATCGTTCTAGCAAAGGGATGCAGCTCACAGAACAAGGTAAGATCTTGCTAGACAAAGCTAAGTTAACGCTTGCAAGTGCAAATGATTTAATGCACACCGCAGCACAAGCCAAAACACTGCTCACAGGCGAGTTCAGACTTGGCTTGAACCACCCTATCGGCACTTCGAGCGAACTTGGCACACTGATAAAAACCCTCAACCAGCACTTTCCAAGTCTTTCTTTTTCGCTGGAATTACTCTCAAGTGGTGTCATCGTCGACAAACTCAGTGATGGCCTACTTGATGGTGGGGTTATTTATGGCGAAGTACCTGCACATTTTAGCGCTGTACCGCTCACAGAAGTTGCAGTTACCACCGCTTATCCTGCATCTTGGCCTATGCCATCACATAAAGCCGAATTGGCACAGATGACGTGGATACGTATGGGAAAAGGCTGCCCTTTTGATAAGCAACTTGATCAACAGCTAAGTGAAGTAAACGCGGTAAATATTAATGCTGCGGATGAGCGCTCCCGCTTGGCTTTAGTTAAGGCAGGACTCGGCGTGAGCTTTATAGAAGCCAACGCCATTGCAGATCAAGGAGCAGAGGTTGCCTTGTCTAGTTTGCTAGACTTTTCGCTCCCCGTAAATTTTGTTGTGGCAAATCAAGCGCTCATAGAGCCTAAAGTGAACGCCGTGTACCAAGTCGTTTGTGCGTCTATTGATGCTGCGCAAGGATAATCCCCTGCTGCTTTTTCGGCATTTTTTCGACTACAAGGCGAAATGAGTTATCCATCATCCGCTCAAGTTCTCCAGTAGGAATGGAGCCATCGAGCACCACCGTGTTCCAGAGCTTTTTATTCATGTGGTAACCCGGTAACACCGCACTAAAAATATCTCGCAGCGCTTGCGCTTCATCAGGATCGCATTTGAGATTTACGCGCCAATGGGGATGCTCGTCATCTTCTTTGCCCATTTTACCAAGCGCCAACGTCGCGAACATTTTGTCTTTCACTTTATATACATCAACGCCTTCACCAAAAGGTTGACTTACGCTGGTATAGGGTTTTGCAAGCAAGTAGTCGTGTACTTGTTGATGATCCATCTTATTCTTCTGCCTTTAGGTTAATCGTTGCCGCTTAGTAGTAAAGCATAATACCAAGCGGCGTAGTAGCATAAATTACTCAACCTGAGGTTTGAATAAGAAATACGCTAACTCATTGTTTTGAAGCTCAGGTTACTCAGGTTGTGGTGCCTGCCCTTGCCAACTCCAACTTGGAAATAGTTCGCCATTCACGACGGCATTATTACCAGAAAACAGCGAGTGCGGCCTTTCTTGCGTTACCCAATTTGTCGCAGAGGAGTGCTCCAACTCAAAAACCACGTTCCCAAAGAAGCTGTAAGGCCCTGACAAGGTCGAGTTTCTATAAGCAGAAAACAAGGTTTGGCCCCCCATCATCAGTTCACCAACACTACTTTGCTGGTCGATTTCGGCGGCGCCTTTACTCCAGATCATCAATAGATTTATATGCGACTGGCCATCTGCTAAAAAGTAGCCATTTCCAGCAACTTGTACTGCGTCGAACTGGTTCCCTTGCGTACTTCTAGCATTGGCGGTGTCAAACACATATGCTGTCATCGCCTGATTGCCGGCTACAAATTCAGCAAAAGCCCCCCCTGCTATTTTCACTTTAGCTTGGTTTAGATTACTTAAGTAAAGATTACTATTATCTGTCACGATATAGTGGTATTCAGGCTCAGTGCCTTGCACTTGAGTCGCGACATTATCCAATCTTGCCATTCCCTGCGCCGTCACCGTTACGCTACTTTGCTGAGCGGTGCTGACAAGCCCTAAGTTATTGAGCTTAACCGAACCAGACTCCACTAATACGGTCGGCTGCACGCCGCTTAACGCCGCAGAGATAACATCTTGAGTATTATCAGACCCCGAAATGGTGATACCTGGTCTCGTGATCTTAATTGGGCCCTGACATTGCCCTTGAATAGCATAGGTAATTTCATCAACAGGCCAACTTACTTGCTCAACTGCACGTTTCAGTAAGCTGGGGTTAGTATGACAGTTGATAGCAAAAGTATACGACCCACTGATACTTTGTGATGCGACTTGCTTTGCCAAGACATGCAGCCTTTTGACATCGCTGTCATTTATGTCCTTTGCAAAAACATGGGAAGCGCAGATAGCGGATGCAACTAAACAGGTTGCAAATATGCTTGTACTTAATTTCATTTCCTTATCCTTTACACGGTTAATCCTGCCAATTGCAGTACCCTAAATCCTAATACAGATCCTTTGTTTTGCCAGGGCCTGTTGATCTTTGCTGTTTGACTTTTGTTCTCCTGAGTGTGTTTTGGTTGCGACGCTCGACTTGCCGCCTAGTAATCTAGGCAAAAGTTGAGCAACAATGAACAAAGCGCACTCAGGTGAACCCAAAGGGCAGTGCTTGATTGGCATTTCTTCTGTGTTGCCCCACAAGGATGTGGGGTAAGGTGACTTTGCAGGAGCACAAAGTCTTTATCGCCTGACTTACATAGAACAACTATGCTACGCAGACTCTGCCTTGTATAAATACCAATCAAGCTGCTGCAAAAACAAACTTGAAAGATAAACAGGCCCTCGATATAAAATACACTGTATATTTAAACACTACTGACACTCCCTGACACAACATCGTGGTTTACTCTTTTTGAACTCAAAAAGGAGAAAGACCATGCAACAAAATGTCGTAGAGATTGTAAAATTTAAATTGGCTCTTGGTGCTACAGAGAGTGACATTATGGGTGTAAACCCAGCATTTACCGAGTGGGTTGAACAGCAACCTGGGTTACTATATCGTTCGTTGACTAAAGACAGTCAGACTGGCGAGTATTTAGATATTATTTATTGGCAATCGATGGAGCATGCTAAAGCGGTTTCGGCGCAATTCCCAACAACCGAAGTATGCCAAAGATTAACGCAATACATAGACAGCGAGAGTGTCACCATTAGTCACAGTAATGTGCTCTCTCAAACGCCATGTAGCGGTTAATTAATCTGAGATTTGAATAACAAGGAAAACTCGTGCATAAATCAGAACGTCTCTTTCAGTTAGTGGATCTGCTCAAGGGTCGACGATTAGCGGTTACCGCCAAGTCATTGGCCGATCACTTTACGGTATCTGAGCGTACGATTTATCGCGATATTCAGGACTTACAAAGTTCTGGCGTGCCAATTGAGGGGGAAGCAGGTGTCGGCTATATTATTGGTGACTACCCACTGCCCCCTATGATGTTTAGCTATGATGAACTCACCGCATTATTACTTGGCAGTAAAATGGTTGGAGCATGGACGGATCCCGAACTAAGCGCACATGCAAAAGCAGCTATTGCCAAAATAGAGGCCGTGCTACCCGCTCACCTCAAACAACAGCATGACCACTCCCCTTATTTGGTCTCGAGTTTTAAGCACGGACCGCAACAACAATCCTTTAGCGCTACACTTAGGCTCGCCATTGCGGCTAAGCGGTGTGTACAACTTGAATATCAAGACGTTGCAAAGCAACAAACCCAGCGTATCATCGAGCCACTCGGATTGGTTTATTGGGGTGGAAAGTGGACGCTGGTCGCATTTTGTCAGCTCCGCAGTGATTACCGTGAATTTCGCTTGGACCGTATCACCGCGATACATAAAAGTGAGCGGACCTTTACCGTACGTCCTGATAAAAACCTCAATCATTATGTTGAGTTAGTTAAAGCCAAATACGCCGAAGAAATTGCACAATACCAATGCCAAGCGCCTGATAAAAGTAGCAACTAATTCTAAGCTCACTGCCCGATTCATATTTTGTTACTAATACTTGCGCATCTAAAACCAACCTTTTCAAACTGCACCGCGACTAATTTTGTAAATCAGACTTATTCCTTCGAGGTGCTTATGAAAACCACAAAATCAATACTCATTATTTCGGTAACACTAGCTTTGAGTGCCTGCGTTGGCTACTCCAATGCCAATCCAACAGAGCCGCAAACGCAAGGCAGCTACCAGCTTATCGCTTACCAAGACTGTAACCCAATAATCAAACACACCATGGACGCCGAACAGGTGGCTGCATACAAAGCACTCAAAGCGGCAGAGCTTGATATGTCAGCTTCTGAGTTACCAATGAAAGATATTGAAGACAAGCTCGCACTGCTCAGCAAAGAAATGGAAGCCATTAGTAAAGAGGCGATACAAGAAGACGACGATCGACTTGTGATCAATAAAGCGCTACTGGCAAAACAAGAAGAAAAGGCCAAGCAAATTGAGGCAGTAATTGAAAGTCACGCCGCTAATTTTGATGCCATTGACGACTATGCCGAAAAAATCGAAGCCGCAGCAAATCGTTTTGATAAAGCTTTAAAACCCATAATTGGCGACTTAAAAGAGGTCAATATTAATATCATCGAACCCGGTGAAACCCCGAGTGCCCGTTGCATCGCTTCAAACTAAGCAAGTTGAACTGACTGAATGGAGGAAAATATTCCTCCAACTGTATTTGCTCATCACTTACCTTACCATGTAGACAAATTAGTATGGACTTTAGCTGACAGGCGGTTTTGAGCAAAATATGACTACTTCATTAAATGCTTTATGCGTATTAGTTCACATACAAAGTATGTTATGTTTGTTCATGCTAGCCTCAGCTGTTCAGTTATTTAACAAATTAATTATGGCTCCGCTTTGTATTAAGCGAACCCACGAAAAAGAGAAGACTAGCACAGTGTGGGAGTCATTATATCTATATATTTCGGAAGGTCGGCAGTGAATGATATTGAAAGGAATAAGTTAATCAAAACTAGCTGGGATTTGCATCGTTTGGTAGAAAATAGCTACCTTGGCAATCCCGCTACCAAAGGCGATGAAGAATGGCTAGAAAAACAGCGTATTCTATTAGCTGATATGGCTATTCATCTATTACAAACGGCTATTAAGCCAGGTAACATAGAGCTTGATAAATTAAAAAATAACCTGCACTCAATTCTAACAATCACAGATCAATTTTTACCCCACTCAGGACTTAAAGAAGCAACAGAGAAACTTTACGAGTAAACATATAACACATGTCCAAGTTAGTATTGCCATAGTTTGGTTTCCTGTAGTACTCATATTTTGCAGTTGACTATAGCGATAACAGCCGGTGTTATTTATTGCATTACTGATACTTTTGCATGTTGAGCAAATGACGGGACAATTTTGGTTTGTACTCTGCACCGTGTTTGTCGCAGCACGATATTGGCACAGCTACGAGCACGTACTAGGCAGTAACTTACGGTTAAGAACTCTAGCATTTGGATTAAGTAGCTTTTGCTTGTTTTTTGCCTGGTTTAGCTTCTTGTTCGATAGGATGTAAAAAGTCTCTGGTTAAAGGGATTTTACACTGGCTAAGTTACGTACAAGTTTGTTACATTAACTACAACAATAACCTTAGGTTTTGGTTGTGCTGCAGTCTAGGTTGAATGGCGTCAAAATACACAGCAACTTTAGTGGGAAGCTTACGCTCCTACTCGCTTTTATTTACGGCGCCGTATTTTTGTTTAGCCCCTCAATTTTTGCGCTTGATGACAATTGCTCGCTCACGACCGCTCACGGCGACTCAATTTTGCTTACTATCAATACCACGTCTTATAGCAAAATTGAACGCGGCAACAATACCGTCTCGGTAGCCTGCAATTTAAATGAAGACAGCGTTTTTTCATTTGTAGATGTTGGCCTTAATCACTATCAGTGGCGAGTCAACGCCCCTTTGCCCGTTAAGTTCTCACAGCCCGCATTTATCATTCCAAAAGGTAGGTACACAGCAACCTTAAGCTTAGACTCTATGCAAATTCATACGCCAAGATTTAGGCTGATGAGCATGGGGAAATTTATTTGGGAAAGTCAAAAAAGCAGCCTAGTCATGGGCGCATTTTATGGCCTTTGCTTTACCTTGATTTGCTATGTATTGATCATGGGTAGTCGCCTCAATGATCCTATATTTAGACTCTACGGCGCTTATATCTTCTGCCTTTGTGGATTTGTATTATTCCAAGAAGGACAATTAAATCTTTTTGTTTCATCTCAGTATAAACCATTACTCAAACACGCATATTTACTTAGTATTGGTCTCACTGTGGTTTCGGCAACCTGGTTTATGTTGAGTATCCTACTTGTTGACAAACAGTGGCCAAAACTCGTGTTGGTACTTAAAAGTGCCGCGGGTATCGTGATACTCCTGAGCATACTTAAAATTCCCACTCAACAAGCACAATTGTCCTACTTATTAAGCCAAATTATGGCCTATATAACCCTCGTTATTGTCGCCACTATCTTTGTGCTATCAGCTCTTCAAACCAAGCGTAAAATTGGCGAAGCAAGTTTGGTTTTTGCGGCTCTGAGCCTAGTATTAGTCGGTATGGTATTTCGCGTGCTGTTAGTGGGATATAGCCCATTTATGCAGCGCTATGCACTTATTTTTGCGTTTGCCATTGAGTCTTTACTGCTTGCCGTTGCGGTATCTAAACGCATTGGACGACTCAGACAGCAAAAGCAACAAGCTGAAAATGAAGCAAATTACGATCAATTGTGCGGCATTTTTAACCGTCGAGGCTGGTACAAACAAGCCAACGTGCTAGTCGAGCAATTTAATAAACGTGGTGGTGTTTTGGCATTATTTTACATTGACTTAGATAAGTTTAAGTTGATTAATGACCAATTTGGTCACGATGCTGGAGATAAGGCGCTTGCCCATGTTGCGACGTTTTTGTCATCAAGTATCAGAAAACAAGATATTGTAGGACGCCTAGGTGGCGATGAGTTTGCAGCGCTCTGCTTATTTGACGACACACAATCTGCAGAAGAAAAAGCACAACAGCTGCAACAACAACTCAATACCTTGCAATTTAGTCATGGAAAACAAGAGGTAGCAATTCAAGGTAGTGTCGGGCGAGCATTTTCCCAACACCCGATAACAGATATCAGCGACTTAATCGCACAAGCTGACAAGCAAATGTATCAGCAAAAAACCTTATCTTAAAGCTTAGGCTGCCTTAAGGTAAGGCTCTTGGCCTTTGTGCTTTACGCTCCGTTGATAACTACCTTTGCCTTTTTTGCTCTTTTCAACTTTCGCCTTAAACAACGGGCTGGTCACCAACGCTTTTAGTGCGTTGTCTTTAATTTCACCACGCTGATGAGCATGCTGAAGTTTGCTTTTTTTAGTCATGACTTACTCCAAATAAGAATCGTATCAATTGATAGTGTTGATGCATAATTTCCGACCATCAACAAGCGCGAATATTAACCTAAATGCTTTAAAGCGCAATGGCTTTTAGCAATAAATTTTCGTCTTTTTTGACTGCTATTTTAAAGTTAAGTTCATACCTACGCTCTATACTTAAATGCAGCCCTTTCAAGTCAAGCTAAACATTCGCGACAATGACCGATATCAAGATTGCAACCGGGATCAGCATACATTATCAGGACGAGGGTGCGCCTCACGCCCCCGTTATTATTTTGATAATGGGTCTTGGGGCACAAATGACGATTTGGCCAGATGAATTGTACTTTGGGCTAGTCAATAAAGGTTTTCGGGTGATCCGTTTTGATAATCGCGACACGGGATTATCGAGCCACTTGGACCATTTAGGTTCTCCGAGTGTGATAAAAACCATGCTGAGTAAAAAGCTTCCCATCCGCGCTTCTGTTCCCTATACCCTAGAAGATATGGCCGAAGATGTTGTCGCTTTGATGGCTGGACTTAAGATTAAACGCGCCCACCTTGTTGGTGCTTCTATGGGCGGGATGATTGCACAAATCGTTGCCGCTAAGCATAAAAAGAAAGTGGTAAGTTTGACCTCAATTATGTCAACCTCAGCGTATCCCAAGTTTACCGCAGCAAATGTAAAAGTCATGCTGCAACTGGCAAAAGCACGGCCAAAGTCAGACGGCCTCCAATCTGCCATTCAATACAATATAAAACTCAACCAGCTGATCGGCAGCCCAGCCTATCCTCAAGACGAATGGACGCTACATCAACAAGCCAAACACAGTATTGAACGCGCACATAACCCGCAAGGATTTAAGCGTCAGCTTGCGGCGATTGTCGCAAGCCAATGTCGCAAGCACACGCTGGCAAAGATCAAAACGCCTACACTTGTTATCCATGGTACAGACGACCCTATTTTTCCGGCGGCCGCTGGCCAGCAAACCGCCGCTACTATTCGCAAATCCAAACTAAAACTGGTCAATGGGATGGGTCATGACTTCCCTCCAATGCTCATGCAGAAGATTGCCAAATGGGTGGCAAAACACGTAACTAAAGCAGAGCGAAAGCGATTAAAAAAGAAACAGCGCAAACAAAATGCTGTCCAGGAGACTACAAATAAAAAAGTCCCGAAAAATCAATCAAACACGCCCCAACAAAACACAGTTCAAAATAAATAACATTTCCTAACATCACGCCCTGTAAAGCCTGATAGTGCTAGCCTTCGCATTGTAATTCAACCTAAATCAGGAACACCAATTCTATCCTTATCGTTAAATTAAAGTAAATTTCTATTTGACAAACGTACATAAAAGCAACAACAATTAAACCGTTCCAAATTCATTTGGACGCCAAAATAAAAATAGCCATGGATACAACATCAACAGATATCTACCCACAAAAAGTGGAACGATACAAAAGAGGTCAACATGAACATCATTATAGCTAAAACGCGATTCCAACATTCTTTTATAGCAGCCGCTTTAGTGAGCCTGGGCTTAAGCTCGGCGCACGCAAACAGCGATCTGACTACTGCCAATGCCGCTGCTATCAGCGCTTCAGGAGAAAACCAGCCCTATGAGGGCAAAGTCAACGCATTTGATAATAACCACTACAGCAAGTGGCTTACGTTTTCAGCTTCCGGTTGGATAAGTTATGCGTTTAACGAAGCGGTGAATTTAACAGCTTACACCCTCACTTCTGCGAACGATGCGCCACAAAGAGATCCCAAAAATTGGACGCTTCAAGGCTCTCAAGACGGTCAAGTGTGGTTCACTATAGATTCGCAAAACAATCAAAGTTTTGCTTCGAGACATCAAACTAAGCAGTTCAATGTCAGTATCAATCAAGCGTACCGCTTTGTGCGCTTAAATGTCACCGCAACGCAAGGTGACAATTTATTACAGCTTGCAGAAATCGAATTTATCGGTGCTCCGGCAAACGGTGGTACAACCTTGCCATTTAACCGAAGTGGTAGCGTTACCCCTGGCCAATGGGCGCATTTTGGGCCATTTACAAGCTCAGCTCCTATCACAGCAACCTTGACTGGCAGCGGTGATGCGGATCTATACCTAAAAGCAAATAGCCAACCGACCACCGCAAGTTATGACTGCCAAAGTATCAATGATGCCAGCTCCAACGAGCGCTGCGATATAAGCTCAAATGCGCCGGTTTATGTTTCTGTATACGGTTTCCAAAGCGCCAATTATGAATTAGCCGTCAGTAGCGATAGCACACCACCAAACGACACGTGGCAACGTCCGGAAGTAAACTTTGTTGATGTAAATCCTGAAACACAAGGCTCGGCATTATTTAAACGGATCATTCCAAACCCAGCTGCACACATGGCCGAACGCTGTGTAGATGTAGCAAAAGTGCTATACCGCGACGCCAGTGAATCCCAGCGTTTTAGAAAATTGCAGTTTGAGTTGAGAGCCAAAGATCATTGGGGTAAGGATTTCGTTGCCTATAAGATGGGACAAGACGGTTCGGGTGAGATGACTATCGTCGTTAGCACTGCGCACTTAGAGCGTATTTATCGCGATAATAATAACAACGATGCCGTGATCCGTGATGAAATCGACGGCATTTTATTCCACGAAGTCACCCATGGTTACAATAACTCGCCGCTGACTCATGACAGCTATGGTGATGGCAAGGCAAACTGGGCATACACCGAAGGTCTAGCTGATGCCGTGCGGATCGGTGCTGGTTTTCATAAGTCACGCTCACCAGATATCATCAACGCTAAACGCTGGCTTAGTGGCTACACCACAACTGGATTTTTCTTACATTACGTCAAACAACAGCACGACTCAGAGTTTATCTACAAGTTTAATAAAGCGGCGAAAGATATGGGCAATTATACTTGGTCATTTGATGCTGCATTTCAACACATCTTGGGCCGAAGTGTTGAAGATGTTTGGAACGAATATGTCGCCTTTATCCAAAATGGTGGACAGCTGGAGTATTAATTTTTAAATAGTAACTCCGCCACGTAAAAGGGTCTAACAAATTTCTCTGAGAAACTCCTCTATGAAACTCCTTTACGTGGTATTCGTTATTTTTGTAACGCCTGCTCGTGAGACATTGTTTTTAGTTTAATCGCGAGGCCACAGGAGAAGTAGATCTTCACCACTCCAACAATGATCAAATGAAAGTTTGGGTGGGAAAGCAAATCTAAGTCATAGATATAGGCTGCTTTTATTGGCGCGTCGCCATTCTCTATCATGGCGATTAGCCAATGATAGATTGCAATCCCCTCTTTGATAACCCCGAGCACTATCAAGGCTACACCCGTTAAAAACAACAAGCGACAATACCACAGCGCAGTTTCTAAACCCGGACAGCGTAAATTACGAAATGGAATAAATTTCATGTCAGTCCTTTATTTATCTTTTGATTGCTCGATTTTGATTAACTCAACGGTATGGTGCAACAAAGATAAATCCCCTTCTTTACCATGCCCAGGGACAACCATGTTTGCTTCCGGATATCGGCTCAATACATTGTGTATAGACGCTTGCCACTCATCAACCGAAGCATCCTCCAAGTTACCTAAATTTTTACTCATCACACTTTTCACAAAGCATCCTGCGAATAAAATCTTAGATTGTGGCAGCCACACGACAATATTATCTTTCGAGTGTCCTGCACCTGGGTAATAGGTTTCAACGACACCTGACTTTATCGCTGCTGAGGCTTGTGGCAAATTATGTGACGCGATTGCGCTGTGTTTTTGGGCTAATAGATGGTTAGTGTGGGCTGATGCATAGGTTGGGATCTGATGTTTATTTAATACCGCTAGGCCACCGCTTGCATCTTGATGATAATGCGTGACCACCGCTCCCTTAACATTGAGCTTGCGGTCTTCAGTCCATAAAAGCAGCGCTTCTGTGTCTTGCTCGGTCCAAGGTGTATCAACAATGTACGCATCATGACCGTCGACCACAACCAGCCCAGAGCCTGCCACTAACCCCCAAGGTTCAACGTGTAGCGAAGATTCATGTTTATAAACATGCTCTGCTATCGGCGTTACCACTAAAGTCGATGCTTCTGTTGCAACTGTCACGCAGGGTAACAAGAATAAGAAAGGAGCTAAAAACTTCATCTGAAGTTATTCGTGTTAATTAAAAGTGACGAAAGACTATCAAGTTCAAGAATATAAAGTCCAGCAATAAAAATGCGCGGCAATCTAAAATCGCCACGCAAATGGTTGGAGAAGTGTAAACTAACCTACCAACGCAAGCAAAATACCAGCTGCAACCGCACTGCCTAATACACCCGCTACATTGGGGCCCATCGCATGCATCAGTAAGAAATTATGTGGGTTACTTTCAAGGCCAACCTTATTGACCACACGCGCAGCCATCGGGACTGCGGATACCCCAGCAGCGCCAACTAACGGATTAATGGGGGTATCGCTAAATCTATTCATCGCTTTAGCCATTAGCACCCCAGCAGCTGTGCCAATTCCAAATGCCACAGCACCTAGCGCTAAAATCCCCAACGTCTCAACCGTTAAGAATTGATCAGCGGCCAGCTTTGAGCCCACCGCCAACCCGAGGAAAATAGTGGTGATATTAATCAACTCGTTTTGCGCCGTTTTACTCAAGCGGTCTACTACACCGCACTCTTTCATCAAGTTACCCAAGCAGAACATACCAACTAAAGGTGTCGCTGCAGGTAAAAACAGTATCGTTAGGCCCAGTACCGCCAGAGGAAAGAGGATTTTCTCGGTTTTTGATACATGGCGCAGCTGCGGCATCGCAATCTGACGCTCTTCTTGCGTCGTGAGTGCTTTCATGATTGGTGGTTGAATAATTGGCACTAACGCCATATACGAATAGGCTGCCACCGCAATTGCCCCTAGTAACTCTGGTGCAAGCTTAGACGCGAGGAATATCGCAGTTGGTCCATCTGCACCGCCAATAATAGCGATTGCTGAAGCGTCTTGCAGGGTAAATTCAAAGCCCGGAATATAGTTCAGCAAAATAGCCCCAAACAAAGTGGCAAAAATCCCAAACTGCGCCGCGGCACCAAGCAACAGCATCTTGGGGTTGGCTATCAGTGCACTAAAGTCCGTCATCGCGCCCACCCCCATAAAGATCAGCAAGGGGAATACTCCGCTGTCTATACCAATGTAATACACGTAGTACAAGAGCCCACCGGGATCGGCAAGCCCAGCAACAGGAATGTTCGTGAGTATGGCACCAAAGCCAATAGGCACTAATAGCAACGGCTCAAAGCCTTTGGCGATCGCAAGATACAAAAGTCCGCAGCCCACTGCCATCATGCAAAGTGCAGGCACGGTGAAGTTGGCAAGCCCTGTTGCTTGCCATAAATTAAGTAACCCTTCCATCACGACATCCTTATGCTAAAGACATGATGGCATCGCCAGCACTGACGGAATCGCCTTCAGAGACGAGTAGTTCTGCAACTTGACCACTGTGTGTTGCACGCACCTCGGTTTCCATTTTCATGGCTTCCATGATAAGTACTACATCGCCTTCTTGCACCTCATCTCCTGCGCGCACCATAAGCTTAAAGATGTTGCCGGCAAGTGGGGCATTCAAAGTTTCACTGGAGCTCACCGAAGTTGATTGCGGAATGAGCTCACTGTCTTTGACTTGTACTTCTTGTAACTCACCTCCCGGCGCAACCACTACATCGTATACTTTGCCATCCACTTTTACGCTGTAACGCTCAGTAGCTGATGACTTAGCTTTAGCAGGCGCCGCTGCAGCTTTTTGTTGTTGGCTTTCAACAAGCGTCGGTTTTGGCTCAAACGCATCTGGGTTGTTGCGGTTTTTCAGGAATTTAAGGCCAATCTGCGGGAATAATGCATAGGTAAGCACATCATCAATAACCTCGTCGGCTAAGGTAATTTGTTCCTCTTTTGCCGTCGCGACTAGTTCGCTTTGTAAACTATCCAGCTCAGGCTCAATTAAGTCAGCTGGACGGCAGGTAATAGGCTCTGCGCCTTCAAGCACTCGTTGTTGCAAAGCTTGGTCGACTTGCGCTGGTGTCGCTCCATATTCGCCTTTCAGCACGCCAGCTGTTTCTTTGGTTATAGACTTGTAACGCTCACCGGTAAGTACGTTTAATACCGCTTGCGTCCCGACTATCTGTGAGGTTGGTGTTACGAGCGGTAAGTAGCCAAGTTCTTTACGCACACTTGGAATTTCTTTTAGTACTGCGTCAAGCTTGTCACCTGCACCTTGCTCTCGCAGTTGATTTTCCATATTGGTTAACATGCCACCAGGCACTTGTGCAGATAGAATACGACCATCTACTCCTTTCAAGCTGCCCTCAAAAGCTGCATATTTCTTTCTTACTTCACGGAAATAGGCTGCGATCTCTTCTAGCTCTAGTAAATCAAGCCCTGTATCACGTTCCGTGCCTTCCACAATCGCCGCGATAGTTTCTGTTGCACTATGGCCATAGGTCATACTCATCGAAGATATCGCCGTATCGAGCATATCGATACCCGCATCTATGGCTTTTTGATAAGTTGCAGTACTGAGCCCTGTGGTTGCATGGCACTGCATTGCGATAGGAATAGAGACGGACGCTTTGAGCCCAGAGATTAACTTTTCAGCATCATAGGGTTTCAGTAATCCAGCCATGTCCTTGATACAAATGGAATGACAGCCTAAGTCTTCGAGCTGCTTAGCTTGCGTGAGCCACATTTCCAGCGTATGAACAGGGCTTACGGTGTACGAAATCGTGCCCTGCGCATGCGCGCCCACTTTGATGGCCGCTTTAATAGCCGTTTCTAAGTTGCGCACGTCGTTCATTGCATCGAATATTCTAAATACATCTACCCCGTTATGGTGGGCACGCTCAACAAACTTTTCGACAACATCATCTGCATAGTGACGATAGCCCAATAGATTCTGACCACGCAGTAGCATTTGCTGTTTGGTTTTTGGCATTGCAGCTTTCAGTGCACGGATCCGCTCCCATGGATCTTCGCCTAAATAGCGAATACACGAGTCGAAGGTTGCTCCCCCCCATGATTCAACAGACCAGTAGCCCATATTGTCGAGCTTCTCAGCGATAGGAAGCATATCTTCCAAGCGCATTCTGGTGGCGAGTAATGACTGATGCGCATCGCGCAGCACTAATTCGGTTAGCTTTAACTGTGACATGCAAAACCCCTATTAATTGTTTTTTCTGTAGGCTGCAACGGCAGCGCTAATGGCTGCAATATGTGCCTGTGGCACACCCTGTGACGATGTTGCTCTAGTTGTTTTTGATCTTGTGGTACTTGGCTCTACTTCTTTAAATTGAGCAGCAAAGTTGGCCAATAGTCGCATCGCAAAAATCAAAATGGACAGAAAAACAAAAACACCAACCATACCGGTCAGCATGAGATTTCCTGCTTGCAGTAGCTGCGATCCAATATCCATTTTTACCCCTTACTTGCTATTTGGTTTTCCTGCTCGATGTTAACGAACTGGTATAAACCTTCACTTTTTGTAGATATTTATTCACCTTATAACAAAAAATGTTCCACTGTAAAGCCCGCTGTAAATTGGTATTACCAAAACACTTAACTCACAAATAATCAGTGAGTTAGCAAGGAAAGCACTAATAAATGTGGAAAATTAACGTAATAAATATGAAAAATATTCAAAATAGCGCTAACTAATATTGAGTTCCTAATGAATATAGAAAGAATTTTTGATTGCGCAAGATAAATTGTAAATTGGACTGACCAAAAGGTAACGTTTACGTAAACGTCATGCTGTATAACACGTATTTCGCTGGATATAGTAAAAGGGAACTGCAAACAATTTATTCGCATTACAGCTTTTTCAATATAGATGGGTATAATAAGGGGAAATTTTTGCCACAACGAACGTCTATGCCCTCCCTTGAACAAAATGAAAATTTATCTTTTCAAAGCCAATTTAAGTTAGATAAAGCCTATTATCGAGAGTGTTTTGAAGAATCTGAAGCCAATGGGCTTGCTGTTAAACCGAAATATGGCTTGCTTGTACTGCTAATTACACTGGGGCTGTTTGCTATTTACGGTTTGCAGGAGCACTACGTCGGGAACTTTCTTATTCTATTGGCTGTAGTTGAATGCGTTGCTTTCTACTATCGCAAAGCTTGGTGGGTGATAAGACAGTCATATTCTCGCGCTGCCGGCAATATCGTCGAGGTTTCAATCTCTAAAATAGGTATTAACACCAAAGCGACACATGCCGAATTTTCTTACCCATTTGACGACTTAGATAAACTCGTTGAAACGAATAGAGGTTTTTTGGTGTTTCACCAAAACAAACCGAGCTATATCAGTAAATCTGGACTTAACGAAGGAGCGATTGCTTTTTTGTCTGAGCAAAGCCAGAAATAAGAAACCCCGCAGTGGCGGGGTTTTTTATGCCAGTCAAACCATGTTAACTAACATCGTAATTCAGTATTTGGTCAATTACATATTGCCCGGGCTAGATTTCTCAGCCTGAATTCGCATGTAAATTTCTTCACGGTGAACTGAAACATCTTTAGGCGCATTTACACCAATACGTACTTGGTTACCTTTAACACCTAGTACTGTTACAGTCACTTCATCACCAATCATCAGGGTTTCACCTACTCGACGAGTTAGTATTAGCATTCTCTTGCTCCTGTTATTCCAAAATTTAAAAGATTCCGCGTCAAATCCATTTTAAATAAAAGTTCCCAGAAAAGTAAGCAAAAACTTCTTTTACTCAGTACTTTCCAATTCGAATTTGGCATGTAAAGCCCGTACAGCTAGCTCTAAATATTTTTCTTCTACTAGTGCCGAGATTTTTATCTCTGATGTAGATACTAATAGAGTGTGAATATTTTCTTCGGCCAATGCCATAAAAAAGAGACCAGCAACACCTGAATGAGATTTCATCCCGATGCCAACCGCTGAGATTTTTGCCACGTTAGCATTAACCTCTACCGTTGCGCCACCTAAATTTTGTGCATGTTGCGCTAAAACTTCTTCCGCCAGAATACAATCATTTGCGTGCACAGTAAAAGCATAGTCTATTTTTTTCTCACTGTGGTTCAAATGGTTAATCATATCGACTTCGATATTATGCTCACCAAGAAGAGAAAGTATATTGGCAAGATTACTAGGTTTTGCATCTACATTGTTAACTAAGATAAGCGCTTCGTCTTTGACACTCGCTACCCCAGAGACCACTTTAGTGTTTTTCATCTTACCTTCCTCATAGCTAATTAAGGTGCCGTTATCAGGAGAAAACGAAGAAAGTACGCGCAGTGGTACATTATATCGACCGGCCGCTTCAACCGAACGGATCTGCAAAACTTTAGCGCCTACACTTGCCAGCTCCAACATCTCAGGAAAAGTAATATGTGATAGACGCCTTGCATTTGGCTCTATTCGTGGATCGGTAGTGTACACACCGTCGACATCAGTATATATCTGACATTCGTCTGCTTGCAAAGCCCCTGCGATTTCAACTGCTGAGGTATCTGTACCACCACGCCCCAACGTGGTGATATTGCCTTCTTCATCGCGTCCTTGAAATCCGGCAATAATGGTTATTCGGTTATGCTCAAGCTCTTGCTTTAAGCGGGTCGTGTCTATTTCTGTGATCCGCGCTTTAGAGAACATGTTATCGGTTTTAATACCAACCTGATCGGCAAGTAAGCTCACGGCAGAATGCCCACGCTTAATGATGGCCATCGCCAATAACGCGATAGAAACTTGTTCGCCGGTGGTGATCAACACATCTAGCTCACGAGAACTGGGACGAGCATCGATTTGTTGGGCAAGGGAAATGAGACGGTTTGTCTCGCCTGACATTGCAGACAACACGACCACCACTTGGTGGCCTTGTTGTTGCGTTTTGATAACGTGTTCAGCAACCGCCTCAATACGCTCTACCGAACCTACCGAGGTGCCGCCAAACTTTTGTACAATCAGCGCCACTTGCTGATTACTGCGTTACTTCATTTAACCAAGTTGGAACACTGTTTAGTGCTGCGTCTAGGTTTTCTGGTTGTGAACCACCAGCTTGCGCCATATCAGGACGACCGCCACCTTTACCACCGACTTGAGAAGCCATGTGATTAACTAGCTCACCTGCTTTTACCTGACCAACTAAGTCTTTCGTTACGCCAGCGATTAGGCTTACTTTATCGCCATTTGCTACACCTAGCGCAATGACACCTGAGCCAATCTTGTTCTTCAGATCATCGACCATGCCACGCAGTGCTTTAGACTCAGTTCCTGCAACGTTCGCTACGAGCAATTTAATCCCATTCACTTCCGTTACAGAGTCAAGTAGCGTTGCACCCGCGGCACTTGCTAGTTTGTCATTTAGTTGAGCAACTTGCTTTTCAAGGCCTTTTGACTTTTCAAGTAGCGCAGATACTTTTTCTAGCACTGATGAGGTATCACCCTTAACCAAAGCCGCAATTTCAGAAAGCACTTGCTCTTGCTCATTAACATAAGCGATAGCATCAGCACCTGTTACTGCTTCGATACGACGAACACCCGCTGCGATACCGCCTTCTGATACAATCTTGAAGAGACCAATATCACCAGCGCGCTTCACGTGTGTACCACCACAAAGCTCGATTGAGTACCCACCAATTGAAACGACTCGAACTTCATCATCGTACTTTTCACCAAAGAGCGCCATCGCTCCTTTGTCTTTGGCAGCATCGATATCCATCAACTCAGTTTGCAGAGCAAAGTTACGGCGGATCTCTGCGTTCACTGCATCTTCTACTTGCTGCAACTGTGCTTTAGTGACGCCTTCAAAGTGTGAAAAGTCGAAACGCAAACGATCTGGCAGTACCAATGAGCCCTTTTGAGTAACATGATCACCCAATAAATCACGCAGTGCTTTATGTACTAAGTGCGTTGCAGTGTGGTTTTTCTTCACTCGCTCGCGGCGCTCAGCATCAATACGTGCATCGGCTTTATCGTTAACACCAATGCGACCAACCACATGACCATAGTGTGCAAATGCATTACCTAACTTTTGTGTGTCAGTAACGACAAACTCGCCGTTAGCCACTTTTAGTACACCCGTATCACCAACTTGGCCGCCTGACTCAGCATAGAAAGGCGTGCGGTCAAGGATAACCACACCTTGTTCACCATCTTCTAAAGTATTGGTATGTTGACCTTCTTTAAAGATTTCAACCACAGTGCCGGTATAGTGCTCAGCGTCATAGCCTTTAAAGTCAGTGTTTTTATCAGACTTCAAGCGCTCGTTGTAATCTGCACCGAACTTGCCAGCCGCTTGCGCTTTTTTACGCTGCTCTTCCATGCATGCTTGGAAGCCGCGCTCGTCGATCGTCATAAAGCGCTCACGCGCCACATCTGCCGTTAAGTCTGCAGGGAAACCGTAAGTGTCATACAGTTTGAACACCAAATCGCCTGGAATAACGTCACCTTCAATACCAGCTAGGCTTTCCTCTAGAATAGTTAAACCACGGTCTAAGGTTTTACCAAACTGATCTTCTTCAATACGCAATACTTTTTCGATAATTGCTTGTTGCTTCACTAATTCAGGGTAAGCTTCACCCATTTGCTCAGCAAGTGCAGCAACTAACTTATAGAAGAATGCCCCTTTTGCACCGAGTTTATTACCGTGGCGAACTGCACGACGAATGATACGACGTAGCACGTAACCACGACCTTCATTCGATGGCATAACGCCGTCAGCAATAAGGAACGCACACGAACGAATGTGGTCAGCTACTACACGTAGTGATTTATCTTCTAAATCTTGAGCATCTGTTACTTTTGCAGCTGCTTTAATCAGCGCTTGGAACAGATCAATCTCATAGTTTGAGTGCACACCTTGCATAATTGCAGAGATACGCTCAAGGCCCATGCCAGTATCAACCGACTGCATTGGCAGCGGTTCCATTGTGCCGTCCGCATGACGGTTGTACTGCATAAATACTAAGTTCCAGATCTCAATGAAGCGATCACCGTCTTCTTCTGGTGAGCCCGGTGGTCCACCCCAAATGTGTTCGCCGTGGTCATAAAAGATTTCAGAGCAAGGACCACAAGGACCCGTGTCGCCCATTGACCAAAAGTTATCCGCCGTTGCAATACGGATGATCCTGTCTTCAGGAACACCAACTTGTTTTGACCAGATCTCAAATGCTTCGTCGTCTTCATGGTAAACCGTGACTAGTAGCTTTTCTTTTGGCAGCTTGATCACATCCGTAAGGAAACCCCAAGCAAACTTAATTGCGTCGGTTTTAAAATAGTCACCGAAGCTAAAGTTACCTAGCATTTCGAAGAAAGTATGGTGCCTTGCGGTATAACCTACGTTTTCAAGGTCGTTATGTTTACCACCAGCACGAACACAGCGCTGTGAACTGGTTGCTCGCGTATAAGGGCGTTTTTCCGCACCCAAGAAGGCATCTTTAAACTGCACCATACCAGCGTTGGTGAACAGTAAGGTGGCATCATTACCCGGAATTAACGAGCTTGAAGGCACCACTTGGTGCTGTTGTTTAGCAAAGAAATCTAAGAAGCTTTGCCTGATTTGTGCGGTAGTCATATGCTGCATGTGATCATTCACCCTTTATTTCTTCTTGCTCTGCTGCAGTCATTGCAGCTTCAATTGCAAAATCTATTTCATCAAAACTAAAGCCACGATAACTCATGTAACGTACGCGCTTAGTTTTTTCTTTATATTCTATCGGTTGTGCGCAAAGACCGTACTTTTTTTCATAGGTTTTTGCGGCTTGCATGTACCAATCAATTTCACGCTCAGCGATTAGCGTATGCAAAGTCTCTCGGCTCACACCCTTTTGCCCTGCATCCATTAATACACGCTTTTCTCCAAGTCCTTTTGCAATCTGGCGGTTTAAAAAGCTCTCTGCATAGCGGTTGTCATTAACGTAATCGAGCGACTTTAGCCAAGATACCAATTGCTCCGCGACTGCCGCTGTAGCCCCTTTTTGCAGTAGCTTTTGCGTCAATCCTAACTCAGAGTACTCTTGTCTCGACAATAACCAAACCGCATAGTTTTTTAGCTTTTTAACTTCTTGTTCGTCCATCAGGCGTCAAAGCGTCCTGAGTCAGACTGAGAGATGTTAGCATTTTCATCATTTTCCTTCTTTTCAACGATAATTGGCATAAACATCGCCTGAAAAGAAACAAAAAAGCCTATCATGGCGACTGGCATGATAATAATCGCCGGGATCATCGATAGCGGTATAGACGCGACGATAAGCGCTGCGACGACTAAGCCGTAAATACTCAGCGCAGCCATATTATGATAAAAAGCGGCAAGCGAGCACTTCATCGCGTGAAAAATACGTTTTTCACCTTGGAAAAAGACCTGAGGCACAACAAAAGCAAAGGCCATCATAATGACCGATTGTGCAATCACAAATACGGCAACTTCGGCAAAACTAATATTGCCCGCGATAAGTCCGATAAGTTCATTCGGATCGGTGTTTGGGCCAACACTCTCGAGTGCAGTCGCCACATCACTAAATAGCACACCGGCAACCATAGTCAGCAACAGTGCACCTGCCATTTGATAAATACCAACTCGGAACAAGTGTAATCGGCGGCCTTTCGCTGCAAAAGGCTCAAAAATGTCAGCCAACTTTATTGGTTTATTGATCTGTTTATTGATAACGGCAAGATAGAAGCCAGCGCTTAAAAAAGGACCAGACAAGGCTGCGATAATATGAAAAATAGGTGCGAACAGGGGTAATAGGCTTACTACCGCCATGAAAATGTACATCAGCATGAAAGTCATAGGCTGGGTTTTGAAAATTGCCCACCCGGCTTTTAGCCACTGCACGCCCATGCTTGCTTTGAATGTTCTAATTGGTGTCGACATAGTCCACTTAATTTAAGCTATAACGTCTTTGATTATACTGATTACCGCGTCGAGTGAAAAGGCATGAAAGGCGGATTTGTCAGCGCTTTTTAGCATATTTTAAACAAATACTGGCGGTAGACGTAACCTACTTGGACATCTTAAGTTTTAAGGGATTGGAAAGAGAATAGAATGTTTGATATGACAAGCCAACCGAAGCACTTACCTAGTCGGCTTGTTGTGATAAGCATATACGCTTAGGCTAATCCGCTTTTGATATCTTTTTGATATCCAGCATGTGGGCACCGTGTTGGATCTTCGTTTTTAGATACTGTTCATTACCAGAAACCCCTGCCTTAACGTGTGCCTGAGTGCCAACTACTTCATCGACGGTAATACCCGCATTTCTCAGCGCCTTTAGCTTTCTTGGATTATTCGTCATTAACTTAACGTGGTTTAATCCGAGCGCCTGAAGCATCAACACGGCATCAGAGAAATCTCTTAAGTCATCTTCAAAGCCGAGGTGGTTATTTGCCTCGTAGGTGTTCATCCCTTGTGATTGCAATACATAAGCATCGATTTTATTGTACAGGCCAATGCCACGACCTTCTTGGCGCAAATATAACAAAATGCCGCCTTGTTTATGCATCGCCTCGATACATTCATTTAACTGTTCGCCACAATCACAACGAGAAGAATGAAAGACATCGCCGGTTAAACACTCTGAGTGCATACGAATTAGGGGAATTTGCTGCTGACTGTCTGCGCTATTAAATACCAGCGCAACATGTTCTTGGCCGTCTTTTAGCCCTGAAAAAGAAACTATTTCTGCAGGGATATTACTATGCTGCCCTACATTCAGCCCGACTCTCGCTCTTACTTCTGCCACGTCTTAATCTTGCCTAATGTGATAATATAACAATATGCTACCATAAATGGGATATGGTGTCTCTAAGTTCATTATACAAGGGCAAGACGGACATCGCATTGGTAAATGTCAAAATTCGAACTAGGCTATATAAAAAGGAAAGCGAAAACATTTATAACTCATGCGCTCTGTTTTTATCTGCCTACTATTTTTAACCACATTCAGCTACGGCTCTGACATCGATTTCAGTGGCTTTGCTACGCTCAAGGCGGTTAAAACAGACTCCCATACTGCCAAAATCAGAGAGTCCATTTCACAACCGCACGGTGTAGAAAGAGATGAACTCGACTTTTCATTTTCATCTTTGGGCCTACAAGCCGAATGGCATGCTAGTGATAACTTGGAGCTTGTTGGACAGCTGCTGTTAAAAGAACAACATGATGACCGAGTGAAAAACGCTATTAAACTGGCATTTTTACGTTACCACTTAAACTCAAACTGGCAATTCCGGGCAGGACGTACCGGGTTAGATCTATTCTTAATGACTGAATATCGAGATATCGGCTACTCGATGGATATGGAACACCCTCCCGTTGAATTTTACTCTATTATCCCACATCAGAACTTGGATGGCGTTGACATGCAGTACCGCACGCCGCTTGATCAGGGCATCGCCAGTATCAAGGCATATTGGGGGCGCTCCGAGTCACCTATCTACAGCGATTATGAGTTTTTTTGGAATGTAGAACTTAAATCTATCTTGGGTGTAGCGGTACAGTACGAAACGTTAAATTGGCTGTTTAGAGCCAACTATACAACAACACAAGCAGCTAATGAACACGAGCAGCAAAAGCAATTACGCGATGCACTCACGCAAGTTCCCCTACAAGTTTGGCCAACCAAAAATGAGCTTATCGATTCTCTTTATATCATCGACAAGCGCTTCACCTACAGCGCAGTCAGTATGAGATACGATGACTCAAATTGGCTACTACAGAGTGAAATATCGCTGACGGATTCCAACTCCAGCGTGCTCAACCACTTAAAAGCAGGCTACATCACTCTGGGCAAGCGCTTTGATTTAAATACCTTGTCTTTCACCTACTCAGTTGCCAAGTCCGATAATGAGCCAAGTGTAGAGCCTGGTCCACTCGTCCCATTACCTGAATTAATGCAAATTTACGAGGCGGCTTCCATGCACTCTGGTTTTTATCAACTGGATCAGCATAGCACTTCCCTAACGTGGCGACGTGAATTGAGCCCAACATTAGCGCTAAAGTTCAATTGGAAACATACCTCTGCTGACCATTTGCCCAGCGCTTTCTACCTTCACAATACAGAGCAATTTAGTGATCCTGACCTTTCCTTCAACACCTTTACGCTTAGTTTTAATTGGGTGTTCTGATGAATAGGTTACTTATTGCTGTTTTCTTCCTTGTTTCTTACCCAATTTCAGCAACAGCCGATATTGCCGTCATCGTTAACAAAGACAACCCCATCGAGTCGATATCGCAGCGCCAACTGATAGACATGTACATGGGAAAATACGTTGCTTTTCCCAACGGCGATATGGCCGTGACCTATGACTACGAAAAATCACACCCTTTAAGAGGCCCTTTTTTTCTGGCACTGACAGGACGTAATGAAAGCCAAATCAACGCCTATTGGTCAAGAATAAAATTCAGCGGCAAAGTTTCTCCCCCTCAGTCATTTTCCTCACCGTCGACTATACTTGAAAATATCAGAAATACGCCAAATGCAATCGGCTATGTTCCAGCAGACTTTGTGACCGGTGATGTGAAGGTAATTTACCAAATCGATGACTAAATATGGGCTGATCGTGCGACTAGCACTCGTGCTTGTTGTCTCGACTTTAATTTTTTCAATGCTTTACGCTAAGTTATATCACGACCATATTGTTGAGCGTGAACTTCGGCGCTCTAATACTATTATCGGGCAAATTGGCCAAACCGTGTCATCTTCTTCCTCTATTGCAACTTATCTCAATGACAAAGACCTTGCTGTAGAAGTTATTAATGGCCTAGTCAGTAACGACGTTATCTCTTCTGCCGCAATCAAAAGTGAAGAAAAGTGGCTCGCTCAAAGCGTAGGATTTAAGCCGCAAAATGCTACCATTATTAAGCTTAATCATCCGTTTTTATTGAGTGAAATCGTTGGTGAGATCTATATTCAACCAAATTCCATTTTTATCGAGCAAAGTGCTAGAGATATCGCTCGTTCAAGCGTTCAAACTTTGTTGGTCGTCATCATCCCTATCTTAATCATCTTTACCGTTGTTACACACTTCATAGTGACGAAACCCCTAAGTAACTTAAGTAGTCAAATTGCTAAGGTTATTCCCGGAGCACCATTGGATTTAGTCGTGCCTAAAGGACATGAATCAAGTGAAATCGGTGATATTGCGAGCAATACCAATCAACTTATTGCAAAAACCGCTTCTATGTTCGAGCAAGAACGGCAACTACGAGCTGACATCGAAATCCTTGAGAAGCGCTTTAGACTCATGTTTGAGCGCTCATCTTCTCCCACTCTACTGGTAAAAGACAAAGGTGAAGTGATATTAGCTAATGATGCCGCTTGTGATTTGCTGGCAGGTATGGCAATTGACCTTGATGAATATTTTCCCGAAAGCTTCGGTCGCTACTGCAAAACTCCGGATATTCTCTACACCTTTACGGAGCATACCTTGGAGCTTAACCAGCCAACTCAATCAGAGTTTGAGTTTATTAACCCTATGACCGAACAACCTGTTTGGCTGAGTGTCATCATGCTGAGAGTGGAAAGCAGCGGACAATTCTATTTACAGGTGTTTTTATCAGATATCACGCTGAGAAAAACCGTGTTTCAAGAACTCAATAAAAAGGCTAACCGCGATAAGCTAACAGGCCTCTATAATCGCCATGGTACTGAGATCAAGATCAACGAGTGGTTAGATACCGAAACTCCGTTTAGCTTATTTATTATTGATTTAGATGAGTTTAAACCAATCAATGATATTTATGGCCATAACGCCGGCGACGCTATGTTAAAGCATATCGCCACTCAAATTAGTACTCAGGTTAGAGAACAAGATGTGGTTTGTCGCTGGGGAGGTGATGAGTTTTTAATTGCCTTGCACTGCGCTAAAAATGAAAAGTTGCAGCGCATCGCTGAAAACCTGCTAGAGGCGATAAACACCGAGATGATTTGGCAAACGCCAGAGGGGAAATCACTGCCACTGCGAGTTGGCGCGAGCATAGGTATTGCAAGCTATCCAAGAGACGCGGTTGAGCTAAGCCAATTAATTGAGTGTGCTGATGTCGCTATGTATACGGTAAAAAAAGACAAGAAAAACGCCTTTCAATTTTACTCGTTAAGCGCTTAGTCCTACCGCTCAAGTTATACCAATTCGCTTAATTAAGTGATCTATTTTGAAGCGAGAGAATCTTGTCGATAACTAGGCGAAAATTTTGCTATTTAGTTATTCTAAACGAGAAATTTTTAACGCTGTTAGCGTCAGATTTACTCCTTCAAATTGAGCAAGTATTAAGACTAATTGGTATTAGTGTGTACCGATGTACGACAGTCCACCAGCACACCTAACTTGCCTTTATCTACTGAAAGTGACTTATCTGCTGCATTGCCTCTTGAATATATTCAAAGTTTGGCTCTTGCTCTGATGGCCTGTTAGTTTCATCGAGCGTCTCGTAAGTTCCCATGGGCGAGACTTCAATAATTTGTTGCTTACTCACAACCGCATATTTGTT
Organism: Pseudoalteromonas sp. OF7H-1; assembly: GCF_022347825.1. NCBI lineage: Bacteria > Pseudomonadati > Pseudomonadota > Gammaproteobacteria > Alteromonadales > Pseudoalteromonadaceae > Pseudoalteromonas > Pseudoalteromonas sp. OF7H-1. Next base: position 273,911 of record NZ_JAKRFX010000001.1, on the reverse strand, counting down.
GTAGCTACTAAGTAGTAACCAATTTCTCTCTTTAACGGGCCCGGTTAGGTTATAACCCGTACTATACTCTTCAGGTGTGTTTTTAATCCCTAAGTACTCATTCATCAACGTCGGAGCCAGGTCTAAGTGACTGGTTATCACATTTGAGGCTTGCCAATGCTGCCACTTTTCGCTTTTTGGTCCAACAACAATAAATGGCACCTTTATCTGCGGCTCAGTAAAATTACTATTATGTCCCCAGTAATTAAGCTTGTTGTCATTCAGCTCTTCACCATGATCTGACGTGATAATCACCAGTGTATTCTCTATATCAAGCTGCGCTAATACCGATTCAGCAAGACTATCTACAAAGTGTGTACTGGTAAGATAACGATTTAAAATTGGTTCTCTATCATAATCGTTGTCCAATAACATATGGTTAATGGGACCGTGCATTGGCTCAAACCCGGCATGGTAACCCTCAGGAACTGCGTAGCCATGGATTGCATCATAAAAGAGAAAACTGAAAGACGGCTGGTTTGGATCTTTATTAGCATACCATTTAGCCCAATTTTTGGTGATCTGCTCATCCCTAGCTAAAACGTCATCACCTTCAGTATGTGTTTTCAAGCCTATAATGTTGGCAAAGACTGTTTCATTGAACTCAGGGCGAACAAGCTGAGCAGAAGAGAATATTCCAAGTTGGTAGTTCAACTCCCGCATTCTGTCCATCAATAACGGCGTAACACGATTGTTGTAAATGTCCTGCCAAGCGGTGCCTGGCAAGCCATAAAATAACCCGGTTATCCCTGTACGTGTAGAATTTCCAGTAGAGAAGTGTTGATTGAAGACCACTCCCTGTTGTGAGAATCGCCAAATATTGGGAGTCACTTGCGCTGTAAAAGCATCATACCGCCATGAGTCCAGCACCACAAAAACAATATCAAGAGGCTTCTTAACTGGCTCTACTTCAATAGGTTGTAAAGGATAGTTAAATTGTCCTTGTGTTAAAGACATGGATTTCTGCTGCGCCAATGCAGCTTCATCTAGCAAATCATATCTACGCAAAAAGGAGTTTGCTGTTGCGGGTTTGTAGAGGGGTAAGTACTTACTGAACCCTGTGATCGGTTGATATACCGTCGCACTTGCCCAAGCATGAATAGTATTGCTCGCCAACAGCGCAAAAATGGTTACGCTGGTAAACTTTCGACCAAAACGCAGCTGCATTACGGCTCGGGCTTTACTTAACCACGTTGACAGGTAAAACTGGAAAACAAATATCATAACAAAAATGGCTATCGCTTGAGCCCATGCAATTGGCGAGAGCTCAATAACTTGGCCTGCAAGCAGCATATCGACAATAACACCGTTAATATGAAACTTGTAAAGCTCAAAGCACAAGCTATTTGCAATAAGTGCTACGAAAAACAATGCATAAAATAAAGCAAAGCATACGGATCTCACTTTATTTGACTGTAACCATACTAAAGGCATAGCGACAATACTCACTAATGCTGTGAGTAAAGCCATATGGCTCCACGTTGATACGGAAACGTAAAATAATGTCAGTCCTTGATAATCGGCAGGGTTGGTATTTACAACGTTTATGGTAATTAAGATTGAGCAAAGAGAGTTGATAAGAACCAACCAGCCGAACTGGTGAAACTGATGACGCAATAGCACAGTTCAAATTGTTCCTTTAATAGAAAATTCGACTGTTATATTACCGTTCTGACACATTAGTGTCACATTAAAAATTGTGAAAAAGTTTAACGCCGAATCAAGCCGCTTTGTTAGTACTGTTTCAACATCGTTTCTTTATAGTTTTCTGCTTTTATTTCAACTTGATATTTGCTAGCCAGTGAATCCAGCTCCGCTTGCCACATCGCCAAATCATCCATCGTTATGGTATTGTCATCCAATTGCCATAGCTGACGAGATCCCGCATAGCTATACTGAATCGCCGTCATCGCGTCCACATCCCCCTGCTGCGCAGCCTGTTTTAACTTCGCCATTTTACGAGTGATTTTGTTCAGTGATTGCTTTAAGTCCCACACATAACTTACTTCGGTCATAAAGGGGTGCGCTTTATGCTTTTTGAGCACGAGCCCAATAACGATGCAGGTCACGACTACACCAGTTAAATTCCAATGAAAATGGCTACCATCTACATCAGGAAATAATTGGATCAATAACTGAGCAACCCCTAAACTACCGATTGTTAGCGCTGCAACGCAAGCAATGATAACTTGATTTAGATGTTTGCGATAACGCGCCTTGTTGATCTCAACTAACTTCATAACAACCTATGATCACGAAAAATTAAATAATGTACTCTGCTCCTCGTGCATTGTAATCCAAGGCCTGTGACCAAACCAAGATACATATCAAAAAAATCTAAAAACTTTCACCCCGTTTCCGTTACCCAAACGTTCTATTTACGAGAACAACATAACGGGGATAAAATCATGACGACATTAGCCACTCTTCAACAGCCTAATTCAGCAATTCCAAAACTCGCACTATCGCTTGTTGGCGCAGTTATTATTACTTTTGCCACCTTTGGCTTTATGCAAAACTTGGTTTCTCAAGAACTCACTCGCCCCATTATCGACATAGAAGTATTTGATCTTACTATTGCAGCGGATAGAGAGGACTCTCCAGTCGAAGAAAAAAGGATAATGCCAGAACCACCAAAACCAATAACGGCCCCGATTAGACCTACTGAAAATATCGTTGATACAGGAGAGAATCTACAAATTAGTAGCGAGACACCTAGCTTAGATTTAGGTAAGTTTACTAACACAATGACGCTGCAATTCTCCACCGATGGGCAAGCGACTCCACTTGTTAGAAGCAACCCTAACTATCCACCTGCGGCTGCGAGAGATGGAGTGGAAGGCTGGGTAGAAATGGAGTTTGCCATTTCTCCACAAGGCGAAGTGATTGATGTTAAAGTGACGAATGCGGAACCTAAAAGAGTATTTGATCAGGCTGCTGTCAGAGCACTAAGGAAATGGAAATATAGACCACTTATTGTTGATGGAAAACCGCAACCGCAATACGCTCAGCGCGTTGTATTAGAGTTTACACTGGAACAGTAACAGCCATTGATATGTAATCAATTTGAGTCGCTGAGTCACGAAGTAAACTTCTTAATTTAGCTTATTGATATTAGGGTCTATTGACCCTTGAGACTTAGGATTACCTATGCTGAGTAGCTTGAAAATGTGGCGTGCTCGCGCCATCAGCAACGTAGAAGATCCGCTTTATGAATATGCAACAACGGGTAAAGTAAAATACCTCGAGCAAGTCATTGAGCGCTATCAAAGTGATTTATTTCACTTTCTGAAAACACAAACACAGGCGGCGTCGGCAGAAGATATATGTCAAAAAACATGGCTAAAAGTCATCGAAAAGAAAAGCGCTTATCGACAGCAGGGCCACCCCAAGGCTTACTTGTTTCACATTGCACGTAACCTGCTAATCGATTCAATCAGAGCATCAGGTAAACTCTCTGAGTTGACTGATAGTAAAGTAGGTATGACCAACTCCAATGAGTTTACAAAAACATCGGAGGAACAGTGGCTATACCAGCAAATTGCTACACTTCCTTTATTACAAAAAGAGGCGCTAAGCTTACAGTTAGAGGGGTTCAGCTTAGCTGAAATAGCGCAAATTGTAGGGGCCACACAAGAGACTGTAAAAACTCGAATTAGATACGCAAAAGAGACACTAAAGTCTCAAGTGGGTGAAAATCATGAGTAATTTAGACAAATTTGACGCCAAGTTAAAAGCGGCTTACCAAGCTAACAAGCAGGACAAACCGTTAACTTTGGCTACTCGTATCAAGGTGCGACTAGTTAGCTTTGCCCATCATTTTTTGGGTCGTATAGAAACTTGGCAGTGGAGCGCGGTTACTTGTTCAGTCGCTTTACTTTTCACCTTATGGTATCAAAATCAACATGTTGATATTGATAAAGAATATAACTCAAGTGCTCATTTAGTCAGTTATGGAGATTTTCAACACATCGAAACGCATGAGCTACAGCAAGGTCAGTATCTTGCCCGTATAGATGAACAGAAAAAAGTGCTGGATGCTAGATTTGAGGCTGCGCAACAACAAGTTCAAGAACAGCGTTACGGTCGACTCGTTGCGATTAACGATGATGCTTGGTTAATTGAAGAGTGTAATACCCATACTCTCATCGAGTTAAAACAAAGCTTACTTAGCGTGATGCCACAGCCAAAAACTAGTGTTATCAATTTTAATACGCCAGTTATGCTAGCACTGTCGACCGCCAACAACGGGCAAATTATTGCTATTGAAAGTACGGGGCAAAACCAAGTTTTGGCTTGCCCCTAACTGGCACTTACTCTTAAATCATAATAAGGCTGGCAATAAAGAAGCAGATAATTGCTAATACCCCACCCACCAATGCATAAGGTAACTGGGTTTTAACATGAGTCAGTAAGTCACATCCAGATGCCAGTGCCGATACCGCGCTGGTATCTGAGATAGGCGAGCAGTGATCGCCAAATATCCCACCACTTAAGATGGCACCAAGCACAAGCGATGGTGGCAAGCCTAGCGCTTGAATCAGTGGTACACCAATCGGTATTAATATGGCGAAGGTGCCCCATGATGTACCTGTTGTAAATGACATGATTGCACCAGTAATAAAGAGTACAGGCACTATCAAGTAAATAGGCAGATAGTCACCAACTAAAGACGCAACAAAAGTGCCTGTTCCCAACTCTTTTAGACTTGCGCCTAAAGTCAAAGAGAGTAACACAATGCTTACTAATGGCAGCAGCTCCCCCATCCCCTTAAAGCCAACATCCATTAGCTCATGATGACTAAACCTCTTACCAGTTAAAAGCAGCAGGTACGCAACGGTTGAAGCTAAAATTGTGGCATAAAGTACTGACTTAGAGCCACTACCATTTGCCAATACACCATTGCCTGTCCAAAACATAAATCCAATCATACTTACAATCAGCGTTAACAAAGGGATCAGCATATAACGCGATTTGGTGGCACTTGGCCCACTACTTATTTCAGCTGTATGGTGCTTTAACTCTTGCTCTGCGGCCCTCATCGGTCCATGAACTTTATCAAAGACAATCGTATAGAGAACAATTAACAGTGCAATAATCGCATAAAAATTAAACGCGACACTACCCCATAAAATACTCACTGCCGACTGCTCAAGTTCGTAGTTACTCAGCAATCCAAGCACATAAGCACCCCAACCATTAAGCAAAATCAAAATACATACAGGAGCGCTAGTACTATCGATGATATAAGCCAAACGAGCCCGACTCATTTTGAACTTATCAAATAGTCCCCTCGCAACAATACCAGAGGTTAGTACACTCATATTTGATTCGATGAACACTGCCGTGCCAGTAAACATGGTTAGTAAGCCAACCTGACGTTTACTTTTAGCGACACCTCGATTAAGCAGCATATTCACCGTTGCAGCAACTCCACCAGACTCTCTGATGTAGGCGAGCAATGCACCGATCACTATACTAAAAATCAAGATTCGGCTGTTACCTGCCGATGTCGCAACCTCAATAACACGTTCAATACTGCCTACGAATGTGCCTGCAATTAGCGACTGCTGACCATGTAGAGCCAATAAAAATTCGGAAGAAACTAGCGCTAAAATCAATGCGATAATCACTTCTTTACGCCAAAACACGACTGCAATTGCAATCAAAGGTGGCAAAATCGAGTACCAAGCCATATAGTTTAATCTATAAATTCAAAACACTTAGCTTAAGTTAAGCGGTTTAAAACACCAAGTCTTTGCGACTAAATTAAATTTAAGTCAACATTTAACCCCAATACTGGTACAATGAGTGTGTTTTGTGCAATGATATTCCTTTTTGGTCTATCGTAACGTTCCAATTGAACCTATAATATGGACAGATTAATTTAGTTCGGATTGAGTATCGCATGTCTACATTTGTCAAAATAAAAGCACTTCGTCCATCACTATCAAATAGTGAAGCAAAGCTTGCTGACTTTACCTTGAACTCGGGCGATAAAATCCGTGCGCTTTCTTCCGTTGAGCTGGCACGCGAAGCCGGTGTCAGCCAATCTAGCGTCGTAAAATTTGCCCAAAAGCTGGGTTATAAAGGATTTCCAGCATTTAAACTTGCCGTTGTTGATGCGCTCAACGAGCAAACGGATACCAGCGCACCAATTGATGAGTTAATTTCCAGTAATGACTCCATCGAGTTAATCGCAGATAAATTACAACTAAAACAGCAAAATGTTATTTCCGAAACTCGAAAACTTAACTCAGCAAAACAGTTTGAGAACGCAATTCAGTTGGTGAAGACCGCACGAAAAGTCATTGTGTGTGCACTTGGTAGTACTTTCACTATGGCCCAAGATTTAACTTGGAAACTCCAAAAGCTTGGTATTCCGGCAATTGCTCAGGTTGATGAAATCAGCGCCTCTAGCTTTATTGCAACGATGGGGAAAGACGATCTTTTTATTGTGATTAGCAATACAGGAACCAGTAAGAGCTTACTAACCTTGACTAATCAAGCATTGGACAATGGTTGTAAATGTCTTGCCATTTCTCGTTATGGTAGCCACTCACTTGCGGAAATGGCAGATGCGATACTGTATTGCATCAATGAAGGGGAGCCACTTAAGCATTCAGGTATGCTGTCTCGTACTTCTCAAGCCTACCTTATTGATGTTTTATTCACGGCACTTGCACAATCAAACCTGCATTGGCAAAAACGCGTGGATAAGGCCAATGAAAACATGCAAGTATTGCGTAGCGAGTAAGACTTAAGCCACCCTCGGCAGACTCGTGCTGCCGTTTACCTCTAGCGAAAACCCGTTACAATCTCGGGTATAATAAATACTTTTTCCGCTGCTTTAAAAAGTCTTGTACATCCTGCTGCCACAGTTTTCTCAACTCTGATGCCGATTGGCCAGACTCAATGGCTTTGCGGATTTTGTCCGTGCCTGCAAGCTTATCGAGAAAATCGGGGGACTGAAAAAACGCTTTATTCTCGTGTTTGAACTGTGCGTATGCAGCAACAAACCAAGTTAAATCAAAACCTCGTACATTGCTGTTTCTTAAGTCCAGGCCAAACGCAGTCACACCATTTAATTTAGGATTGGAAGCCGCCCCCAACACAGGTCTAGGTGTGAACTGAAACTCACCCAGTTTAGGATCTGGGTAGCCAAAAACTTGAAATGGAAAATTCGTTCCACGACCAACAGAAATAGGTGTCGCTTCAAAAAAGCACAAAGATGGATACAAGTAGATTGCTTGTTGGTTTGGTAGGTTAGGACTTGGTGGTATCGGCAATCTATATTCAGTGCTGCCACTATAGTTTCGCATTGGAAATACACGTAACTGTAGCGCTGTAAGCGAGGTTAACCACCCTTCTCCTTTAATCATAGTCGCCAGTTCGCCAACGGTCATGCCATGCAATACGGGAATGGGGTGCATACCAACAAAAGATTGAAATGGTTTTTCTAATAATGGGCCATCAACATATGCGATATTTGGATTTGGCCTATCCAAAACCCAAAATTCAATATTTGCATCGGCTGCAGCTTCCATCGCGAGGTGCATAGTGCTGATGTATGTATAAAAGCGCAACCCCACATCTTGAATATCAAAAATAAGCACATCAATATCTTTGAGCTGCTCAGGCCTTGGCTTTTTATTACTGCCATAAAGCGAAATGATTGGTAGCCCAGTTTTCACATCCTTTGCATCATCTACTTTAGCACCCGCATCATAATTACCACGAAAACCGTGTTCCGGTGCAAAGACCTTTTTAACATCCACTTCTTTATTAAGTAAGTAATCAACTAGATGTTGGTCGTCAACGCGGGATGTTTGGTTTACGATTAATCCGACGCGCTTACCTTTTAACACAGGTAAATACTCTTCTGCGCGCTCAGCACCTAATGTAAGCGCTTCAACAGTTAAAGGAACACAACAAAAAACAAGTAGTAAACAAATTCTGAGTGATTGAAACATATAATGCTTTCTCTAAATAAATACGCGATTAGGGTATCAGTCAGAAAAAAAATGAAAAGTGTTTCGGGAGTTTAATCATGCAGTAGTGAATCTCTGAGCGTTGTCGTATTCAACTTCCGTAACAGATCGCAGGGTAAACCTCCGAGCGTCGATGTATTCAACTTGCGTAATAGATCGCAGGGTGAACCTCCGAGCGTCGATGTATTCAACTTTCGTAACAGCTCGCAGGGTAAACCTGCTCCTACATGGATATTAGACACAAAAAAACCGACTTTCGTCGGCTTGTTTATCTCTTTATTTTAACCACTTGAGATAAGTAGTGGATGCAGGACGTATGTTGTGGAGAGTGAACCTCCGGCCGCCTGTTTTTACTTTCATTCTTTAACCACTTGAGGAAAAGTGGCGGACGCAGGAGGATTCGAACCTCCGACCGCCTGGTTCGTAGCCAGGTACTCTATCCAGCTGAGCTATGCGTCCGTTATGAATGTATAGTTTTCCAACTTCTTTATATTTAACCACCTAAAGAAAAGTGGCGGACGCAGGACGTATTTTTTGAAGGTGAACCTTCGACTTCCTGTTTCCTACCTTTATTATTTAACCACTTAAGGAGAAGTGGCGGACGCAGGAGGATTCGAACCTCCGACCGCCTGGTTCGTAGCCAGGTACTCTATCCAGCTGAGCTATGCGTCCGTTACGAATGTATAGTTTTCCAACTTCTTTATATTTTAACCACTTAAAGAAAAGTGCCGGACACAGGACGTAATTTGTGAAGGTGAACCTCCGACTTCCTGTTTCCTACCTTTATTATTTAACCACTCAAGGAGAAGTGGCGGACGCAGGAGGATTCGAACCTCCGACCGCCTGGTTCGTAGCCAGGTACTCTATCCAGCTGAGCTATGCGTCCGTTATGAATGTATAGTTTTCCAACTTTCTTTATATTTAACCACTTAAAGAAAAGTGGCGGACGCAGGAGGATTCGAACCTCCGACCGCCTGGTTCGTAGCCAGGTACTCTATCCAGCTGAGCTATGCGTCCGTACAAGACAACCATTAAAAATGGCGGAGAGGGAGGGATTCGAACCCTCGATAGGGCTACAAACCCTATACTCCCTTAGCAGGGGAGCGCCTTCGGCCACTCGGCCACCTCTCCGTCTTGTGGGGCGTATAATATAGGTTAGAAAAAATATGTCAAATACTTTTCTTGTAAAAACGCACTGAATGGTGATAGATTGTGCAGTCTGCTTAGTTACTCGGCACTAACGCCAATTTTTACTCATTTTGTAGGGGGTTAGGATCGCTGTAGGTATTTCTTAATGCACGTTGTTGACGCAAAACTTCGTCCAAAAATGCTTCTTGATAACCAAGCTGCTGAAACTCAGCGATACAAGCCCGATAATATAAAATTCTCGCTTGCTCGTGCTCATCGACATTTTCAAACTCATTATTGCTCATCTTATCGGATTCCCTATTTGTTATTTTTAACGCAGCATTAGAACTTGAAAAAGACTAGTTAGGAAATTGGGATAATCTAGTTTCAAAAGAGAAACAACTTTTATTATGAATAGGAGTTGGCAATAACTACATAATAAAACTATGTATTTAAAAATACTGTGAGATTTATCTTACGCAATTAACAGAAAAGCGCCATAAGGCGCTTTTCTACATGTATTTTCAGATTACGTGAAAATACTTACTGTTCAGCTTGTACTTCAGGACGCATGTGTGGGAACAAGATAACGTCTTTAATAGTCGGTGAGTCTGTGAATAACATCACAAGGCGATCGATACCAATCCCCTCACCTGCTGTTGGTGGTAAACCATGCTCTAGCGCACGAATATAATCCGCATCGTAGTGCATTGCTTCATCGTCACCTGCATCTTTTTCTTCCACTTGACGCGCAAAGCGTGCAGCTTGGTCTTCAGCGTCATTAAGCTCAGAGAAACCATTTGCAAGCTCACGGCCACCCACGAAGAACTCGAAGCGGTCTGTGATAAATGGATTTTCATCGTTACGACGCGCCAGCGGAGACACTTCCCAAGGATATTCAGTGATGAATGTCGGTTGGATAAGTCTGTGCTCAGCGACTTCTTCGAATATTTCACATAGGAACTTACCTGGGCCCCATACACAGTTTTCAGGGATCTTAACGTGAACTTTCTTAGCGTATGCTTTTAGTGCTTCAAAGTGGTTTTCTGGATCTTTAAAGATTTCAGCTTGTGCTTCAGCATCTGGGCCGTATTGTAAAATAGCATCAGCCATAGACAAACGCTGGAACGCACTGCCAAAGTCATACTCAATCGTCTCTGTCACTTCGCCTTCAGCATTCTTCACAGTATTAACAACCGTAGTAGTGCCTAACACGTCTTGTGCCACGGTGCGTAACATGTCTTCAGTCAAGTTCATCAAATCATTGTAATCCGCGTATGCTTGATAGAACTCAATCATAGTGAATTCAGGATTATGACGCGTAGATAAACCTTCGTTACGGAAGTTACGGTTGATTTCGAATACACGATCAAAACCACCAACCACTAGACGCTTAAGATATAGCTCAGGCGCGATACGTAGATACATATCAATATCTAGTGCATTGTGATGCGTTACAAATGGACGTGCAGACGCACCGCCTGGAATAACCTGTAGCATCGGCGTTTCCACTTCCATAAAGTCACGTTCAGCTAAGAAACGGCGAATACCTTCAATCACTTTTGAACGAATACGGAATGTTTCACGCGTATCCATGTTAGTGATCAAATCAACATAACGCTGACGGTATTTTGCTTCTTGATCAGTCAGACCGTGGAACTTTTCAGGTAGTGGACGTAGCGACTTAGTCAGTAGTTCATACTCAACCATGTCGACATATAAGTCACCTTTACCAGATTTATGAAGCGGACCTTTAACACCAACGATATCGCCGATATCTAATTGACCATACTTCTCTTTTAGGTCTTTTTGTACGTCTTTTGAAGCATAAGCCTGAATACGACCTTTCATGTCTTGCAACACTAAGAAAGGACCACGTTTCGCAAGCAAACGACCCGCAACAGAAACATGATGATCAAGTTCTACTAGCTCTTCCTTCGATTTATCACCAAACTTAGCTTGTAGATCTTGTGTGTAGTCTTCGCGGCGGAATGAGTTCGGGTGGCCATTCGCAGGGCAATTTTCCCGGATCGCATCTAGCTTGCCACGACGCTCAGCAATAAGTTTATTTTCGTCTTGATTGTGATCTGTCATTGTTTAGCTCTTAGTTTAGCTTGTGGATTAAAGGCCTGATTTCAGGCTTGCTTCGATAAATTTGTCTAAATCGCCGTCTAGTACGGCTTGGGTATTGCGATTTTCAATACCTGTACGCAAATCTTTAATACGTGAATCATCTAGCACGTATGAACGGATTTGGCTGCCCCAGCCGATGTCAGATTTTGCATCTTCTTGGGCTTGCTTTTCAGCGTTTTGCTTTTGCAGTTCAAGTTCAAACAATTTCGCCTTTAACTGCTTCATCGCTTGATCTTTGTTCTTGTGCTGCGAACGGTCATTCTGACACTGCACTACCGTATTGGTTGGTAAGTGCGTAATACGTACCGCTGATTCTGTACGGTTAACGTGCTGACCACCTGCGCCCGATGCACGATATACATCGATACGAAGATCTGCAGGATTAATATCGATTTCGATATTGTCGTCAATTTCTGGGTAAACGAATACAGAAGCAAACGAAGTATGACGACGGCCGCCTGAATCAAAAGGACTCTTACGTACTAAGCGGTGTACGCCCGTTTCTGTACGAAGCCAACCGTAAGCATATTCGCCCGTGACTTTAACTGTTGCGCCCTTAATACCGGCAACATCGCCATCGGTCGCTTCAACGATTTCGGCTTTAAAACCTTTCGCCTCAGCCCAGCGCAAATACATACGCAGCAACATGTTACACCAGTCTTGGGCTTCAGTACCGCCAGAGCCTGACTGCAAGTCGATGTACGCATCGTTGGCATCTTGCTCGCCTGAGAACATACGACGAAACTCTAGTTTTTCCAGCTGCTCAACAAGGCCGTTGACCTCTTGCTCTGCTTCAGTGAAGGTTTCTTCATCTTCGGCTTCTACAGCAAGCTCAACCAGACCTTCTGCGTCATCGGCACCAGACACGAGATTATCGATGGTTTCAACAATCACTTCTAAATTCGATTTTTCTTTGCCCAGTGCTTGGGCTCTTTCCGGCTCATTCCATACAGCGGGATCTTCTAATTCGGCATTAACTTCTTCTAAACGCTCTTGCTTTAGAGCGTAGTCAAAGATACCCCCTAAGAAGCTCTGTACGTTCGCGAATTTCCTTGATTTGGTTAATCACAGGATTCACTTCAAACATTTACCATTACTCCAGAACTAAATTTGTCGGTTTGTGAATTCACACAAACAGGTCTGACAACGGGTCAGACCATAGATTTAAGCGACCAATAGTATCAAATAATAACCGCGCTTAGCATCCCTAAAAGTGAGAATTTTGGGAGTTTTTTAACAAACTCAGTACGCACATCTCTATTAATTCGGTTGCGCCTGAAGTTCACGCACAATGAGCTGCAAATTATATTTACCACGAAACTCATTAATATCTAATTGATAAGCAAATAAAGCATGGGTTGCCTGGAGATTTGGCCAAGCCCGAACGTCAACGTTAAATGCTATCGCATCAACCAATCGACCCGAGCGATGCTTAAGCACAAGTTTTAGATGTTTGTCGCCAACAATACGTTGCTGCACCAACTCAAATACATCCTGAAATACCGGCTCACTAAATTGCTGCCCCCACGGACCTGCCTGCTGTAGTTCAAAAGCAAAATCCATGGTAAAGCAATCGCCCGGCAGTTCACCGTCCGTCAACAGAATGCTTTGCTTTGCTTCTTCGCTCAGCGTCGCACTGACGTTTTGTTCGAATACCTGTTTAAACCGCGCAAATTCAGACTCTAAAATGGTCAGTCCTGCTGCCATCGCATGGCCACCGAATTTTACAATTAACTCTGGATGCTGGGTATTGATTGACTCCAGCAGGTCGCGCATGTGTAGACCTTCAATAGAACGACATGAGCCCTTTATCTCGCCGTTGTCGCCTTGTGCAAAAATAATGCACGGACGGTGATATTTTTCTTTTAAGCGTCCCGCTAGAATACCTATCACACCTTGATGCCAATCATCTTGATACAAACACAAGGCATCTGGTACTTCTTGGCTTTTAAGTACCAAACGCTCCAATACCGCTTGCGCCTCTTGCTGCATACTTTGCTCAATCTCGCGTCGTTCTATATTTAGACTATCGAGCTCAGACGCAATACGGCGAGCTTGGTTAATGTCTTTCGATAACAAGCAAGCAATACCTAAACTCATATCGTCAAGACGCCCGGCGGCATTGAGTCTTGGCGCTAACGCAAAGCCAAAATCACTGGCACTTAATCTAGCATTATTACGGTTAGAAACCTCGATAAGCGCTTGGATCCCTGGTCGCGTCTGACCGCTGCGGATCCGGGCGAGCCCTTGATGTACCAAAGTGCGGTTATTCGCGTCCAGAGCCACAACGTCAGCCACGGTTCCTAGGGCAACAATATCTAATAATGTCGCCAAATTTGGCATCGCGACATTTTGTTCCACAAAATAGTTTTGCGCTCTTAAGTAATGCCTCAGCGCTATCAGTAGGTAAAAGGCAACCCCAACCCCCGCGATAGACTTAGATGGGAAATCGCAGTCAAGACGATTCGGATTAACAATCGCATCGGCAATCGGCAACTCATCACCTTGTAAATGGTGATCGGTAACAATCACTTTAATACCCGCCTGCTTCACGATTTCGACACCGCGAATACAGGAAATACCGTTATCTACGGTGATCACCAAATCAGGTTTTATGGCAACGATTTGCTCGGCCAATGCTGGACTTAGGCCGTACCCCAAGCTAAATCTATCCGGCACGAGGTAATCCACACGCTGAAAACCAAACTGAGGTAACCCCTCCATTAACACGGCGGTGCTCGTTGCGCCATCGGCGTCAAAGTCACCAACAATCAACACTTGTTGTTGCAAAGAAAGTGCTTCAGCCAGAATTTGGCTTGCAAGCTCGATGTCTTTAAATAATTTAAAATCGTGTAAGGTTGCGGCGCTATTATCGAGTTCAACGACCGATTTAACCCCTCTGGCAGCATAAAGCTGTTTGATCACGGGATGTAGTGAAGCCGGTAAATGGCTGTCATCAACCCGCTCTCTTGGTTTAATTTCTGTATGCATACTTTTTCACAAAACAAAAAAGGCCAAAATGGCCTTTTATATTCTTTATCTTGCTATCTTATCGAGTTCTCAACGCGAACTCCATCGCTAAGCGTGAGTCATTATGACTTAGGGCTATTTGCATCTAGCATTTGTGCGATAGCTGCTGCAGGTTGATAACCTGGGATCATTGAACCATCTTCAAGAATGATCGCTGGTGTTCCTGAAATACCAAAGCTTTGCCCTAGTTGATAGTGCTCGGCTACTGGCGCTTGGCAGTTTTCAACTGGTTTCACTTCACTACCAGCTTTCGCCTCAGTAAGTGCAGCAGCGGCATCTTTTGCACACCATACATTTTTCAAATCTTCATAGCCTGAACCACGCAAACCACCACGTGGGAAAGCTAGGTATTTCACGGTAATACCAGCTGCTAAGTAATCTTCTAGTTCACGGTGAAGTTTGCGGCAGTAGCCACAAGTAATGTCTGTGAATACCGTGATTTGATGTTTTTCATTTTCCGCTTTGTAGACGATCATTGAGTCTTCGTATTCAGCAATACCTTTTTGGCGCACATCACTCAACGCGTCTTCGGTGATATTACGGCGGTTATCAAGATCAATCATAGTGCCCTGAATTAGGTATTTACCATCAGCACTTGAATACAGTACCCCTTTATCTGTGATCACTGTTTTTAAGCCCGCAAGCGGACTATCTTTGATTTGCTTAACCGTTATACCTAATCCGCTAAATTGCGTTGTAATTGGATCTACTGGTGCTGTTGGTGCGACAGGACCCTCAACTTGCTCAGCGAAAGCGCCAAAGCTCAATGCCAGTGAAGCGGCAACTATTAGTTTTTTCATTATGTTCTCTCTAAACCTGTTATTTGAGGGGTTCACGCGCCCCTTTGTGCTACTCACTAAGACCGGAGTAACCATAAATAATTCCCAAGCAACAAAAATTAAGCTCTTGGGTGATGCTGCTGGTGCAATGTTTTTAAACGTTCACTGGCAACATGTGTATAAATTTGAGTCGTCGACAAGTCGCTATGGCCAAGCATCATTTGCACAACTCGCAAGTCAGCGCCATGATTCAATAAATGTGTTGCAAAAGCATGACGTAGCGTATGTGGCGATAACGGCGACTTAACGTCTGCCAAAATAGCATAGTGTTTTATGCGATGCCAAAAAGTTTGTCGCGTCATACCTATGCCTCGCTTGGATGGAAAGACAAAATCGGTAGCATGCTTGATCATTAAGCCCCGCCCTTTTTTGAGAAATTGTTCGATCCAATGCAATGCTTCTTCACCCATAGGCACTAAGCGCTCCTTGCCTCCCTTACCACGCACAAGTACAACAGCTTGTCTCATGTTGACTTGCTCCATTCTTAGCCCGACTAACTCAGTCACGCGCAACCCCGTGGCATACAAGAGCTCGAGCATTGCTTTATCTCTCAGCCCCATCGGATCGTCACAATCAGGAGCATTTAACAAGGCCTCAACTTCTTGCTCTGACAAGGTTTTTGGCAGCGATGGTGTTGTTTTAGGTTGCGCAATAGTATCCAGTGGAGACTGCGCGATTTGTTTTTCTCGCAACCAATATAAATAAAATCTCTTTAATGCACTGATGGCTCGCGCGTTACTCTTTGCTTTTAAGCCCTTGTCTATTCTGTGTGCCAAATAAGCCTCGACGTCTTGGCTTGTGATTGCCAGTAAAGAAGACACCGAGGTTTCTGCTTTTATAAATAAGAGAAACTTTTCAAGGTCGCTGCGATAGGCTGCAATGGTATTTTCACTGAGCCCTTGCTCTAAAAATAGCGCATCTAAAAAGGCTTCTATATATTGCAGATCAGACAGTGTATGGGTAGTTGCTTGGTGTTCGCTCACAGAGTACCTGTATTAATTATTAACGTCATGATGTAGACTTGCCACCTATAATACCAGTCAAATTGAAAGTGATAAATACAATGCAAATTGGGTTATTTTACGGCTCGACAACATGTTACACAGAAATGGCCGCAGAAAAGATTCAGGAAATCATCGGCAAAGACACAATTACCTTATTTAATATTAAGGACGAGCCGCTAAAACAAGCTGAGCAGTTTGACTTCCTCATTTTTGGTATCTCAACATGGGACTTCGGCGAACTTCAAGAAGACTGGGAATCTCACTGGGACGATATCGACGGCGTTGATCTGAGCAACAAAGTCATAGCGCTATTCGGCATGGGTGACCAACAAGGTTATGGTGAATGGTTTCAAGATGCACTAGGCATGCTACATGAAAAAATTGCCCCTCAAGGCGTCACCTTTTTAGGCTACTGGCCAAATTCAGACGACTATGAATTTGAAGCGTCAAAAGCACTGACCGAAGATAAAAGTCAGTTTGTTGGTCTGGCACTAGATGAAGACAGTCAATACGACAAAAGCGACGAGCGTATCGCGACTTGGATAGAGCAAATCATGACGGAATACGCCGAATTAGATGTTTAGCGCAGTAAGCGTTAGCACTAATCCAAAGTGTTAACGCCCATCCCTAATATCATCTGTAAAACTGACTCAATGCGGCCTCAATTTGTGATAGCTTATACGGCTTATGGATCACATTATCAAAAACTTCATTTTGAGCTTGAGTTAAGAAAATATCAGCGGTTATCGCCAAAATCGGTAACCTTGAATTTTCTTGTTTGATTAAATGTGCGGCCTCTGTACCACTCATACCCGGAAGATTCACATCCATAAAAATGATGTCAAAGTGTTTTTCTTTTGCCACTTCAAAATAGGCTTCAGCAGATTCGAAAATATCATAGCTACAACTAAGTTTGTCGAGTATCGCAGTGATCAGTAGCTGATTAAGCGGATTGTCTTCTATTACACCAATCTGATGATAGAAAATGGCGATATGCTCTGTTTTTGGTGGCGAAGCGACTTTTACTCCACTTTCGCTTTTGCATGGAATAATAAACACCACCTCAGTCCCTTCACCCTCTTGGCTGGAAACGCTGATCCGCCCCCCCATAATATCAATAAGTGCTTTAGTCACACATAGGCTTAATCCAACCCCTAAGTTTCCTCTGCCCTCAAACATGCTAAAGCGGTCAAATAGATTACTTTGCTCAAGCGCTGAAAGGCCTTTACCACTGTCTTTTACAATAAACTGTATTTCATTACCAATGACATATGCTCTGAGTACCACTTCTTGCCCAGCCTCGCTGCTCTGAATTGCAGTGTCGAGTAAAGTCTCTATGACGCGCGACACTTTATCCTTATCGAGCATCAAAGCCTCACCTTTATAGACGCCAGCAATAGAGTGCGTAATCGTAATATCATGTTGTTTTGCCTCAGTAGCAAAGCGAGCAACTGACTGCTTTAGTAGATCGGATAATGAACAAAGAATAGGTTCAAACTGAACTTTTTCACCTTCAATAAGCTCAAGCTCTAATACGGAATCAATGACAGTAAGCAGTTTACTCCCCCCTGTTTCTATATTTTGCAGGTAGCTCGTCGTAGATTCAGAAAACCCTTCAGCTTCAGCTGAGTTGAGTACCACATCATTAAAACCAATGATGGCATTAAGTTGGGTGTGTAATTCATGGCTGATATCAGATAAAAAATTGTCTTTGGAATCATTGAGCAGCTTAAGTACGTTTACTTCTCTGCGCAGTTCAAGTTGCCGAATTACCTGACGACCCAAGGTGACGAGTGTTTTCCTTTGCAAATCGGTGAGTTTTTTGGGCTTATCACTGATAGCACAAATAGTGCCTACCTTATAACCGCCAGAGCTAATCAGCGGTGCACCGGAATAATGGCGGATTTTCGGGCCACCAGTAACCAGTGGATTGTCAAAAAAGCGTTCATCTTCTAGGGCATCTTGCACCTCAAATACATCTTCTTGCAAAATAGCATGAGAACAAAAGGAGATATCTCGATGGGTTTCATCCACCTCCAGCCCCACTTTAGACTTAAACCATTGGCGATTTGTGTCTATCAAGCTAATAAGCGCGATAGGCGTTTCACAGATCTCTGACACCAACTGCGTAATTTCATCAAGATTTGCTTCTGCAGCTGTATCCAATACCTTATATTCGCGCAGCGCTTTGAGACGATTTTCTTCGTTATTTGGGATCTCGGCTTTTTTCATGAACACCTACACAAGCGAATTAAACCAGCTAAGTACACGTAAATCAGACTGCACTTTTGACACGATGATTCTGACCATTTCTCAGCTAAAGTGTAGAAGATAAATCACGATACGAGCAAAAAATATCCATCACATTTTTAGGTAAAACTCATGACATAAAGAAACAAAATCATTCGTATATTGGTTATCTACATCGTATATCACCAACGATTGCTCATGACTTGGTTGTGCTATGCTTTGTTTGCCTATCAGTAGCAATCTGCGAGAGTAAGATTTACTCGGGGTGGTTTTAATCGCACAGCTTGAAACAAGAAACCAATTTCGCGCTTTGGCAAGCTGACAAAAGAGCAAACTCTCTTGATAGGGTAAAATTACTGCAAGTTGCCCAGCATCCGTCGTAAACTTTTCGAAGGCATCAAGCAACGCATCAAAACTTAGGCTGTCCGTGTGTCTCGCTCTATTTCTCGCTTGATTTTCTCCTTTCAAACTCGCGTTGAAGTAAGGTGGGTTTGATACCATGAGGTCAAAGCGCAGCTCGCTATCAAACTCTTGTATTGCACAGCGATGTAGCTCAATATCAGGCCACGGGCTGTGCTTGATATTAGACTCTGCATCCTTTAACGCATCGTCATCAAGCTCAACCGCATGGACTGTGCTCATTGGACTTCGCTGTTTACACATCAATGCGATAAGCCCAGTTCCCGTTCCGACATCAACAATCCGCTTGGCTTCAGCGAGTGGAACCCATGCGCCAAGCAAAATACCATCCGTCGAAACCTTCATTGCCGCATGATGCTGGGTCACCGAAAACTGTTTAAATGCAAACTGAGACATCCTATACCTTTGAGAAAATGCAATAGCAACGTATAATTCCGCTATTGTCCTTTATTTGTGATGCAATATGCAATTTACTGAATTTGATTTAGACAGCAAGCTGATTAGTGCGATTAAAAAAATGGGTTTCGATACTCCCACCAGCATTCAACAGATGGCTATTCCTGAAGCGCTAATTGGCCGAGATATTCTCGCCAGCGCACCAACCGGTACGGGTAAAACCGCTGCATTCTTGATCCCTGCGATTCAGTATTTGCTTGATTTTCCTCGCAAAGAGCCAGGCTTTGCCCGCGTACTTATCATGACGCCAACGCGTGAACTTGCCTATCAAATACACGAGCAATGTGAACTCCTTGCCGCAGGTGTTAACCTTAAAATAGGCGTGGTAACTGGCGGTATTAATTACGGTAGTCACAAAGAAATCTTCGAAAAGAACAATGATATCCTCATCGCAACCCCAGGTCGTTTGATGGAATATCTTGAAACCGAGAACTTCCACGCAGAAAACGTTGAGCTACTGATCTTAGATGAAGCGGATCGCATGCTAGACATGGGCTTTCGAAAAGAAATGCTACGTATTTGCTCTGAAGCGGTTAACCGTCGTCAGTGCTTTTTGTTCTCTGCAACCCTTGAGGGCGAAAGCGTTGAGAAGTTTGCTGAACGTATATTACAAGACCCAGCACTACTTGAAGCCACGCCATCACGTAAAGAAAAAGGTAAAATTCATCAGTGGGTTCATCTTGCAGATAACTACGAGCACAAAGTCAATTTGCTCGCACAACTGCTTGATGACGAAGAAGTAACCAAAGCGGTTATCTTCGTAAAAACGCGTGAACGCCTAGAAACACTCGTTGGCGAGCTATTTGCCAAAGGCATTAAAACCACTTGGCTGCGTGGTGAAATGCCACAAGACAAACGCATGGCTGCAATGGCAAGTTTTCACAGTGGTAAGACGAATATCTTAGTGGCAACAGATGTTGCAGCCCGTGGTATCGATGTTGCGGATATCAGCCACGTATTTAACTTTGATATGCCACGCACCGCAGATATTTATGTACACCGCATCGGTCGTACAGGCCGTGCTGGTAAAAAAGGCACCGCGGTTTCCTTGGTTGAAGCCCACGATGTCGAAATTTTAGGAAAGGTTGAGCGGTACACCGACCAAAAACTTAAGCGCCGTGTAATTAAAGGCTTAGAACCTAAACATAAAGAAGCGAAAGCACCGAAGAAGAAAAAAGATCCGGTTAAAATCAAGGCGAAAAAGAAAGCCGCCAAGGTTAAAAAGAAAAAGTAACCCAAAAAACCAGCGTCAGTACGCTGGTTTTTTTATGCTAATTTGGGCAAGAGCTAATGTGAGTAAGCCTTAACTTGCTCTGTTAGATTTGATTGGTAGAACTTAGTTAAATCTAACGGTCGTATATGCTCCAATAGCGAGCGATGGAAACATCGCATTAAGTGTTTACTTCACTTCCTCAGCTTGGATGTTAATAGTGATGGGCGTGACTTATTTACCCTTATTTTTGTCCTTATTTTTTGTCTCAGAACATCAAAACGCCAATATTCAGAATCGACTACTTAAGCTCGGTTGCTTAGACATAATATCGACAGTTTCAATAATCTTACTTATAACCACGTCAGGCGCATCGTCTGGAATGTTATGAGTAGCGCCTTTAACAACAATATGTTCTGAATTGCGAGAAAGCTGAGCGATACTTTTTTGCATTTCAGCCCACTTATCTCCGACGTTGTAGAAGCGAGGTGCCGTTTTGTAGGCTTCTCTGTCATGACTCATTACCACCATTCTTAAATTACCAAAGTCATAATTGAAATCTTCTAAGGGTGTGAAGAAGCCGCCTTCGTTTCGGTAAGCTGACATCACTTGCGCGTATCGAAAACTGGAATAGTACTGGTCTAGTCGTTGCGCCAACGAAGAATCATATTTCTTAAAGAGATTCTTGATATCTGATATCCCCAGAATCGGATCAGCGTAATGCCAAATTTGCACATGTGTCGCGATGGGAGAGAAGGTTCCGCGTAATATTTCATGTTGATTCTCGTGCGCTGAATCTAACAATATTAGCGCAGCCAAATTACTGTTGGTTATTGCGGCAGTGTGTCTTGCGATAATTCCGCCGTATGACCGCGCAACTATAATGACCGAGTTGTCACCAGCAACATGTTGAATAAGAGATGCTTGAAGTTGAGCCTTTTGTTTCGTCGTAAAATCAGTTGGAATGTCGTCACTGCCGCCATGACCTAATCGGTCGTAATAACATGACGTGAATGTCTGTGGTAATTGCTCAGAAATTGATGACCAAACCTGTTCCGAGTCATCGCCATAACCAGATTCAAAAAAAACATAGGGATTTCCGCTACCTTTACAGACATACCTCACTTGTTTGCCTTCAAATGAGAAATAGTCGCCTGAAAGAGGAATTGGCTGATGAACAAAAAACGCAATAGTACGCAACAATATATAAATACTAAATATTATTAATATCGCTAAAGTTAGCTTGCTCAAGAAAAAACGTTGATAAATCGAAGACATATTTATTCCCTAATGTATTTACGCACAGTGTCTGAAAGTATTTATACTGCTCGCGTGCGCGAGTTAGCGAGCGTCCTGATTGACGCGTTTGCTAGCTTGTGTTGCACGAATAAAATCAAGATCACTAGTGATAACTCCAATACCCGATGCGACAACGTCATCGTAGGATTGGGTGATCGATTCATGTCGAGACCAAAGATAAACATCCGAACCATAGCTCTGCAATCTTGATGCGAGGCGTTTAGGATAGCCCCAAAAATACTTTGTCATTGAGGGTGGTATAAAAAGAATGGTGTTCCTACAGGACTCAGGAACTAGTCCAGCCCATCCAACTAAAAGATAATTTATTCCGCAACTCTTTACACTACCAACGCTTGCTAACCGTAAAGATAAATCCTTGTTTCGAAACCACTCCATACCTTTTGAAGAGGTAATTACAATATGGTTAGATTTTTTTCCAGCTAGATACTCATATAGAGTTTCGAATGAACGTATGTCGTTATCCTTTAGGTTTAGCCAAAACTCATGCTTTGGATACCGTTCGTAAAACGCCTCTAACTTGGAAATCCTAAAACCTTTTCCTCTAAATGGGAAAGTCGCACCATCATCAAACGTATATCCATATCCTGCATCAAGATTTTTCAACTGCTCAAACGATGTTTTATGTACTGGCCCAGACCCGTTTGTAGCACAATCTAACGTCCAGTCATGAAAAACAACCAGTTGGTCATCACGCGTTCTGTGAACATTTAAATGAATTACGTTAGCCCCTGCTGCAACGGAAGAAGCCACAGCTTCTAGTGTGTTCTCAACTGAATTGGTGTTTGATGCTTCTATTGAAAGGGAGGTACAGCCAGTTTTTTTTAATTTTTCATAGTTAACTGCACTTCCGCCTCCTCGATAGGCCACGATCTCGCCATGTCGCTGAAGGTCAGGAACGAACATATATGCGTTAACAACTCCTAGTGTGATTATGCAAGACAGTGCGATCAAAAACGTCTTAACTATTTTTATAAACATTTATTACCTGATTCCTTGATAGATAGATGGTCGATGAAAGCTAACATTTTAGTATTTATGCAACACGCAGTTTGTGTTGCATAATCGCATGTTGGACTGAGCCGCTACCTGCTCGGTATGGCAGAGTTGGTGTTGTTTATACTATGACTTACTTAAAAAAAATAGACTTTTTGGAGGCACTCACTTTCCTAGTTAGTGTAATCATATGTAAGCTTTCCCTGCATTGCTCAGCGCTTATTATGTATTCATTACACCTAAATTTGGCTTAATAAGCAATTATATTTTTTACGCATGCAGAGGCCGCTAGCCAGAGCAATTAAGCAGGTTAACTACTTGATTTTACAAAGCAGTCATAATCAAACATACCCTCCTTGGCTAATATCAAAGCGCATCCATGCGCTTCTCGTTCATTCTTTTGAAACGACGCGATCGAGCGAACCAAGAAAACGTCGCCCCAGCATCACACTTAATCCTCAAACCCTAAGCCGATATATAATACCAATTGCACTAAGTCTCCAATCAATTTGAAGGGTGAAATACCATATTAGCGTCGTTAAAAATTTCTCATTTAGAACAACTAAATAGCAAAATTTTTGCCTAGCTACTAAAGCTATTTCTCCGCTTCAAATTGCTCATTTACCTAATACAATTGGTATCGCAACCGCCTTGTAAGGCACATCCCTATGCCAGACAAGACTTGGCCGACATCCTGTCGGCACATTGTATATCAGCTTATGCTTTTCGGGTGTGATGGAGGGGGGATTAGTTTTGACTGCGAGCTCTAGTTTTTCTCTCAAAGCAGCAAATTTGCCTGCAAGCACCAAACAAAACTATCAGCACCGTTTTCCTCCCTAATCACACCCGAAAGTAAATTGCCAATGAGTCATTTCAACGCATGGATGCGTGAAAAGCTGTGACAGGGTCAAGGATGGCCCTTACACGGCGGTGACGTTCATATTGGCAATTTGCTTGAGGAGTCAGTGTGATGTTGGGAGTGCCCTTTCTTTTGCATACTTTTCTTTGGGCATCAAAGAAAAGTATGTCGTAGCCCATGGATGGGCGTCGAAGCCAGTCAGGAGGACAAGCTGACTTTACGATAAATTTCGAGCTATCAGCTGTTAGCAAAATAAACCTCCATGTTTAATATCAAAGCGCATCCATGCGCTTCTCGTTCATTCTTTTGAAACGACGCGATCGAGCGAACCAAGAAAACGTCGCCCCAGCATCACACCACTACAACAAATCAAATACCGGCTCTATCGCAACTAGACTGAAGTTATCCAAATCCAAGCGGTGCTGTATTCCTAACGGCAAAATCCACTGCGGATCAGTATGGCCAAAGTCAAGCCGAGTTATTACGGGTAAACTGTCACAGCCAAACTCATCACGTACAACCGATAAAATCACCTCATCAAGCGCAGCCATCTCGCGCTCGCTGTAATCCCGCGCACGGCCAATCATTAAGCCGGATATTTTTTCAAACACCCCCATCACCCCATAGTTACGTAACCAAAAACGAATATAGTCTTGACTGGGTTTATCCTCAGAGGTTTCTAAAAATAGCAATTTGTCTTGCCAAAATGACGGCGATGGCCAGTATTCAGTGCCTTTTAGCATCTCCATCACTTCAAAACAGCCGCCAAATAGCCGCCCTTCCACTTGCCCTGTACCTTGCAGTACTTTTGGACCATTTGTCGCAATAGCGGGATGCAGCTTACCGACGTTTTCTGGTATTGCCCACTCCGGATAGCCATGAGAATAAGCGTTGAATATTGGGTATTGGACTTCACCTAGTAGCGCCTGCGCTAAATAGGCTTGATACTCAGCACTAGCATTGTGGTACTGGGAGAAACCGGCCATGATCGATGGGCCGTTAAAGGTGACTAATCCCCACTGGTTCAGCAGTGTGGTGAGCGTGGAAAAGTCAGAATAGCCCATCATAAACTTAGGGTTATTCAAGATAACGGATTTATCTAAATAAGATAGGATCCGCGCGGAATCTGAACCACCAATAGAAGAAATTATCCCGGCTATATTCGGGTCGGCAAAGGCATCATTAATATCTTTTGCACGTAATTGTGGCTGTGAAAAGAGCACATCCGCAGCCGTTCGAGCCGACGGCATTTCAACAATATTAAAACCAAGCGAACGCAGGTTTGCTAACCCTTGCTCAAAGATGTGAGGAAATGTACCTGGGCCACCCCAGCTAGGTGATACAATCGCAAGGGTATCACCTCGGTTTAGTTTTTTAGGCTTGCGTAATTGCACCGTCTATTTTGCCTTAATGGAATATTCATCAGCGACTAGATATATCCCATTAAGACAACAGAATCAAACGCTTATTCGAACCTTTCAACGCGAAATGGAGCTAAATCAACAGAGGTAGGTTTGCCTGTCATGAGTTCAGTAATAAGCGTGCCAGTAATGGCCGACATTAAAATCCCCGTCCTAAAGTGCCCACACGCATTAATGTAACCCTCCACGCCATCAACGGGGCCCAAAATTGGCAGCTCATCCGGTGTACCGGGTCTAAGCCCTGCCCAACAACGTTTAATACTCGACTCTTTTAGCACCGGCAAACACTTCATAGCACCTTGTGACAACTCGGTTATTTTATCTAGACTATTGGTGGTGTCGAAACCTTTTTCCTCCGTTGATGAGCCAATTAAAATCTCGCCATTGTCCTTTTGTGCAATGTAGCAATCACTGGTACTGATACAACCATTTAATACTTTAGGCATGCGCTCGGACAACACTATTTGACCCTTAACCGGGTAAACTGGCATGTGTTTACCTGTCGCCTGATGGTAAATGTCATCCGCCCAAGCACCAGCGGCATTAATCAAGGTCTCACAATGCAGGCTTTTATCTTGCGTCCTCACGCCTATCACCTTATTGCCTTCACGCAGTACCTCTAGCACTTCGGTATTCAGAAATAACTCAACACCATTTTGGCGTGCTCCTTCGGTATACGCATCAACTAATCGGTATGGGTTTACCTGATGGTCGCAAATAAAATCTATTGCACCAATCGCATCAGGAGTGATGTAAGGCTCCTCTGCACGTAATTGCTGTTGGTCTAGCCAACGGATCTGCGAAGACAAATTAGGGATCCCTGACACTATGCTATCTGCATATATTTCATCATCGCGATTGTACATAATGAATTTAAGACCGGTACGTTCAAACTTAAAGTCGACATCGTGTCTGGTCAGCATTTCTTCATGCAGTGCTGGATATAACTCGTTTGATTTGAGCGCAAGTTCAAAAAAGCATTCTGGTAATTGATGCGGCCGCAATGTTTCCGCAGCTTCGGTATCTCCTTCACTTTGGAGCTTAGACAAGGTTTTGAAGAAGATCACACCACAGCCAAGACCAACCGACTCACCAATCGCCCATAATCCACCCGCAGATGCACGAGACGCGTTACCCGGCTTTTTTAAATCCACTAACGCGATTTTTAGGTTGGTATCGCGGCTTAAAAAATAGGCACAGGCAGCACCAATTACACCGCCACCTGCGATAATGACATCATACTGCTTCATGGTTTTTCTCCAGTAAAGTAAATGGAATTGGGTCAAGTGGGAATCTTGGCCTTATCACACCGAGTGTATCTAAGTGCCCTGCCGCGTGCAGTCGGTCTAGTGCATAGCTAGAACACATTTTCCCTTGGCAGTCTCCCATGCCAATACGGGTTCTCATTTTCACGCTAGATAAATCTTTTGCACCTTGTTGTAATGCTAAATCGAGTTGCTGGCGCTTTACTTGTTCGCAGCGACACACCACAGTATCTGGTTGGGTTAACGCTAGTAACCCCTCTCTGCGCGCCGAGAAGCGGTCAAATCCGGCTCTAAACTTCTGTGCTTGCTTACGCTTAGTTTTGAGCTTGCGCATCCGCGTGTGGAAGGCCGTTTCGCTTAAACAGGCTTGTTCATAGGCAAGCATGGTTGCGGCCATTTTCCCTTCAATGATAGCCGCTTCGGCACCTAGCAAACCATTGGTGTCACCACAGACAAAAATTGAATTTAAGCTACTGCGTAAATTGTCATCTAATAAAGGCACATAGCCATTCGTGGTGGTGTACTGATGAGAAACCCCAAGTAGCATGGCAAGCTGGGTGCGGGCAACAAAACCATAGCCGACCCCTAGACTATCCACGGCTAAATGCTGCGCTTTTGACAAGTCCGCATGCCAATGCTCATCGTAAGGCGCTACGGTAACACTGGAGAGTTTTTCTTGGCCTTCTGCTTTCACAATGCCATAGCCATACTTGAATGGAATATTATGCTTTTTGAGATACGCCAACATACTCAATCCCGAAAGCGTAAGCTTAGGTTTATTAAGCAGCGCCACAGTCTCTTTCGCCAGTTCACTAAAGCGACTCGCTTCATATACGCCAACCACTTGTGCACCAGATTTATGTAACTGGCAAGCAACCAGTGGCAATAATGGTCCAGTTCCGACTAAAGCCACTTTTTTCCCTGGTCGAACTAACCCACTTTTAAGCTGAAGTTGCATCCCACCCATTAACATCACACCAGGTAACTGCCATCCTTCAAATGGCACACTGCGCTCATGACAACCAGTTGCCAGAACCAACTTGGTGTAATCAATTTGTGTTAACTGATTTTGTGTTTGCAACAGCAAACCGCTCTCGCCTTCAGGCCCAAGCACTTTGGTTTGTAGTTGTAGTGTTATATCTTGTTTATGATGTTCGTAGCGTACCTTTAGTGCAGCCATCGCTCGTTTAAGATTTTCATCTAAATGAGGAAGCTTACTTGCTTGTCGAAGTGGCCCGCGATAGATCACCCCACCAATTTTTGGTGCTTCGTCAACTAAGGTGCTACTAATGCCATATTTAGCCAGCTCAGCTGCACAGCTAACGCCAGCAGGCCCTGCACCGACAATAACGATTTTTTCTTTTTGACAACTAGACATCACACTATACCCCGACCTGCTTGAAACGATTTTGTTTGGTTTCAACCTGCATATTGGGTTGTACTAAGGTTTGGCAAGCCTTTTGTTTATGTTGTTTGTTTATTGTTACCTGACAACAGTGACAAACCCCCATACCACAATAAGCACCAGATACGGCCTCTCGATCGCTTTCCATAATTTGCTTGTAGTTTGCCGCAAGCAAAACAGACAACACGGTTTCACCATCGCATGCGTTAACCGCAATGTCGTCGATTTGAATTTGGAACTGTAACCCCTCAGGGTCTGTAATATCTTGGGTTCTGGATAATTCAGACATGAAAAAATGCTCCTTCAATAAAGTCGCACAAAGCCTACTATCCAAATATTAAAAATAAACATTTTATTTACTTTATTCACTTTAATTTGATCCAAATTAACTTTTAAGCACTCTCGCGCTAATTCTGTTCAATTCGGTGCAAATGCTGCACTCACCTCACTAAAGCAGTGCAATGTGAACGTACTTACAGACCAACAAAAATCACATCCTATTGATATTAAATAATTTTAATTTCTGGCACAGTTTTTCCTTATCAACTAACACGACAAAGAAAGGAGCGTAATTATGTACACTTTATATCAAACGATGTACTTACTTTGGCATTTGGATGTGAGTATCTGGCCTGTGCACGATACAGCAACAAACCCAGTAGATGTTAAGGAGAAGACACAATGACACTTGGCAAACTAGACACAGCAGTACACGCAGTAATGAACGATATGCTCACCCCATCACAAGCTGCAAAAGCCTATCATGTGTCGCAGAGAGCACTTTACGAAGCACTGCGACGCTCCCAAGAGAAACAGCAAACTCGATGGCAAAAATTAATGCATGAAAAGGCAAGGCTTGAGCGAAGTCTGGCTCGGATAAATAAGGAACTGCATGAACAATTTGTCTAATAGCGCTATGCAGCTTCGCATTATTCAGGCGCCTAGCTTGAAATACAATCGCTTAGATTGTCAGCTTTGGGTAAAACAACTCAGCGCACTGACGCAAGCCTGTATTAATCTTGGCGCCTCTATCGGCTTTTTGCGCTCATCCTCTAGCAGAGCAATACAAAACTACTGGTGGCAGGTATTCGATGCTGTGATCAAGTCGCAAAAGACGCTTATTATCGCTGAACTTAATGGCGTAATGGCAGGTTGTGTGCAACTCTCACCAGCAACAAAAGATAATGCTCAGCACCGGGCAGAAGTGGAAAAACTATTGGTGCATCCAAACAGCCGACGAAAAGGCGTGGCAACAAAGCTGATGCAAGCCATAGAGCAAGAATCTACACGGCAGCAGATATCGTTACTCGTCCTTGATACACAATCGGATTCGGACGCAGAAATCCTATATCAGAGTTTGGGCTTTAAAGTTGCTGGGCAAATCCCTCATTTTGTCAGTGATGAACGCGGTGACTTCCATGCCACCACATACTATTACAAACTGCTTGCACCGACCTTGCGCAATCGTATTGAGAACCTAGCTCAAGCGCATTATGCCAATGAATATTAGCAAACCAGTCTAATCAAGCGACTCGCTACGACTTTCATTCAGGCGATAAAAAAACAGCTTACCGGTGTGCTGCGGTGTAGTTACAGCCTCTAAGATTGGCGCAGCGCCTTGTGGTATGCTCATCACATTGGGATTATTGATAGTAAGACCATCGCGCAGCTTAGTATCTATTGCCCCAGGACACAATACCGTTATTTTGTAGCCATCTTTGTGAAGACCTTTAGATAAGGTCACCACGCCCGCTTTCGCCGCACAATAAGACGTCCAATCTTTGTAACTGTTAAATGCCGCCGTCGACGCCACATTGATCAAATGTACCGCTTTGTTTGCTTTAATTGCAGCACGAGAAATTAAATAAGTACCGATTAGATTTACTTCGATGTCACGGATCCAAAGATTTGGGTCTGAGTCTGCCACTAAACTTGAGTAAAGCGTTCCTGCCGCATTGATTACACAGTCATAAGATTTGTCGTCAAAAAAACGCTCAACTCCAGCTGGTTTAGAGACATCAAGCTGCGCGCGTGATGGTGCTTCTACTTCGTGTCCTAAGCGCTTCAATTCATCGCTTAAATAAGCGGCAAGACCACCCTGTCCGCCCGTTATTAACACTTTCATTTCTGTGGCTCTGGGATTGGATGATTGTCACTTTGCTCTATCAGCTTTTTATACTGATCGTAGATTTTTTGCTTTAAGTTACTGGAGCTAACGCCAGCACCATAAGGAAAGTAAAATACCTGAACTCCAAGCTCTTTCAGATAATCATATTTTCCCTTCCAATCATCGCCAATCACGAACACATCAATATTTAGATTTTTCACTGTTTCACGATGATCTAAAGTACGTTGTGGAATAGCAAGATCTGGGTCTCTTAACCCTTCGATAATCGCTAAACGCTCTTCAAATGGCACTGCCGGTGGCTTTTTATAAGAACAAACAAGTTCATCGGTGCTCACACCAACGATCAATGTGTCTCCTAAACCTCGGCCATAACTAATCATTTTTAAATGATTACTGTGAAATAAATCAAATGTTCCTGAGACATAAACAATTTTATTTTTCATAAATTGCTATTTCCCTCCAGCTAAATCAATAAAAGTTCCTGTAACAAAGCTTGCTTCATTACTTAAAAGCCAAGCGATGGCATTGGCAACCTCAATCGCGGTTCCACCTCGCTTCAGCGGTAAAAAATCGGCTAGGCGATCAACTCGGTTTGGTTCGCCCCCGTCGCCGTGGATATCGGTATAAATACAGCCCGGTCTCACGCAGTTCACGCGGATCTGCTCAGCGGCTAATTCCAGAGATAAACCTTTAGTGAAGCTGTCTATTGCACCTTTTGCAGCCGCATAGTCAACATACTCATTAGCTCCACCTAAATAAGAAGCTGCCGACGATACATTCACTATTGCGCATTGTGCTGGATTGGCACTTAAACGCATGTGTTTAATTGCTTCGCGAGCACAAATAAAATACGGCGTAACATTATTAGTAAGCATATTGTTGATACGCGCTGCAGTCATGTGTTCAACTCGAGTCTGCACGTTCAGCACGCCCGCGTTGTTGACCAGATGCGTAACTATGCCAATATCGGTCTTTATCTTGTCAAACATTGCCTCTACGGATTTTTCATCTGTGACATCTGCTTGTAACAAATACGCTTTACCATTATTACATAGGATGGTATCAGCAACCGTTTCTGCGGCTTGCACATTCTGCTTGTAATTTATAACAACGGTAAATCCTTGTTGTCCCAGCAGTTGAGCCGTTGCCGCACCAATCCCACGGCTCGCACCGGTGATAAGTACCACTTTTTGCATCTATTATTCCTTAAATTGGGCCAACAGCTACTGATAGTTCAGTACTTCTACACCCATGTCTTCTTTGACGTGTTCTATCACCATATAGGTATGATTTGTACCAACTCCAGGTATTTCAACAATTTGACCTAATACCTCACGATATTGACGCATATCCTGGACTCGGATTTTAACTAAATAATCAAAGCCACCAGCTACCATATCACAAGAAACGACGTTGGGGATTTTTACAATATGCTGTTTAAACACCTCAAATACCGCTTCGGTCGAGCTTTTTAAGGTGATTTCCACATGCGCAACCAAATGCTGGCCAAGTTTTGCGGCATTTAATCTTGCCGTATACCCTTCGATATACCCCTCCGACTCGAGTTTTTTTACTCGATCGAGACACGGACTCGGACTCAAGTTTACCTCTTTCGCCAAGTTTACATTAGAGATCCGGCCATTGCGCTGGAGCGCGTCTAAGATTGCTAAATCGATGCGA
Source organism: Pseudoalteromonas sp. OF7H-1 (assembly GCF_022347825.1). Lineage (NCBI taxonomy): Bacteria > Pseudomonadati > Pseudomonadota > Gammaproteobacteria > Alteromonadales > Pseudoalteromonadaceae > Pseudoalteromonas > Pseudoalteromonas sp. OF7H-1. Next base: position 242,340 of record NZ_JAKRFX010000001.1, on the reverse strand, counting down.
TCTAATACCCGAGTTTTAATGGAAGTCGTCATATCAGCATAAAATTTTGTGAGGGTTTGAGATTACCCGCAAATTTACCGTATTCCTTAAAAATAAAACAGCATATTCTGCTGTCTTTTCGATAGAATGCCCGCGAAATTAACGATAAAGGGCAAAGCGGCTTATTTCAGTCTTTAACGCGGCTTTGTTCGAACATTTAGATTATGCATTCTGGCTAAAATTTGAACCCCCAAATGGGTGTGTTATGGTTAGCAATGTGACTGCATCATTTTGTCGTAATTGAGGCTTCCTATACAAATTAAACTACACTTTCAACCTTTGGTTGCTTAGTTTGGCATCAGTTCAGATGTAGTTTTGTAATCTGCACATTCAGGTGTGTGATTCCATAGGCAGGCGCGAATTACATGTATTTTTGACTCCAATTTTTGAGGGTTGCTTATGCTTTATAACGGCGATTTGACAACTAACTGTCCTATCCGACAAAAGATCCGTGATTTTTACCGCATCGATGAGAATGCAGTAATTGATCATATTTTACCTTTAGCAGAGGTAGGCGTTACAGCTCGAAGCCGAGCATGGGAACGTGCACGTCAAATGGTATTGAACATTCGTAGAGATCAAGATGGTCAAAACGGTGTCGACGCGCTTTTAAATGAATTCTCTCTTTCTACCGAAGAAGGCGTGGTACTAATGTGTTTGGCCGAAGCTTTACTTCGTGTACCAGACAAAGCAACACAAGAAAGCCTGATCCGCGACAAGCTCGCAAAAGGCGACTGGAGTTCACACTTAGGCAGCAGCGACTCGTTATTTGTTAACGCTTCAAGCTGGGGTCTACTCGTTACCGGTAAAATGGTTAACTATTCAGACAAGAATAAAGAAGAACAATTTGGCGTGCTAAAGCGTACAATTGGTCGTCTTGGTGAGCCAGTTATCCGTAAATCCGTTAACTATGCAATGAAGATCATGGGTAAGCAGTTTGTAATGGGTGAAACCATTCAAGATGCTATCGATCGCGCCGCTGATAAAGAACAAAAAGGTTATGTATATTCGTACGACATGCTAGGTGAAGGCGCACGTACGATGAAAGATGCAGATCGTTACTTCCAAAGCTATATGACTGCTATCCACGCGATCGGTAAAGCAGCGAAAGGCCGTGGCCCAATTAAGAGCCCAGGTATTTCAGTGAAGCTTTCTGCTATCCACCCGCGCTACGAATTCACACATCGCGACCGCGTGATGGACGAGCTTGTACCTAAGCTAAAAGAACTTGCGATTGCTGCGAAAGAATACGATATCGGTTTCACGGTTGATGCGGAAGAAGCGGATCGTTTAGATATCTCACTAGATGTCATCGAAGCGGTATTCTCAGACGACGCACTTGGCGACTGGAATGGTTTTGGTCTTGCAGTACAAGCATATCAAAAACGTGCCATTTTCGTTGTGGAATGGGTAGCTGAACTTGCTCGCCGCGTAGGCCGTAAACTGATGGTGCGTCTAGTTAAAGGTGCTTACTGGGATACAGAAATCAAAACCACTCAACAAGATGGTCTTGAGCACTTCCCTGTGTTCACTCGTAAAGCAACGACTGACGTTTCTTATAAAGCGTGTGCTATTAAGCTCCTTGAAGCACGCGATGTGCTATTCCCGCAATTTGCGACGCATAATGCTTACACCGCAGCAACCATTCTAGAAGTGGCCAAAGGCGATAACAAAGGGTTCGAATTCCAACGCCTACACGGTATGGGTGAATCACTTTACGACCAAATCGTTGAAAACGAAGGAATTCAGTGTCGTGTGTATGCACCAGTTGGTCAGCACGAAGACCTACTTGCTTATCTGGTACGCCGTCTACTTGAAAACGGTGCAAACTCATCATTCGTAAACGCAATTGTTGATACTACGAAGCCTGTTGAGTCACTACTTCCAGATCCTGTAGAAACACTGCAAGGCCTACGTAACCGTTACAATACGCAGATTAAGCTACCTATCGAGCTTTATGGCGATGAGCGTCCAAACTCAAAAGGTAAAGACCTTACGGACATCAACGATTTAACACCGTTTAAAGAAAACCTAGACAACTGGTTTACCGAACACCTAATCGATGAAAGCCAAGTACCAGAAGGTCACCTTGCTGTTCGTAACCCTGCGAACCACAAACAAGTGATTGGATCTGTGCCTTTACACGATGAAGCACACATGCAAAGCGTGCTTGCCAATGCTGATGCGGCTTTTGAAAGTTGGTCTCAAACCTCTGTTGAAGAGCGTGCAAACTTACTACGCCGCACTGCTGACATCCTTGAGCGTCACCATGATGAACTTGTTGCTATCTGTATTAAAGAAGCAGGTAAAGTAACCCAAGACAGCATCGATGAAGTACGTGAAGCCGTTGACTTCTGTCGCTACTATGCAGCGCGTGCAGAAGAGCTTTCTAAAGATGAGCGTTTTGAAGCTCGTGGCGTGATTTTATGTATCAGCCCGTGGAACTTCCCGCTTGCGATCTTCTTAGGTCAGGTAGCTGCTGCTATCGTGACGGGTAATACCGTTATTGCAAAGCCAGCTGAACAAACCAGTATGATTGCACTGCGTTGTATTGAATTAATGCATACCGTTGGTTTACCAGAGCACGTAGTACAACCGGTTATCGCACGCGGTAGCGAAGTGGGTAAACACATCGTGCCTGACGAGCGTATCCAAGCGGTTATGTTCACAGGTTCAACAGAGACAGGCACGCTTATCTCGCAAATTCTTGCTGAGCGTAACGATATTCAGGTTCCTCTGATCGCAGAAACTGGTGGTCAAAACTGTATGATCGTTGACTCAACAGCATTACCAGAGCAAGTGGTTGACGATGTTATTTCATCAGGTTTCCAAAGCGCCGGTCAACGCTGTTCAGCACTTCGTGTGTTGTTCTTACAAGAAGATGTTGCTGACGGTATCATCGAAATGATCCAAGGTGCACTTAAAGAGCTACATATCGGCGACCCATCGCTACTATCTACAGACGTAGGTCCAGTAATCGACGAAAAAGCGCTGACCACTTTGACTAAGCATGTTGATTACATGAAGTCGAACGGTAAGCTACTATTCGAAGCTAAGATCCCTGATAACAGTGAGAACGGCGCTTACTTCTTCGCTCCGCGCCTATATGAGATTTCTGATCTATCCGTGCTTAAGCGTGAAGTATTCGGTCCGGTAGTTCACGTTGTACGCTTTAAAGCAGATCAACTTGATAATGTGATCGACCAAATCAATGGTACAGGCTACGGTCTAACAATGGGCGTTCATTCACGTATTGAAGAGCGCTGCGAATACCTAGCTAAGATGTCTCGCGCGGGTAACGTATACGTGAACCGTAACATGATTGGTGCAATCGTTGGTGTGCAACCATTTGGTGGGCGTGGTCTTTCTGGTACAGGTCCAAAAGCAGGTGGTCCAAACTACCTACTTCGCCTTGTGAAAGAAAAAGCGTCACCAGACAACGTACAAATGACAGATCTGACGCCTGATGAGCTAGAGATCCACCACTTCCCAGGTGCCGTTGAGCAAGTTGAAAAACTGATGCAAAACTCTAAGCGTGATGAGAAGATCTGGCGTCGTACTGCGCTTAATGACCGTGTTTCGGCAGTGCGTCAGCTACTCGCAAAAGTGGCAACAGTAGACATCATTGATGAGCTGGCGGATGATTTGTCATTAACGCTTTCTGATGCGCGTGCTCAGCTAAACCGCTTAGAAAAGCGTATGCGTACTTACACAACGCTACCGGGACCTACTGGTGAGTCGAACACGCTGCACTTAGAAGCGCGTGGTTGTGTAGTGGTATATGCCGATAAGAGTACTTCGTTCAACTTCTGGGCGATATCAATTATCACAGCACTTGCTGCCGGTAACACAGTGATCACAGTAGCCTCTGACTTATTCTATGAAGAAGCATTGGCATTTAGAGATAAGTTCATCTCAACTGGCGTTGCTGAAGGCGTATTCCAAGTAGCGAAGCAAAACCAGCTACAAGCGATTTTGGCACACCCTCACCTTGCAGGTGCTGTTGTGGCTGCGCGCTCTTCACGCCTTGGTTACTTCTCACAGCAACTTGCGGAGCGCAAAGGTGCAATCCTGCCGGTGATCAGTGCAGAGTACTACGATACGCTTATCAATCGTCTAGTGACTGAGAAAACCATCAGTATCGATACCACAGCTTCTGGTGGTAACACTTCACTGATGACGCTTGTTGAAGACGAAGAGTAAAAGAATATAAGTCGCTATGTTAGCCATAGCGATTTTATCGACCAAAGCCAGCGCAAGCTGGCTTTAATTTTTTACGCAGCGCTTGATGTCCTTAATCCCACAATGACATTAACAATGTCCATTAAATAAACATCTTCAACCAAAGCAATCACATCATTCCATTTAGGGTTGTATTCGTTATTCTCCCAGCGCCTTAATGTTCGCTCCTCTATACCATAGCTTGCGGCTGATTCAGCTTGAGTAAAACCGCGACTTTTACGTGCAAATCTAAGTATGGCAGCACCAAGCGGCGCGCGTTCAGAAACTAAAGGTTGGCTCATTAACATCACACTCATTCCTTAAAAAATTGCGCAAATATATGACATTTAGAAAAATCACTTATTTACGCACTCACTGACTAAATGCATTCACTGCGTAATTTAATGAAGATGATAGATCTATTTTTTACGCATTTCAACGAGAAAATAGATCTTTTTTGCGTCAAAAATGATTTTACTTCGCAAAAAATAGCCCATATAATGACGCACACGTATCATTATTTAAGAGGCAACGCATGGAACAAAGTCTCATGAGCCTAGCGGAGCGCGTAGAATATGCGATCAAGCCGGACAGTATTAGAGCTTTTGCGTTAAAAATTGATGTATCTGAAGGGACGCTGCGCAGAATATTAAAAGGGGAAGACCCAAAACTCAGTGTAATTGAACGCATTGCTAAACAAGCCAACGTAGATTTGATGTGGCTCGTTACCGGGATCCCACTTGATTGCAAAACCGAATCACCAATCATCCAGCAAAGTATTACCTTGGAAGACTTCAATGAGGACTTTGTTGTTGTGCCTGGCTACCATGTCTCTGTCAGTACGGGTTATGGTGCATTTAACCAAAGTGCCGAGGTTGCACGTTACCTTGCATTTAGAAAAAAGTGGATTGAATTTAAAAATCTAGATAAGTCACAGCTGGTCGTGGTGTTTGCCAAAGGCGACTCTATGGAACCCACGATTAATAATAACAATACGATTTTGGTGGATTTATCGGATAAAAAATTAAGCGAAGGTCTGATCTATGTTGTCCGCCTTGGTGAAGAGCTTTATGCAAAGCGCTTACAACAAAACTTTGATGGCTCAGTACGCTTGATTAGCGATAATAAAGAATACCGGGAACAAGTTGTGATGCCGAATGAATTGGAGCAGCTGGAAATTCTCGGTAAAGTAGTATGGATTGGTAAAGATCTAATTTAATAATACGATGCTAAATCTTGAATACTTATTCTCATTTTTAATCGCCAGCACGGTAATTGCCGTGGCACCGGGCCCATCCAATGCGTTTTTAATGGCGCAGACCTTTACTAATGGCCGCGTAGCTGGCATGCAAAGCGCATTAGGCTTTGCACTCGGTGGGGTGATCCACACACTCTTTGCCGTTGTTGGCTTATCCGCACTCCTAAAAGCCTCAGAGACCGCCTATACCACAGTGCAATATCTCGGCGCAGCTTACTTAGCTTATCTAGGTATAATGACTATCAAAGAAACGCTTGGAAAGGCGCAGATAGCTTGCGAGGAAAAACCGCACGTGAGCACCAAAAAGCCTAAAAACGTGATGTTCCAAGCAATGATGACGGAAGTCTTAAATCCCAAAGTCGCCCTGTTTTTTATTGCATTTATTCCTCAGTTTGTCGATAGTAGCTTGGCGACCTCGACAACAATGCAACTGGCCATGTTTGGTTTACTGTATCCTATTTTAGCTTTTCCCATCGACTGCATGTATATCTATGGTGGTGATAAAATCGCAGGCTATTTTAGGCAGCATCCTGCAGCGCCAGTGTGGATTGATCGTATTTCAGGCTTAATTTTTATCGCATTGGCAGTCAACTTATTATTCTAAACAGTTACGCAAAATAGGAGCAGTACACATGCAAAAACGTTCACAGCCACTGCCAGCTAAAAAGCACATTGCTTTGGTTGCACACGATGGCATGAAACCAGCCCTACTTGAGTGGTGTCAGACCCACTTAGATAGCCTAAAACAGCACAAGCTTTACGCTACGGGCACAACGGGTAACCTAATAGAAAAGCATACTGGTTTAGAAGTAACAAAGCTATTTAGTGGCCCAATGGGTGGCGACCAACAAATTGGTGCCAAAATCGCGGAGCAAGATGTTCATGTCTTGATTTTCTTTTGGGATCCGCTTGCGTCACAGCCTCACGATCCGGATGTAAAAGCACTGTTGAGACTCGCTGCTGTTTGGAATATTCCCGTTGCCTGTAATGAAGCAACGGCAGATTTACTGATGGCGTGCGATAAAATGAGCCAGCCAATCGCAAGACATTTACCTGATTATGAGCAGTATCTTGCTAGTCGCTTAGATTGATAAAATAGATGAGTAAGGAAGCGGTTTGTGACCGCTTCTTTGATTTTGACTTCGATTACTTAAATATTTTATCCGCCCACTTAGTCAAGCCTGCAGTAACACTACCAAAGTTATCCCCGTTCACCATTTCAATATCGCCAATTTGCTGTGCAAGCGTTGCCTTGAGTAACGGTGATTGCGCGCTACCGCCAGTCAGATAAATTACATCGGGCTTTGACCCCGCTTGATGTATGGCTTCTTTCGCAAGCATGCCCATCTGCTCTAAGTTCGACATGACCGACTCGGCAAAATCTTGCTGCGTAAATTCAGAGGTTAACTGTGGCTCAATAAAACCAAGGTTGGCATTAAACTTTGCTTGCTCAGAGAGTGCTATCTTACCAAGCTCACCTTCACGAACCACTTGATGGGTAAGTTTGTTCTGTTGAATGTGAAGTAAACGCGCCAGCTTTTGCGGCTCGGCGACATCTCGCAACATGCTTTGCAATTCTCGCGCTAATTTATCGCTGTAGAAGTCTAGTTGAGACTGAATATCATTGATTTTACATGCCTGCCAATACAGTTGACTAGGCATCGGCAAACCTGAACTCATGTTAGAGCCTAGACCACACAACGGCATTAATTGGTGATAAGCAAGTGCAATATCTAAATCGTTACCACCGATACGTTTACCCGTATGCGCTAAAAAGTCTTGCTGGCGCTGTGTATTATTGCGATAGCTTGGCCCCATTCGGACAAACGAACAATCGCTAGTACCACCGCCGATATCAACGACCAGCACAAGTTTATCTTGCTGAAGACGACTTTCATACTCAATCCCCGCTGCGAGCGGTTCGAAGAGAAAATCCACTTCCTTAAATCCTGCTCTTTTTGCAGCGGTAGTAAGAATATTAACCGCCTGTTGATTACTTTCTTCTCCGCCGACGGACTGAAAATTAACAGGTCGACCAATCACAGTGTCGGTAATGGACTGTTGCAGCTGCGACTCGGCACGGCGCTTAATCTCAACCATCATCGCCGCAGCAATATCTTCAAAGAAGGCGATTTGTTGAGATTTAAGCCCAACCGCCCCAAAGAAGGACTTAGGTGATTTAACAAAAAAACCTTCTTCGGGAAATTCAATATACTCAGAAATTGCCGCTTGACCAAAAAAAACGCCCGCTTCATGTGCTTCTAAATCAAGATCGCGCTTAGCTTGCTGCGCTACCGTTAGCAGCCCTTGGCGAGACTGTGTGTAGACTGGATCTGGTTCATTGAGATGACGATTAACAAATGCAGAAATTAACGCATTGTGCATCGCATACATAGTCGAAGGCAGGTAATATTTATCTTGCTCGAGACGCAGTAAGTCCACTTCACCATTTTGCATGACACCCATCGCACAATTAGAACTTCCGTAATCAAACCCGGCTTTCATTCTCTACCTCAAACTGCTGAAAAGTCGCGAAGTGTATCATGGTTGTCGTTATTGTCAGATGAATTTATCTAGGTTCCCACATCCTTTATAGGCTTGTCGTGGAATGAAACCATTTTGCATAACACACTAGACATTGCACAATGAGAGCTTCCGTAATCAAACCCGACTTTCATTCTCTACCTCAAACTGCTGAAAAGTCGCGAAGTGTATCATGGTTGTCGTTATTGCCAGATGAATTTATCTAGGTTCCCACATCCTTAATAGGCTTGTCGTGGAAAGCATAGCGCACACTGTCAGATTGCTTAGCTTGATACATAGCGGAATCTGCCTGTTGGATCCCAGTCTCGATGTCGAGGTTATTAAATAGACTGACGCCGATACTAATCCGACAACTTAGCTTATTGCCTTCAAAAAGATAGGGTTTATCTACCTTGTTGATTATTTGCTGGCAGATCCCAACCACATGAGATTCGGCTTGAGGCTGTTGTGGAGATAAGTGAGTGATTAGAATCACAAACTCATCGCCTCCCCAACGGATCACCACATCATCTTGGCGTACGCTAGCACACAAACGCTGGGCAACCGCCTTAAGTAGCTGGTCCCCCACATGGTGGCCATGCAAGTCATTTACTTTTTTAAAATCGTCAAGGTCCAAAAACAAGATTGCGCTGTAACTACCAAGCTTTTGACCTACACGGAGTTGCTCCGTCAATCCATGCTGGAGAACATGGCGATTCGGTAATTCGGTTAACTGGTCATGATAGGCCAACTTCTCGGCTTCGAGATACTCCAACTTACGGTCATTGATATCCCGAGATAACACGATAAAACGTGTTTCAGCATGATTATCGTTTGCAGTGACAACCTTACGGGCAATAGAGACCTCAAACCAACGCTCACCAACCGGTGTAGACAAGTGAATATGGCTACCATGTGAATAGCCGTTAACTTTTGCTTCCTGTAATGCCTGCATCACTATTTTAGCGGCTTGCTCTGGCATCACTTCAGTCACCGTATGGCCAATCAATTGTTCTGCAGGCGCGACTAACAACTCAGGGCGAAGTATTCTGGCGTCCCAGTGCCGCCCCTCTTCATCCAGTTCAAACATCAAATCCGGCATCGCACTTAATGTCGACGCCAATTCCTCATAGCTCGGTTGCGCCAAAGCTTGAGTGCGGGCCATACGTCGGTCCTTAACCATGAGGCGTTGCAACATCCTGTTCCATAATTCTATAAACTTGAACTTTGCAATTTGAAACATGCCAATGAACACTGCTCATCTACGGCTATCGTTATAAAAATAATATACCAATTTTATGAATAATGACTAATTAACCTGAGCTGCGCATAATTAATGCCTTTCTAGCAGCCAGTTTTAGCGCTAACTGCGTTGAATTCACTTCCAATAGCCAGCTATTGGTGCGTAAATTCGCCTTGTTTTCCCTAAAACTCTCTGGCTAGACAAGGAAAAAACTAAGTTGTTCTTTAGAAACAATGAGTTTGAACATTCCTTATCCAAACCTCAGGTTAATTACCGACTGCATCATAAAAAATATTTTCAAGTCATTGGCTTTGAAGGAGAAAAGCAATTGACGAATTGATAATAATTCCTATAATCGACACGGCAGCGCTTTCCATGATGGAAGGTCACAAGATATATAAGGATGACTATGTCTTTTTTCAAAAAAGCCCTTGGCGCAGTCGGTATCGGTGCAGCAAAAGTAGATACCATCTTAGAAACCCATCACGCCTCCCCTGGCGAAGAAATTTCTGGAACGGTTAAAATCATCGGTGGCAAAGTTGCTCAAGAGATCAACAAAATAGATCTTAACGTAATGTGCAACTACACAGTTGAAAGAGAAGACAGTGAAGGTGAAACAACGACCATCACTAAAAACCACACCCTTGCTAAATTTCAAATCAACGAACGATTTACTATCGAACCCGGTGATGAAAAGCACATTCCATTCACGCTTGACCTCGCTGAAGAAACCCCGCTTACTGTTGGCCAATCCAAAACTTGGATCGCTACCAACCTTGATATTGATATGGCGCTCGACAAGTCAGATAGGGACTATTTACATATCGTACCTACCGAGCTACAACAAGCGGCTATCGATGCGATGGAAGCGCTTGGCTTTAAACTCTATGAATCAGACTGTGAAGGTATTGATGAAGTATCATTCTCACGCCTGCCATTCGTACAAGAACTAGAGTTTAAAACGATCACAGGTGACTTCCATGGTCGCTTTGATGAGGTAGAAGTGGTTTTCTTTAATCGTGGTGAGCAACTCGAAATCATCTTTGAGATTGATCGCAAAGCGCGAGGCTTTAAAGGCTTCTTTGCGGAGGCGCTAGACCTTGATGAGTCAAAAGCCAGATTGTTGATAGATGAAGCAGATTTAGAAGACCTAGAAGATGCTATCTATGACATTCTAGAGGCGAATTGCTAAGGTATATTAACCTTATAGTATTGATAGATTTATATTGATGCTTTGGTGATCGTTGCATTCATACGAATGCAACTTCTATATGAACAAACTCTATTATTATCCCAGTCCACCTAACGCTATGGTTTATGTTAATACAAATGTTAAGGTGTATAGGTAATAACTTTCTAGACTGATTTATTGTTACAATTTAAGCCCCTTTAACATGCCGTTCACGGCACGTTTGAGTTGACTTAAACTCAATAAAACAGCACATTAAAACGAATGGTCAAGGTAGATTAGGTGACAATGAATGTCCAACTTTAGAATTTGGAAACTGGTTAGCCTACTGTGTGTTTTGAGCCTAATGCTGGGCTGCGAATCGAAAGAAGAACGTATCCAGCAAACCATTACACATACACTTCAAGAAGCTTCAACAGCGATAAATACGCTGGGAACCGCCCTTGATAAAAAGCAGGTGAGAAATGCCAACCTTTTGACTGAGTATGGCAAAGTACTTGGTCAGCAAAAACCTCAGCTCAGTGAAATTGCGCAAATTATTTCCCAAGACGCAACAAGCAGTGGAACCTTATATCAGAGTTTATTGACTCGTTATCAGTCCCTCAAGTCCCCCGCTCCAAGTATGAACAGCGATGATATTATCAACCAAGCGCTCTTGTTAAAAGAAGCCGCTTCCATCAGTTTGTTCAATGATGCGCTGACAGATCCAATCAATGTTTTAGCCGATATGTCAGATGGAAAGCTAGCGCGAGTTGGCGCAATCAGTCAGCAAGCGGAACAAACGGCAAACGGTCAGACCGGTGTCGGCAATCAGCTTGTTGGTAATGCCAACTATGGCGAATGGCAGACCAATTCAAACGGCACTAGCTTTTGGATGTGGTACGGCATGTATCGCATGCTTGGCGATATTGTTGGTGATGTTGAATATGGTCGCTGGAGTAAACACCGCAAATACAGTTACTACAGCGACTATGGTCGTCATAGATACACCAGTTATAAAAGCTACAAACGCCAAACTGAACTCGCCAAGCGTACTCAACAATCGTACCAACGCCAAGGCAAACAGTTTACCAGTCCCTATGCCAAGAAAAAGTCTGGCGCGTCAGGGTTAAGTCGAAGTAGCAATACCCCATCAGCAGTAACTCGAAGCAGCTACTCTCGAACCTCAAGCTACGGCTCAGTTCGCAATAGCTCAAGTAGAACCTCCCGTGGCGTAAGCCGGGGCAAATAGCGCATATATAGCGGAGTTAACATATGTACCAATTTAACGGATTAACAGCTTGGACTTTTCAAGCATTGCTAATAGATATGGCGGTGATCGTCGCGTTGTTTGTTAGCTTAAAATACATCAAAGGTTGGGTATCTAACCTTCATGCAAACGATGAAATCACAGAAAAAGACAACTTTGCATTTGGCCTCAGTTTTGCTGGTGGTTTAGCAGGTTTGGCCATCGTAATTTCAGGTATTTCAAGTGGTGCTTTTGCCAGTTCTTTGGTTCAAGAAGCGCTACAAATGGCGGGCTACGGTATCGTTGGTATCATCCTTATCAAACTCGGCCACTTTTTCCAAGACAAAGTCGCGCTACGCAAGGTGAACCTTCATGACGAAATCGTTAAAGGTAATGTCACCTCAGCACTGATTGATTTTGGCCATGTGGTGAGCGTTGCCATTGTGATCCGCTCAGCTTTGCTTTGGGTACTCACAGAGGGCTGGTACGGTTTACCGATTGTGGTTGCTGCCTTTATTATTGGTAATATTTGTATGTTGCTTGTGAGCCAATACCGAGTACAACTATTTAAGCGCACCAACAAAAGTGGCGACTGTTTACAGCAAGCAATCAAAGACAACAATATCGCGGTCGGGATCCGCTACGCGGGCTTTTTAATCGGCTCAGCACTAGCACTGACTGCAGCGTCCGGTTTAGCGCCGTATGTAGCGGACAACATTAACTCAAGCCTACTGTACTGGAGTATTGCGGCACTGGGTAGCATTGTGCTTTTCATCGTCTTACACCTCGTCATGATAAAAATTATTCTTGCGGGTAAAGATATTTCCGATGAAGTGAACAGACAAAAGAATGTTGGTGTTGCTGCAATCTCAGCCGCGCTTTCTTTTGCCATTGGTACGACTATGGCTAGTTTGTTAGGTGCATAACCCTTGAGCGTATCTGCACCACAAACTTCAGCAAGAGTGACCGGCAACTGGTCGTTGTTCGGTCACGACACCTTACTTATTGGCGTCATGGCTATTTTGGCCGGTTGCGGCCTAATCTACGAATATTTACTCTCTCATTATGCTGGTCGCGTTTTAGGCTCTGTAGAAAGCGCGATTTATGCCATGATTGGCACTATGATCGTGGCCATGGGCATTGGCGCATTTTTAGCACGCTGGTTCAAAGATCCTTTTACCGCGTTTGCATGGCTTGAAAGCCTAATCGCGCTACTCGGCATGAGCAGTATTTTGGTGATCGCCAGTGTTATTGCACTTACCTATACCCTGCCCCATACACTTTCTAGCCTTTACAGCCTGCCTCCAGATAGTGTCTTAGATGGCATGCCATTTGCGCAATTACAAGCATTTGCCCGATTTTTACCTTATGTTTTCGGCCTCATCCTAGGCATTTTAATTGGCATGGAAATTCCACTGATTGCTAGGATCCGTCAACAAGTGTATGGCCGCTTCCTTGAAAATAACGCAGGTACCATTTACGGTGCAGATTATATCGGTGCTGGTGTTGGTGCTGCCATTTGGGTCACGATTATGCTTGCGCTGCCAATAATGCAAGCAGCCGCGTGGACTGCGCTATTTAATATCATTGCAGGACTTATCTTCCTATGGCGTTACCATGCTCATGTCCGCTTCGCTAAGCTGCTGTTTGCTTGCCACTTTGTTCTACTTGGTATCTTTTTTGTCATCCTGAGCCATGGCTCTCTTTGGATGAAAGACCTCAGCAACGTGCTTTACAAAGACAAGGTAATCTATTCAGAGTCAACGAAGTATCAACATGTTGTCATCACTGAGCGATTGAGCCGCGCACAACCGATGCCAATTAACGATTTATTCTTAAATGGTCGATTACAGTTTTCATCTGTGGATGAACAGATCTATCACACTATGCTTGTGTATCCTGCAATGCTGGCATCCAACCGTCGCGAAAAGGTGTTAATTATTGGTGGCGGAGATGGTCTGGCACTTCGAGATGTACTGGAATGGCCTGTTGAAAATGCAACCTTAATCGATTTGGATGGGCAACTGCTCTCACTATTTGGACTACAAGGGCAACCCTACCCTGCTAGACCACATATCACCAGTCAATTAACTCTTTTGAATGGCGACGCCTTAAACGACCCAAGAGCAACTGTTATCGTTGCAGATGCTTTTTTAGAAGTAGAAAAAATGCTTGACCAAGGTAGACAATTTGACACTATCATTATCGACTTACCCGACCCTAATCACCCTGATTTGAATAAGCTATATAGCGACTACTTTTATAATCATGTGCGTCAATTACTGGCACCCGATGGTGCACTCGCTATTCAATCAACGTCTCCTTATCACGCCAAAAAAGCGTTTATTAGCATAGCCAAAACGGTAAAACATGCCGGGTTTACGCATGTTGAGCAATACCAACAGAATATTCCCTCATTTGGCCAGTGGGGATGGACAATCGCAACGAGAACAGGGCAACCTGCAAGTGCTAGGATCCGAGCAGTCGAGTCTTTGCCTGTCCCAAGTAACTGGATAAACAAAGAGTATTTACTCGCGACTTTCGCCTTCCCTAATCGCTTTTTTGATGGAGCAAAAGATATTGAAGTCAACCAGTTAGGAACAGGGAGACTATACGATTATTATCGCCAAGCATGGCAAACAGAAGATGAGTTGTATAAAAACTAGCGCACGACCATTGACATATTATGTCTTACGTGCAACTCTTAACTCAGACATAATATGTCAAAACAAAAAAGGTAAATGAAGATGGAATTAAATGAACTATCAATCAAATTAGCATCATTTGAAACAGAAGGTGCTAACTTCGAATCTTTCTTAATCGCCAATGAAGGCGAGCAAGATGTATTGCAAGTGATTGTTGACGGAAATGACGAATTACCAATTTTTGTGACTCAGACTGAAGAACAACTTGTATGCATTAGTTACCTATTTAAAGAGAATGAGGTAAAGCCTGAGTTGCTAAACGAGTTAAATGAAGCACTATTAAAACTGAATGTGCCGATCCCGCTGAGTGCGTTTGCTAAAATTGATGAGCAGTATGCGATATTTGGTGCTCTAGCCGTTTCCTCCTCAATTGATGAGATCACGCACGAACTGGTCACCCTAGCGGACAATGCAATCGAAGCATTAGATGCAGTGACTGTGTATTTGAATGAATAATATTGGAGTTGTGAAATGAGTATTTTAAAGAAATTATTTACTGCTGTTCGTGGTGGCGCTAGAGAAGTTGGTGAGTCAATTGTTGATGCAAATGGCATTCGTATTTTTGAGCAAGAAATTGCTGACGCACAAAACGCATTAGCTAAAGCAAAAAAAAGCTTAACAGAAGTAATGGCGAAAGAGATGCAGACAAAACGCAAATTAGCTGCACTTGACGAAAGCATTATCGAGCATGAAAACTATGCTGGACAAGCGCTCGAAAAAGGTAACGAAGCTTTAGCGGTAGAAATCGCAGAGAAAATCGGTGAATTTGAAGTTGAGCGCGCAGAGCATCAGCAAGTGCTAGACGGCTTTAGTAAACATGTGATCCTGTTAAAACAGCAGATCAAAGAAGCTGAAAAAACGATTAAAGAAAACCAACGCCAGCTGACAATGGTAAAAACCACAGACAGCGTTCAAAAAGCAACCATGGCAGTAAACAGCACGCTAAATACCAATGCGTCATCTATGGTAAATGCACGTCAGTCGCTTGAGCGTATCAAGCAACGTCAGCAAGATAGGCAAGATCAACTGGCTGCGGCAAAAGAGCTTGAAGCCGCTGCAACGGGTGCAGATCTAAAAGCCAAAATGGCAGAAGCGGGAATTGGCTCTACGCAAAAGAGTAATGATATTCTTGAACGTATTAGAGCTAAACAAAGCAACTAATATTTGCTGATTAGAAAAAGGAGGCCTCGCCTCCTTTTTACCCTTTTTGATTATGTAGGTGTACTATGTTTGGCTTTTTTAAATCAAAAAAAACTCCTGAGCGACAACTTACTCATGCAAAAGATCTGCAAGTTGGGGACATGCTCACCATCATCGATTCGTTCGCTTACCCAAGCTGGCTCAAGGGACAAACCCTAAAAGTGGTTGGCGTACAAACTTACCAATTTGAACGCAGCGCTGCATATGAATTTGTTCTCGAAAGTGATTCAGGTAACATTACTTTTTTGCAAATTGAACAAAGTGACGGTGAGGAATACGCGAATTTCTCTATCAAAATCCAAAGAGAAGACGTCGACGCTATTTTTACGCTTGATGAATTTGCGCGTATTTTCGATGAAGAAGCACTGACCCACATCGACACCCACGCTACTCCAGAGATTTTCGAGCGATTTTTAGGTAAAAGCTATCAACAAAGTGAAGCGCCCTACGTTTGCTATTTTTACGATAGCGATTATCGCGGCCGCGCTTTGCCACGCTATCAAGATGAAAGTGGCGAAGTATGTGAAGTTATCGAGTTACTTAGTCCTGACGAAAAGTTCGCTATCAATATCGAGATCTGGGATGGAGGGGAAACTGACGTGTCACTAACCATGTGTCGCCCACTGAGCGATATTGTCGACCTATTTCCTGGAGCGAACTCGTGACCACAAGAGAAGACAAGTGGAAACGTCAAGAAGTGGCATTGAGGGCCACACAAATGGCCTTCGATTTAACCACGGAAGTACAAAAAAGTATTAAAAAACAGGCAATAGACGAAGAGCTAACGCCATCCGATATGATCAGAAAGATCCTTGATTTAGAAGTTAAATCGAAGAAAACTCGGCAACGCTTATCCTTCAATCTAACCGATGAAGAAATCGCACTACTGGCGGAACGTTTTGGCGTTGACCCCCACGACAAACGGGCCGTAAAGCAACAGGTCGCCAATATGCTACTCAGTCGCTACTCAGATAAAAGAAACAAGTAAGCAGTAATACCAATCCATTAATTCTCCAACTATTTTAAATAGTTAAAGCTACAACCTAAGAGGGAACGATGACAGAAGCAGAGATTAAGAAAAGTATTGATAAACATAGTGTGAAACCACTTATTTTCGTAGTCATCATGATGTTACTAATAGCATTATTGAATAACTACTTATTGGAAGATGATCCACTATCTCCAAACCTACTCATTTTCGGAGCATTAGCTGCTGGCATACACATCTTCAAAAATGTTCTTTGTGACGTCCTTGTCACAAAATCAGCACAGAATGGTTCTAAATAACCTGAGCTTAAATAACATCATTTCTCTCTAGCAGCCACTTTAACAATTGTAGCGTCGGTTAATCACGCTTGGGCAAATAAAGATAGCTGCTAGAGCTTCATCGCTTTGAGAACATCACTCTACCGCGAGCAGCTCAACTTCAAACACCAATAACGAACCCGGTTCGATTTTACCTGCAGCACGGTCACCATAGCCTAAGTCTGGACCAATCCAAAAGCGGTATTTATCCCCTTCGCTCATCAACTGCACACCTTCGGTCCAACCCGGGATCACTTGATTAAGTCCAAAGCTGATGGGTTGGTCACGCAGTACCGAACTGTCGAATACGGAGCCATCAAGTAAAGTGCCGTGATAATGCACTTTAACTTTGCTCGTTGCATTTGGCTGTTTGCCACCGTCAGTTTGAGTGATTATTTCGTACTGAAGACCTGAGTCAGTTTTATGGACCTCTGTGCGCTTTTCGTTTTCTTTCAAAAAGTCAGCCGCTTGAATTCGATTAAACTGCGCAAGCTGCTTTTGCTTTTGGCCACCTCGAAAAAACACCACCGCAATCACCAGTGCAACAATAACGAGGATAATATTAGTTGTCGTCATGGTTTTCTTCTCCTTTGTCATCATCGCCGTTTACGACTTTTGCAATACGCTCCAGTTTCGCCATTGCAACTGCATTGATACTGTTTTCAGGATAGCCCTCTTCACTTAGCTCCCCTGCTGGTCTATCCATTAACAAGCTAAGCGCTTCATCTACCGTAGCAACGGCATAGACATGGAATAAGCCTTTTTCAACAGCTGCAATCACTTCATCATCTAACACTAAGTTGACCTTGTTAGATTCAGGGACGATCACCCCTTGCTTACCTGTGAGGCCTCGCATTTTACAGAGTTTAAAGAAACCTTCGATTTTTTCGTTTACACCACCAATGGCTTGTACTTCACCGTGTTGGTTAATTGAGCCAGTGAGCGCTAATGATTGATCCACGGGGAGTTGCGTCACCGCCGATAGCAGCGCACAAAGTTCTGCAAGTGATGCGCTATCACCGTCAATAAAACCATAATTTTGTTCAATGGCGATATTTGCGCTAAGCGTCAGGCTAAAGTCTTGCGCATACTTGTTACCTAGGTAACCCGTAAGCAGCATCACGCCTTTTGAGTGAATTGACTTACCTAAGTCTACTTCACGTTCAACGTCAATCACCCCGTCAGCACCCGCGTATACCGTAGAGGTAATACGCGCAGGCGTACCAAACGCGGTGTCACCAATATGCAGTACCGTCAGGCCGTTTACCTTACCAATTGCGGTGCCTTCGGTTGCAATCAAGGTATGCCCTTCTTGGATATCGCTGAGCATGTTTTCACTTAACTGTCCTGTTCGATATTCTTTTCCAGCTATCGCTTCATCGATGTGATTAGCGGCAATTTGGTTTACGCCATCTTGCTTGGCATAAAAACTGGCTTCTGCCACCAGCTCCAAAACATCAGCAAAGCGCGCCGAAAGCTTACTGTGGTGCTCCGCTTGGCGATAGCTAAATTTAAGCATACGCGCCAGCGCCGCTGAGCTAAGCTCAATCTTCAAGGTATCATTACAGTATTCCATCACCTTCGTGATGAATTGGTACTGCATTTTGTCCGAGCTTGGTAAATAGTAATCAAAATCGGCCAGCACTCTAAATAGCTCTGCAAACTCTTCATCGTATTCACCAATGGTGTAATACAGGTCTCGCGAACCCAAAAGAATAATTTTGACATCCAACGGAATTAACTGCGGCTTTAAGGTAAAGCTGCTGCCCACCGAATTGTCTTGATACGGTAGGTCATTTTTAATTTGGTGGGTTTTTAACGACAGTTTAAGGCCATCCCACACCTGCGCGTTAGCCATGACCTTTTCAGCATCCATGATCAGATAGCCGCCATTGGCGCGATGCAATGCACCTGCTTGAATAGAGCGATAGCTGGTGATCAAATTACCTTGAGAGGTTGCATACTCCACCTTACCAAAAATATTACCAAAGGTCGGATTTGGCTCATACACCACAGGCGCAGGGTCGTCCTCTTTAAACTCAACCAGAATATTGGGCGCAAAAAAGTCCGTGAGCATTCCCTTTGAGTCAAAGTCATCTTTGTTTTCGTCGCTGTTGCTACTATCGTCGTCTAGCCAATCTAATACCGCATCGACAATTTCAACCTTCAGATCTTTAAGATAACGCAGCACGCCAATGTGTGCGGCATACTTATGCTCAAGCGCTTTTAATAGCGGTTTGGTCGCCACTTCGATGGTGGTTTTTTTAAGATTACGCAAGCGCTCAGAAGATTCACGCTTCCATCTGGGCAGCTCAATAAGCGACTCGATTAGGGCATCTTCTAATGTTTCAATTGCGGTTAAAAAGTGTGCCTGAACATGCTCGTCCAGAGCCGAAAACTCCGTATCACTGAGCTGCTTACCATCGACCACAGGAGCAAAGCCAACTGTCCCCGTATCTTCTATCAGTGCAACGCTCATATTCATAGCTTGCTGCTCAACAGCGGTGATCGCAGCATCGTATTTTTGTTCGAATTCTTTATCTAGCGACTTTTTCTTGCGTTGATAACCCGGATTGTCAAAAGCTGCAGGAAAAGTATCTAAGATCTCATCGATAAAGGCGTCTATATCAGCCTCAAGCTGCTTACTTTCGCCCGCCTGCATAAATAGCGCGATAGGCTCGCGGTGGTCGTCGTAGTTGTTGACGTACAACCATTCTTTGGGCGTTGGCTTAGTTTTACTGTGTGCCTCAAGCTTGTCTTTTACCATGGTAAAACGACCTAGCGCCGCTTCTCCCATGACATACACATTATAACCGGGAAGCTCCATTCCCAAGGCAAAGTCTAGCGCGGTTTGAGCGCGCTGCTGGCCAATAAACGGTAGCGCTTCTGGGTAAGGATTTTGGATACAATTTTCTATGTGAGTCAACGAAACTGATGGCGCGAGCTGGCTCGCAGGCAGTGCTTTTTCAGACGACAATTTAGATTTGGTCATTCTAACTTCTTTGTATTATTCGCATACGTTAGTCTACTCAACTTGGTGCTTCCAAGCTGAGCGCCCACACTTTAGGGCGCTAATGCTTTTCTAGTATATTCCCCATGCCCGCACTCGCTGCAAGCTGGGATCTTGATGGCATAATAAACATCTAATTTATAGCCACAATTCTTACACACTAATTGTCCCAAAGCTATCCATTCACCTTCTTTATAAATGCCTTGGTGTTCAAAATCTTTTAAAAGTGTGGACCACTCAAGTTGAGTTCTATCTTCTAATTGGGATATTTCAAATAAGATGTTGGCTTTGAGTTCACTCCAAGCCGCTTCATCATAGAAGGATTTGTTTTCGAGGAGATGTTCTAAGTCACGTTTTAGATAGTAACTATAATCATCATAGGTTTGTTTGGTGTAGTCTTTCAGTGCGCTCTGCGCTTCCCAGAATCGCTTAGATAAATCGTCAATTTCATGTTCTTTGACGTCTTTGAGCCAATCGGAAAATTGATCCAGCCATTTTTGATAATCCGCCATTGCTACACTCCTGTTTCGCCAATAGGTTAAGTGTAGACCAGATATACCATTCATTGTATTAGGGTTTGCTGAACTTGGTGCTCAGCAAACCCATTTTGCTTCAGATTATGAAGCCAAAAGTCATTGCTATTAGCTTAAAAACGATACTTCACACCAACGGTTGCTGTTGTACCAAGGCCTTTAATGTTGTAGCCACCGTACGTATAGGCTTGTGCGCGAGCTGGGAAGTAGTCTGAGTTAAATAGGTTCTCAATACCAACAAAAGCTTGCCAGCTTTGGTCGAATTGATATTGACCACTAAAGTTAACCACATTATAGCTGTCAATTGGACCTTGATCTCCAACATAGTTACCTTTATCGTCTCGCTCGAAACGTTTACGGTCGCCCACATGTAACCAGCTTAACGTCATAGATAACGCATCAACTGGCTGCCAGTTTAGGTTTGCCGTAAGCTTTGGTGGGCTAATTTGTCTAGAGCCAAGATAAGTATCGGTTTCGGTATCTTTACCCTCTACATAGCTATATGTGGCAATAAGTTTTAGCGTGTCGTTGATCTTGTAATCGACAAGTGCCTCATAACCCCATATTTTTTGTGGTGCTCGAACTGGCTCATAGACTCCGGTTACTTCATTGAATTTATTCGTTGTACCAAACTCAGACGTACTTCTATATGCCGCAAATTCAAATCGTAACGTCTCAAATTGAGAGTTAAAACCGATTTCGTAGTTATCAACAATCGACGCTTCTGTTTGAATTTGACCAATGTCTTCTACCGTTGCACTGCGCAGCAGACGGCCAATATCCGAGATATCAGAGCCCTGCGAGTAACTGGCGAATGGGCTAAACTTTTCATTCGCGTTATATTTAACACCCACGTTGTACGTTGTGGCGTCATAGTCAATGGTGTCGCCTTTCACGTTAAGTGGCACAGAGCACTGATCCGCTGAACGGCAAAGTTTTAGTGTTTGGTAATCAGCTACCGCAAGATCAATACTTTCTTGTCTCACTCCCGCTTTTAACACTAGGTCATCGGCAACAATCCACTTGGTCTGTAGGTAACCTGCGATGCTTTCCATGTCCATTTCCGGCACCCAAATACGACCATCGACAAGTGGCTGTGAGGTCACATCATTCAACGCATCGATACCATAAATGAAGGTAGCTTGGACATTGTCAAAATCAACCAAGGTATTAAATGTTGCACGCGCGCCCTTTTTTTCAGAACGGATAATAGATTGACCGCCAGTGTATCCTTCATCAGGGTTTGCTAAGCTTGGAGAGAAGAAGAACACGTTCTCAATGTCTTGCATATACGCATCAAGCGTCATTTGTGTATTAGCAAAAACTTCTATATCGGTGTATTTCAACGTAATGTTTTCATTACCTTCTGGCCCTTGTGGCTTACCTTGTTTCTGCTGAGCTGGTGGCACGTGAATAGCGTAAGATTTTTCACCTAAATTGATGTTGCCAAACACATCACCTAGGTCCGTTTTTTGCTGTGAACTGTAGAAGTTATAGCTAAACTGCAGTTGTTTATCGCCATCAAAGTCATAGCCAAGCTTAGTAAAGTAGTTTTCTGTCACGGTATCCGACAGACCATACTGTAAACCTAGAATATCACCTTCAGCATCACGCTGAACACCGTTTTCTTCATAGCTTGCCGTGACTAAATAACTAAACTGGTCAACGCGGCCATTAATCGCGCCCGCAATTCGAGCACCTGCGCTCTCTGCAAGCTTTACTGCGCTAAAGCGGCTAGATAGGCTAATTTCACCTTCTGGTTTGCCATCGCTTTTGGCCTGCTTGGTGATGTAGTTAATGATCCCGCCCGAAGCACCATTACCATAAATTGAGGTTGCCCCTTTGATCACTTCTATACGGGCGATGGCACTTGGATCGAGCGTTTTTACACCTAAAGAACCATTTCGCAGTGGTGTAGACTGAGGTACACCATCAATCATCACCAGTGGTGCACGTCCACGCAACGATTGCCCAGTATTACTTGAACTACCCGTATCCGGAGCAAGACCAGGAACAATTTGAGATAACAAACTTTGTAGTTCTGGATTTACTTTTAAATGATCTTCGATTTGTTTTTGATTAATAATCGTAATAGAGGCAGGCACTTCATCGATGCTTTCAAACACACGACTGCCCGAGACCACGATATGCTCCATATCTGCAGCTTGAAGATCTTTAACATTGGTATCGTCTGCAATGGCTGCTGCGCTAACAGCCAACGCTACCATACTGAGAGTAGTTTTTAACATGGTTATCCTTGCTGGATTTAGAATAATAATGATGTAAAAAGCGGCAATATAATATTGCCAAACCCCAGTAAAAACAAGGCAAATGTGAATAATTTGCATTACCCTTCACTGAAAAATCACCCTACTCTGCACCACTTTTTGCAATTATATCTACATAACAGTAACTTAGAGCGAAGTTAATTACCTCTTCCTGCGATGGCGTTGTAACCAAAAATACAGGCCGGATACCGTGAAAAAGGTCGGAGCTAAGGCAAGTATTAACCAGACAAATTGCACGATGGGTCCTGCAAAATCACCAATATGAAACTTGTACTTAAAGTTCCAAACTTGCGTAGCGACTCCCGCTTTTGACGCATCATATTGCGCTACTACCTCACTATTATAAGGGTTTACCCAAACCCAGCTATAGGCATGACTTTCGCCTGGATTTTGAACTCTGAAAGCGATGCTGTCGGACGCTTTGTCAGGCATATAGATACGGAACAGCTGACTGTCTGGGAAGATAGATTGCGCGCGTGTTGTAGCGCTATTTAAATCATAGGGTAAGCTGTGAAAATTAACCGCAATAGTGGGCGGCTTTGGTCTTGCTTCGACCTCGTCAAAGCTCAACCACTCAACCACAGCCTTAGTTTGCGGCTGCCAGTTAAACGCCATACCACTGAAGGCAATGAGCAGTATAGGTAAAAGCAAATATACCCCCAATACGGTGTGTAACTGATAAAGCAGGATCCTTAGCTTAGCTTTTGGCTTTATCACTAGCCGTTTCAAGCGATTTTTAGGCTTTACCCAAAGATAAAAACCCAACACTAACTCAATAATGAGTACAAGTGCACAAATAGATACCCAATCTCTAAGCGGCTTTTTGTTGTCAGCACCTTCAAACAACAACCAACGGTGTAGCGCCATCGTAAAGCCATATATCGTAGAATAATACTCGTAGCGATGAAGGATCTCGCCACTGTAGGGGTTAACGCTAACATAATCACCGCTAGACAACTTCAGTTGCCATGCCAAATCCGGTTGCTGCTCAGGCATAAACAGTGAAACTTTTTCAGCGGTTGTAGATTCAACTGAGGTGACTATTTGCTCTACCCCAAGAGGCTCAGACTGTGGCTCAACTCGCCACAACTGAGGCTGAGTAAGATATTGAATATCTTTGGCATATATAAGCAGTGCCCCAGTTAAGCTTAAGCAAATAATAAACGCACCAGATACTAGCGCCATTACTAGGTGAGCACGGCGTAACCACAATTTTATCAAGGGAATTCTCAAACTTCTTTCGATATTTAGCAATAGTAAGTGATAATAACTCTTACTTGCAACAGCACAAAACTTCCCCTTTTACCGCTGCTGGTCTTCGCGTCGTTAATCTCCACTTCGACACCACCTTTAGTCCGCGGCAATCGACTAAAATAATTCCACTTTAGGTGCTGTGATTGCTGGCCAATTTCGGGTATGCTATCGAGCAATTTTCTATTAATTTTGCCAGATGTTTGGAAACCTAGATGCAAGAGCAATATAACCCGCAAGATATCGAAGCCAAAGTACAGTCGTACTGGGAAGAAAACAATACCTTCAAAGTTGTCGAAGACGAAAGTAAAGAGAAGTACTACTGCCTCTCAATGTTCCCATACCCAAGTGGTCGCCTCCACATGGGTCACGTACGTAACTACACCATTGGTGATGTGGTTTCTCGTTTCCAACGCCTACAAGGTAAAAACGTTATGCAACCTATGGGTTGGGATGCGTTTGGTCTTCCAGCTGAAAACGCGGCAATTAAAAATAATACCGCACCGGCGAAATGGACCTACGAAAATATCGACTACATGCGCAACCAGCTTAAGTTACTTGGTTTTGGTTACGACTGGGATCGTGAAATCGCGACTTGTCACCCTGAATATTATAAGTGGGAACAGTGGTTCTTCACTAAGCTTTACGAAAAAGGCTTAGTATACAAAAAGATGTCAACGGTAAACTGGGATCCAGTTGACCAAACGGTACTGGCAAATGAACAGGTAATTGACGGCCGTGGTTGGCGCTCTGGTGCCATTGTCGAGCAAAAAGAAATTCCACAATGGTTCATTAAGATCACCGATTATGCACAAGAGTTATTGGATGACTTAGACAAGCTTGACCACTGGCCTGAGCAAGTTAAAACCATGCAGCGTAACTGGATTGGTCGCTCAGAAGGCGTTGAAATCGACTTTAAACGCGCCGACAACGACGAAAGCTTCACCGTATACACCACCCGCCCTGATACCTTTATGGGCGTGACTTATGTGGCAGTTGCGGCCGGTCACCCAATAGCTCAAGAAGCGGCGAAAGACAGCGATGCAATCTCTCGCTTTGTTGAAGAGTGCAAGAACACCAAAGTTGCCGAAGCGGATATGGCAACAATGGAGAAAAAAGGCATCGCAACTGGCTTTACGGCTATCCACCCACTCACAGGACAAGAGGTGCCAATTTGGGTAGCTAACTTTGTACTGATGGATTACGGCTCAGGTGCCGTGATGGCAGTACCAGGTCACGACCAACGTGATTATGAGTTTGCAACCGCTTATGGTCTTGAGATCAAACAAGTTATTCAGCCTCTAGCCGGCGCAGAAGTAGAAGCCAATCTGGCCGAAGCAGCGTTTACCGAAAAAGGCACGCTTATCAACTCTGGCGAGTTCGATGGCCTAGACTTTGAAGGCGCATTTAACGCCATCGCGACTAAACTAGAATCACTTGGCGTGGGTAAACGTAAAGTAAACTTCCGTCTTCGCGATTGGGGTGTGAGCCGCCAGCGTTACTGGGGTTCGCCAATCCCAATGTTGAACAAAGAAGATGGTTCTGAGCTTGCGGCACCTGAAGACATGCTCCCTGTTCGTCTACCTGAAGACGTAGTCATGAATGGGGTAACTTCACCGATTAAAGCAGATCCAGAATGGGCAAAAGCAACGATAAATGGTGAAGCGGTATTCCACGAAACCGATACATTCGACACCTTTATGGAGTCATCTTGGTACTATGCACGTTACTGTAGCCCACGTTACGATGAAGGTATGCTTGAACCAGGTGCTGCAAACTACTGGCTACCAGTAAACCAATATATTGGTGGTATTGAGCACGCTATCTTGCACTTGTTGTACTCGCGCTTCTTCCACAAGTTGCTGCGTGATTTCGGTTTAGTGAATTCTGATGAGCCATTTGAGCGTCTACTATGTCAAGGCATGGTACTTGCGGACACTTACTACCGCAAAGACGAGAAAGGCGGCGACATTTGGATCGCACCAACTGACGTATTAACTGAGACTGACGACAAAGGCCGCATCACTAAAGCGTGGCATAAAGAAGACGGCGAGCCGGTATTCTCTGCAGGCATGAGCAAAATGTCTAAGTCGAAGAACAATGGTATTGACCCGCAAACGGTTATCAAGCAATACGGCGCTGACACAGTTCGCTTATTCATGATGTTTACGGCTCCACCAGAGCAAACGCTTGAATGGTCTGACTCAGGCGTTGAAGGTGCGCACCGTTTCCTTCGTCGTATTTGGAAATACGCAGTTGACGTAAAGCAAGCAGGTACTGCCGAGCTTGATTTAAGCAAACTAAATGCAGCGCAAAAGACGCTACGTCGCGACATCCACAAAGCCATTGCTAAGGTGACAGACGATATCGAACGTCGCCAAACGTTCAACACGGCAATTGCGGCGGTGATGGAGCTTTCAAATAAGCTTATCAAAGCGCCACTTAGCGATGAGCAAGACATTGCACTAGCAAACGAAGCGCTAGAAGCCATGGTGATCATGCTTGCGCCTATCACACCGCACATGTGTCACGAGCTATGGGCTGAGCTTGGCAAGGCTGGTGATATTCTTGATGCGGCATGGCCTGTTATCGACCAAAGCGCGCTAGTTGAAGATGAAAAGCTTATTGTTGTACAAGTCAACGGTAAACTGCGCTCTAAAATCACCGTGGCGGCAGATGCAACGCAAGAGCAAGTTGAAGCGATTGCATTTAGCGAAGAAAACGTCACTAAGTTTACTGACGGCAAGACCATCCGTAAGGTGATCTATGTTCCTGGTAAGCTACTTAATGTGGTTGCAAACTAAGATGCGTAGCCTATTTTGGCATACCAGCAAGCTAGCAGTTTTGCTAGCTTGCTTCTTCGTGGCGAGCTGCGGTTTTCACCTCAAGCAAGCCTCTTACCTTCCTGACGATCTGAAAGAAATCACCTTAAGCGGAGACGACAAGCGTTCAGCCTTGTTTGAACAGTTACAGTCTGATCTTCAGCGTGCACAGGTATCTCTTACACCAAAAAATACCAAACAAGCTGCTGAGTTGTACTTGTACAATGACTCACTTGAACGTCAAACACTCAGTTTGTTCAAAAATGGTCAGGTTGCTCAGTATGAACTGGCTTATCGCGTGTCGTACCGATTGAGTCGTCCGGGCCAAGAACCCGTTAAACAAATGTTCGAGCTGTATCGTAACTATCAGGACGACCCAGACAATGCGCTAGCAAAGGCAAAAGAGCTTGAGCTGATCCTAACCGAGATGCGTCGTCTTGCAAGCCAACGTATTATTCGAGAGTTGTCGCAACTGTAATGCGCTGTTATGCCAATCAACTCTCCAATTATCTAAGTAAAGGGCTTGCACCTTTTTATCTGGTCTTTGGTGAAGAACCCTTTCAGCAAGGCGAATGTGCACTTGCCATACGAACCGCAGCCAAGCAGCAAGGCTTTGACGAAGTCATTAAATTTGCGCTACTTCCGGGATTTGACTGGCAAGAGCTCAGTGCGCAGTACAACAGTATGTCTTTGTTCAGTGCGCGTACGCTCATCGAGTTCGACTTTAACGAGCAAAAAGTTCCTACCCAAGGTGTTGCGGTTTTAAAGTCTTTGGCCGAACAGGTCAATCTAGATGTCGTTGTTATTTTTAAAGGGCTGGGCGCAGGTCAAGACATTCAACGCACTGCTTGGTTCAAAGCATTAGAGCCTAAAGGCCTGTTTGTCCCTTGCTATGCGTTAACGGGCCGTCATCTTGAGCGTTGGTTTGATGATGAATGTAAGCGGCTGAAGCTGTCTGTGTCACCACAAGGCAAGCGCGCCCTCCTCGTCGCCACAGAAGGCAACTTGCTTGCAACGCATCAGGAGCTCGAAAAGCTCTCCTTACTATTTGGTAAAAACCCGGTTGATGAACAGCAATTGCTGAGCGGCTTATTAAATCAATCTAAGTTCGATATTTTTGATTTAAATACTGGATTGCTAAGTGGCAACCCTAAACAAATCATCAAAGTATTGAATAAGCTAGCCAGCGATAATGTAGAGCCCGCGAGTATTCTCTGGACCTTGCAAAACCAAGCACGCACCCTGCTAGGTGTTAAAACCTTGTGGCAAACCGGCACTACGCTTGCGGATGCCTATAAAAAGCATAATGTCTGGAAAAATCAGCAAACCATCACGCAGCAAGCGTTAGACAGATTAACGCTAGAGCAGATGAAACAGTTGCTCTGTATGATGGCAGACTTTGATACCGCATATAAAGAAGCAAGGCTCACTGCGCCATATCAAGCTCTAGCACACATCGCGCTAGCCTTTGCTACACCTATAGCAATGCCGTTACCAATTAGCCAAAGTGAGCATGTATGATTGCTTTGTTTGGTGGTACTTTCGATCCTCCGCATTTGGGCCATTTAAATATGGCGATGCGCTGCGTCGACGAGCTAAATCTGGCTGAGTTAAAATTTTTACCTTGTGCCATACCGGTTCATAAACAAAAGCCCAGCATCAGTGACGAGCATCGCCTAGCGATGCTTGCAAATTTGCTATCAGGGCAACAAAAACTGGTTATTGATAGACGTGAGCTTGACCGACAAGGACCCTCTTACAGCCTGCTAACACTGCAAGAGCTGCGTAACGAATATCAGGACCAGCCGATTTTATTTTTAATGGGTATGGACTCGTTTAATAGCCTGCACACTTGGTATCAATGGCAAGAAATCACAAAGTTGTGTCACCTAGTGGTGTATCAACGCCCAAATGAACATTGCTCACCAGATGCTAAAGTCTCGGCTTACTTGGTCAAAGCACGCACAGATAACTTAAATAAGCTCCAAACCAGCAATGCTGGACATTGCTATTTCCTTCACGGTGAGCAAAAAGACATTGCATCGAGTACAATAAGAGCTGCAATTGCACAGCATGACAAAGAATATTTGGAACATTGGCTGCCTGCTTCTGTCATAGATTATATAAATAGCCATGGCTTGTATGCTGATTAACCCCATAAAGCATGTTAAAATCGCCGATTATTTGAAATACAGAGACAAAAACTTGGATTCACAACAGTTATTAGATTTCGCGCTAGACAAAGTAGATGATATGAAAGCGCGTGATATTGTTAAGCTCGACGTTCGCGAAACTTCTTCAATCACCGATTACTTAGTGATCTGTACAGGCACCTCAAAACGCCATGTACAATCGATTGCCGATCATGTCGCAAAAGAAGCACGTCATGCTGGAGAAACACCAATTGGCCAAGAAGGTCAAGACGTTGGTGAGTGGGTATTGGTTGATTTGGGTGACGTTGTTGTTCACGTAATGCAAGACCAAACCCGTGATTTTTATGACCTAGAAAAGCTGTGGGGCTAATGTGAAGATCCAACTCATTGCAGTAGGTACCAAAATGCCGAAGTGGGTTGAAACTGGCTTCACCGAATATCAAAGACGCTTCCCCAAAGATATGCCACTGGAGTTAATTGAAATTAGCGCTGGCAAACGGGGGAAAAACGCAGATATTAAACGCATTTTGCAACAAGAAGGTGAAAAAACCTTAGCCGCTATTCCAAAAGGCAATCGGATCGTAACCTTAGAAGTGACTGGCAAGCCATGGGATACACACCAACTTGCGAGCAATATGGAAAAGTGGCAGTTGGACGGTCGCGATGTTAGCTTACTGATTGGCGGCCCTGAAGGGCTTGCACCAGAATGTATTGCTGCGGCTGAACAAAAATGGTCATTATCAAACTTAACCCTACCCCACCCTTTGGTGCGTATAGTGGTTGCCGAGAGCTTGTATCGCGGCTGGAGTTTAAATAACAATCACCCTTACCACAGAGAATAATAATGATAAAAAAACGGCCGACGATTAGGGATCATTCTGCCGAGGCTAACCTCTTTGCGAGACGGGCCTTTGTCGGCTTTGTTTTTGTCGTTATTATTGTTGGGATCTTGTTTCACAATGTCTATAAGCTTCAGGTGACCGAGCACGAGACCTATCGCACCCGCTCCAACGATAACCGTATAAAAGTCATTCCGGTCGCCCCTAACCGTGGTCTGATTTACGACCGCAATGGTGTTTTGCTCGCCGAAAATCGCCCTGTTTACAACCTTGAAGTGATCCCAGAAGATGTCGAAGATCTCGAAGCATCATTAGCTTCTGTACGTCAACTCATCGAAATTTCTGAGCAAGAAGTAGAAGATTTCAAAAAGGAAATCAAGCATAACCGCCGCTTCAAAAGCCAAGTATTAAAAGGTGGTCTGAACGAAGAAGAAGTGGCGATCCTTTCGGTTAACCAACACCGTTTGCCAGGCTTTAGCGTTGAAGCTCGATTGTCCCGTTATTATCCTTATGGCGATACCCTCACACACGCCCTTGGCTATGTCGCAAAGCTCAATAAAGAGGAACTCTTTGACTTAGAGCTAGAAGGCAAAGACACGAACTATCGTGCCACCCATGATATCGGTAAGCTCGGCGTCGAGAAGTTTTATGAAGAACAGCTACACGGTATTGTGGGCTCTCGCCGCGTCGAGGTGAATAATCGCGGCCGTATCATTCGCACATTAAGCATGGAAACGCCACAACCAGGTAAAGACTTGGTGCTAACGCTTGATATCGGCTTGCAACAAATCGTCCAACATGTGCTAAAAGACACCAGAGGCGCGATCATTGTTATGGATCCACGAGATGGCGGAATTTTAGCGCTCTATTCTAACCCAAGTTACGACCCAAATCTGTTCGTTCACGGGATCAGCGGCAAAGACTACCGAGCCTTGCTCAACCCAGACAGACCACTTATCAACCGTGCAACTCAAGGCCGTTATGCACCTGCTTCCACAGTGAAGCCCCATCTCGCGGTGCTTGCACTGGAAGAAGGTGTTGTCACCGAAACAACCAAAATTTGGGATCCCGGCTTTTTTCAAATTCCCAATGTAAAACATAAATGGCGTGACTGGCGTCCTTGGGGCCATGAGCATGTTGATGTGTATAAGGCTATTGAGCAGTCTTGCGACACCTATTTTTATGAAGCTGCATATAAACTCGGCATAACTAAAATTAGCGACTTTATGAACCAGTTTGGCTTTGGTGAGCTTTCGGGTATCGATATTCATGAAGAAACCTCCGCCATTTTGCCATCCGTTGAATGGAAAAGAGAACGTTTTAAAGAGTCGTGGTATCCCGGAGATACGATTTCTGTTGGGATAGGACAAGGCTACTGGACTGCCACTCCAATGCAAATAGCGAACTCGCTGAGCATTTTGGTCAATAAAGGCATACACCGCCAGCCTCACTTAGTACAAATTTCTAAGCAAGACACTGAAGTAGAACAATTATTTACGGAAGAAAAACCACCTGTAGTGTTGAAAAATCCTTATCACTGGGATATCGCGTTAAAAGCCATGCACAACACAGTAAAAATAGGTACCGCGAAAAGTGCATTTAAGGGCGTGACCTATGATCACGCTGGTAAAACAGGTACCGCGCAAGTTATCAGTATTGCTCAAGGCGAAAGGTACAATGCCGAGAAGCTGAAAGAAAAACACAGAGACAATGGTATCTACGTGGGTTTTGCACCTTTTGATGACCCTCAAATTGTTATCACTGTGGTTGTAGAAAACCAAGGTGGTGGTAGTGCTATCGCAGCGCCAATGGCACGCCAAGTGATGGATTATTACTTTTCAGCCTACCCGCTTGAGAAGGAGCAACAGCAATGAGCCCGCTGAATAAGCCACGTTCGCTATTCGAAAAAGTCCACATCGACCTACCATTATTTGCAGCCTTGATCACTATGATGATTGGTAGCCTTGCGATTGTTTATAGTGCTAGTGGACAAGATATGGGCATGATGATGCGCCACGGCACACGCATGTTTGGTGCGTTAGTTGCCATGCTATTTATGGCGCAGTTTTCTCCGAATACACTTAAGCGTGTGGCAATTCCGGTTTACCTCTTAGGTCTTGGCATGCTCGTCGCCGTGCTGTTTTTTGGAGTCAGTAGTAAAGGGGCTCAGCGCTGGCTTGATTTAGGCATTACCCGCTTTCAACCTTCTGAAATAATGAAGCTAGCAGTGCCCATGACGGTCGCTTGGTTTATTGGCCGCTCTCACTTACCTCCTAGTATTTTGAATTTAACAATCGGCTTTGCGATTGTATTAGTGCCAACCATTCTGATCAAAGAGCAGCCCGACTTGGGTACTTCTATCTTAATCGCCAGCTCTGGCATTTTTGCGCTCTTTTTAGCTGGGTTAAGTTGGCGTTTAATCGGCTCTGGTTTGTTACTCGCGGTACCCGGAGGCTATGCGTTTTGGCATTACGGAATGCATGCCTATCAAAAGCAACGTGTTCTGACCTTTTTAGATCCAGAAAGCGACCCGCTGGGCTCTGGTTACCATATAATCCAATCGAAAATTGCGATAGGCTCCGGTGGCGTGGAAGGCAAAGGTTGGCTACATGGAACCCAATCTCAATTAGAATTTTTACCCGAACGCCATACCGACTTTATCTTCTCGGTGTTGAGCGAAGAATTTGGCTTGTTGGGTGTCACTATTTTACTCAGCTTGTATCTTTTTATAATTGGTCGCGGATTGTATATCGCAGTGCAGGCACAAGACGCTTTCAGTAAGCTGCTTGCAGGAGCACTGACGTTGACCTTCTTCGTCTACGTCTTTGTAAACATCGGAATGGTTTCTGGTCTCTTGCCAGTAGTCGGTGTACCTCTGCCCCTAATTAGCTATGGTGGCACATCGATGGTGACCTTAATGGCCGGTTTTGGCATTATTATGGCAATCGCAACAGATAAGAGGATGTTGTTAAAATAATGACAGTTCGTATTACCCTAATTTCAAAACTGGTTTTAGTATTTGCCCTGTTAAGCGTGCTCAGCGCTTGTGGAAGTCGCTATCATATTCGTCATGATAAAGCGCCACTGCGCGAGCCTACCGAACTGGAAATGCAGGATGCCATTGTCACCAACGAGAAAAAGAGCGTGAGTGCCAATCGCCCCTACACTGTTCTTGGAAAACGTTACACACCAATCTCAGACGAACATGGGTATCAACAGCAAGGTACTGCTTCGTGGTACGGCCGTAAATTCCATGGCTACCACACCTCCAATGGTGAAATTTTTAATATGTTCGATATGACAGCGGCACATAAAACGCTGCCACTTCCTAGCTTTGCCAAAGTAACAAACTTAGACAACGGACGCTCTGCTATCGTTAGAATTAACGACCGAGGTCCATTCCACGACGATAGATTAATCGACCTGTCTTACGCTGCAGCCTATAAGCTAGGCTATCACCTTCAGGGTACAGCGCGCGTTAAGGTCGAAGCCATTACTCTATCGCGCGAGTCTCCAAGGCTAACCTATGTACAAGTTGCTGCTGGCAGTAAACTTGAGAACATACAGTTATTAGCAGGTCAGTTAAAACAAGAACTGGGGTTAGGTACACCCATCACGTTTGAAAACAACCTGTACAAGCTTAGAGTCGGCCCAATTACCGACGACAATCAAGCACAATCTTTACTAAAAACCTTACAACAAGGTCAATTTAGTCGTGCTTTCTTGCTTTACAGTGAGCAGGAACTTTAGAATAACCGCAATGAATGCCGATAAACAAAAAAGCGAGCATAATGACTTCTATCAAACCAAAAATCGTTAAAAAAGTCCTTGGACTGGTGTGCACTTTCTCTATTATGAGTGCCAGTGCACAAATTATTCCTTCGCCGCCGCAGATTAATGCGAAAGGCTATTTCCTTGTTGATTTCACAACTGGAAAGGTGATTGCAGAAGGTGAAGCCGATACTAAGCTAGCGCCAGCAAGTTTAACCAAAATGATGACCAGTTATGTTATTGGTACTGAAATCGCGGCAGGTAACATTAGTCCATCTGATCAGGTCACCATTAGCGAAAAAGCGTGGGCTAAGAATTTTCCTGGTTCATCGGTGATGTTTATCGAAGTGGGTAAGCAGGTCAGTGTTGATGACTTAAACCACGGGATCATTATTCAATCAGGCAATGATGCTTGTGTTGCAATGGCCGAGCACATTGCTGGTAGTGAAAGTGCGTTTGCAGATCTGATGAATGCACATGCTGAAAAGCTAGGCATGACGAATAGTCACTTTATCAATAGCCATGGCCTAGACACCGATGAGCATTACACCACTCCAAGAGACATGGCGACCCTAGGTGCCGCGCTTATTCGTGATGTACCTGACGAATACGCTTTATACAAGAAAAAGTCTTTTTCATACAACGGCATAAAGCAATATAACCGAAACTCACTACTTTGGGATGCAAGCCTTGAAGTGGACGGCATTAAAACCGGCCATACTTCAGATGCCGGCTACAGCCTTGTTACTTCAGCGATTAAAGATGATATGCGTCTTGTTGCAGTAGTCATGGGCACAGAGAGTGAGCGAGCACGTAAAGTTGAAAGCAAAAAGTTGCTTAACTACGGCTTCCGTTTCTTTGAAACCATTACTCCTTACCAAGCTGGTGACGCTTTTGCCGATCAGCGTGTATGGATGGGTAACAAAGAAACCGTATCGCTTGGCATTATGGAAGACACGCCAATTACTATCCCACGTGGTCAAAGCAAGAACTTAAAGGCTAACTTTGAGCTAGATAAGACACTCGAAGCGCCGCTAGCAAAAGGCACTAAAGTTGGTACTTTATTCCTACAGCTTGAAGGTGAAGACGTAGCACAATACCCACTGGTTACGCTTGAAGAGATCCAAGAAGGTGGATTCTTTAGCAAGATCTACGACTACCTACGTTTACAGATCTCGCAATAACCCCATTTTATGTAAGTGAACGCCTCATCATGAGGCGTTTTTTTTTGCGTCAAAAATGATAGAATGCGGCCAATAAATGACGACCTTGGCAACTCAAGGCTTGAAAGAGCCGCTAAGTGACCAAATAAAGGCGTCAGCAAGTAGTTCGTTGTGAGGATACCGTCGTGGTAAAACCAGTTAAAAATACTAAGTTTGATGAATACTTAGAATTTCCTTGCCCATTTACATTCAAGATTATGGGCCTAGCAAATGTCAATTTGACGGATCAGATCCTAGCCAAACTGCAGGTTATTGCACCGGGTGATTATGCACCAAAGGTTAAACCCAGCAGCAAAGGCACCTATGAAGCCGTATCTCTTGTCGTTACCGTAACCAGCAAAGAGCATATCGAGCAGATTTATACCGAGATCGGTGGCATCGAAGACGTCCGTTACATCCTGTAGTTGGTAAGGACCCCTAGTTATGGAATCTCGTAAGTTAATTGTGCGCCAACTCGGCCTTTGTAGTTACGAGCCAATTTGGCACAAAATGCAATCTTTTACCGATGAGCGTGATGACAACACAGCGGATGAAATCTGGCTGGTGGAGCATGAGCCTGTTTTTACACAGGGTCAAGCCGGTAAAGAAGAGCATGTCTTGGCGCCGGGTGATATTCCTGTCGTAAAAGTGGATCGCGGCGGTCAAGTTACCTACCACGGTCCTGGGCAACAAATGCTTTATGTACTGCTCAACTTACGACGATTAAAAATAGGGGTACGTGAACTTGTCACTTGGCTAGAAGAAAGCATTATCGACTCCCTAAAAGAATATGGGATAGAGGCTTATGCTAAAGCCGATGCACCAGGTGTATACGTCAACGATAGCAAGATAGCATCTCTTGGACTTAGAGTCCGCCGTGGCTGCTCGTTTCATGGACTCGCACTCAACGTCAATATGGACCTTGGTCCATTTTTACGAATAAACCCATGTGGTTATGCGGGCATGAATATGGTGCAAAGTAGCGAAATTAATGGACCTCAAACCGTCGCTGATGCGGGGGCTGGTCTGGTAAAACACATGCTAAAACGCATTAATGCTGAGCATGTCGAATACACTGAAGGGTTTGAAAACGTATGAGTAAACCAGTCAAAATGGAGCCAGGGGTAAAGCTCCGCGATG
Organism: Pseudoalteromonas sp. OF7H-1; assembly: GCF_022347825.1. Classification (NCBI taxonomy): domain Bacteria; kingdom Pseudomonadati; phylum Pseudomonadota; class Gammaproteobacteria; order Alteromonadales; family Pseudoalteromonadaceae; genus Pseudoalteromonas; species Pseudoalteromonas sp. OF7H-1. The sequence goes on along the minus strand of NZ_JAKRFX010000001.1, from coordinate 206,420 downwards.
CTGAAAAAATGGCATTGATCCCAGTTAAAATCATGCCAACAGAACGCGAAGAAATGCTGAGAAAGCCTGAGTGGTTAAAGATCCGTTTGCCAAAATCAAGTGAACGTATCGATGGCATTAAACAAGCAATGCGTAAGCACGGTTTACACTCTGTTTGTGAAGAAGCATCTTGCCCTAACCTTTCTGAGTGTTTTAATCACGGTACAGCAACCTTTATGATATTAGGTGCAATTTGTACTCGCCGCTGTCCATTCTGCGATGTGGCCCACGGTCGTCCACTAAAACCTGACGCCCAAGAGCCGGAAAAGCTTGCACTTACCATCAAAGACATGAAGTTAAGCTACGTTGTTATTACCTCTGTTGACCGTGACGATTTGCGCGACGGTGGTGCGCAGCACTTTGCTGACTGTATTCGTGAGATCCGTAAGCACAACCCAGGTATTACAATCGAAATTCTTGTGCCTGATTTCCGTGGTCGTATGGATAGAGCGCTTGAGATCTTGAGTGAAACACCGCCAGATGTATTCAACCACAACCTTGAAACTGCACCGAGACTTTACAAGCTAGCGCGTCCTGGTGCCGATTATAAGTGGTCACTCGAATTACTACGCCGCTTTAAAGAAGCACATCCAGAAGTAAGAACTAAATCAGGCCTGATGGTTGGACTAGGCGAAGAAATCTCTGAAATTGAAGAAGTCTTAAGAGACTTGCGTGAGCATAACGTAGATATGCTTACCGTAGGCCAATATCTGCAACCTTCAAAGCACCACTTGCCAGTCAAGCGCTACGTGCCACCGGTTGAGTTTGATGGGCTAAAAGAGTATGCCGACGAAATAGGCTTTAGCCACGCAGCTTGCGGACCATTTGTACGCTCTAGCTACCATGCAGATCAGCAAGCCGCCGGTAAAGAAGTAAAATAACTTCTGCTACGAACTTAAGTTCAAGTAACACGGATATTGCTCCTAGTCGTCAGTAGGAGCAATACCCATACAATTTCCGACTTCCCCTCTACGCATTCATGTAAATTCAATGTAAAATAGCCAAAATTCGCTTAATTTACATCCTTGTATAGCCAGAGAGTTATAGTGGTAACAAGGCTTTAATTATCCCCAGCTCAGGTTACTTAGAATAATAATATGGAATACGGACCAATCAGCTTTTACGCTATTTTTATTGCCGTTGTGGTACTTGGAGGCAGCTTAGGCGGGCTCTTACAAGCGATGCGCTCAACGTCGTCATATAAGTTTCGCAAACCTAAGTTTAAGAGTGCGAATAGCGCCGCCCCAGAGTATTGGGACTTAGGTGGATTCGGTGTCATTCTAGCCGGTGTGATCTCAGCATTTATGGCAATCGGTGTGCTCACCATGGCGGGCGCTGCTGACTTCAGCCCAGTCAGTAAGTATGCATTTAAATCATATCAAAATGGGGAGCACGACTCCCACCATCAAAACAATGACGAGATACTCATTCCCGTGGCGATGTTTTCATCTGCGCATAACGATAATGCCGTTGAGATCAACCGTATCATCAAAGTGGTCGTTGAGCACAACTTGAAGCGGGAAAACGACTCAATTACCGGTTCTGATAAAGCATTTTGGACTTGGATTAAAATCTTTTCATTCTCTATTTTAAGCGGTTTTGGTGGTGTAGGACTCGTTTCTAGCGCCTACAAGCGCTACGTTGGCGAAGATGAATTCAATGACATCCAACAAAAGGTTAAAGAAGAGTATGAAATAGCACGTAAGAATACCGTAGAAATCGCACTCCAACGCGCTAGGGAATTGATTGCAAACACACAATACGATGAAGCAATTAAGGTTTGTGATGACATTCTTACCAACATTCATCCAAACCATGCAAGAGCAATTGGCATAAAAGCCAGAGCACTCAGCCGAGATGGTAAGCTTGCAGAAGCCATCAAGCTGCTAGAAAGCGCACTTTCCATCTCAGATATGAGTGAGTCCGTCAGAGCTCGTATGCATTGGAATATAGCCTGTTACCAGACTCGTATAGATTTTAGCGAAGGCTTACCTGAGGAGCTAGATTGTATGGTCCGGACGCTGGGTGAAATCCGCAGCCATTTGGAACGTGCAATTGCGCTTGATGAGCATTTAAGAGTGAAGCTGCCCGACGGTGAAAGTGACCTTATTGTGCTAAAGTCGCTCAGTTCGAGAGGTCAAGATTGGTTTGACAATTTAGTACGAGCGCAATAGACTCTTAGGTAAGTTAGCTTGATACGGTGCATTTTCATGAGAGATGAAGACTTTATATAAAAGTTAAAGGTACAAGCACAAACTCACTGGATGAAAATACCAGTGAGTAGAATAAGCCGCATATTGATATGCGGCTTATTTGTTTTTAACGCATAAATTTTATACGCGAATTGGTATTAGCAGCAAAACGGTTTCATTTCCTCGCTATTCGTTATATCTTGCCTCACCAGATAATAATAATCAGGGGCAAAACGTGCTTAAGAATAAAACTTTGGGCAGCATGCTGATTGTAGCAGGTACTACAATTGGCGCGGGTATGCTCGCCCTCCCTATTGCATCAGCAGGACTCGGCTTTTCTACCGCTATCGCATTATTAGCAATCACATGGTTGTTAATGACCTATACCGCTTTGCTTATGTTGGAAGTACATCAATACGCAGATCAAGACGCAACGCTAAATACACTGGCGAAAAACTTGCTCGGTAAAACGGGCCAATATGTCGCTAACTTTTCTATGGTATTTTTATTCTATGCACTGTGCGCAGCTTACATCGCGGGAGGTGGTGCACAACTTCAAAGCAAACTGGTTAGTGTACTAGGTGACGGGATCACTCCCCAACTCGGTTCAGTATTGCTTGCTGTTATCATAGCAACCATAGTGACATTAGGCACAAGTACTGTCGACAAGCTTAACCAGTTACTATTTACCATTAAAGTTATCGTGCTCGCGAGTTTGTTTTTTATCCTGACTCCCTATGTTCATGGCCAACATCTTATCGATATGCCAGTGGAGCAAGGACTTGTTATTGCGGCAATTCCTGTAATTTTCACTTCATTTGGGTTTCATGGCTCAATCCCATCAATCGTTAAGTACGTGGGCGTAGATATCCGCCAATTACGTAAAGTAATGATGTTTGGTGCTTCCCTCCCGCTTATCATCTATGTATTTTGGCAACTACTAAGCCAAGGTGTTATGGGTCAAGAGAGCTTAATGGCAAGTGAGGGACTGCCGGGTTTTGTCACCAGTATTTCGTCTATCGCACACAACGACAACGTACAATTATTTGTGACGGTTTTTGCAGATCTTGCTCTCGCGACTTCATTCTTAGGTGTTAGTCTCGGCTTATTCGACTTTTTTGCAGATGCCTTTAAAAAGCAAGATACTAAGAAAGACCGTGTAAAAACGGCGTTCATTACCTTTTTACCACCGCTTGGCTTTGCCCTCTTTTATCCAAAGGGCTTTATCATGGCACTGGGATATGCGGCAATTGCGCTCGTGGTGTTAGCGGTATTTCTACCAGTTGCTATGGTATGGAAACAGAGAAAAGTTAGAGGTAATGATGGATATCAGGTTAAAGGTGGTACGCTTGGACTAGGACTTGCCGCCATTTTTGGTGTGATGATCATCACCTCTCAGCTAATGCAAATGGCTGGCCTTATTCCTAGTTTAGGGTAAGCAAAACAACTGCAAATTAACCTGAACCTTGGATAAGGCATTAATTATCCGAGGTTTAGGTTAACTAGTCGTTTCTGCTAATCTATTTTCCCTAGCCAGTCTCGCTTCTTTTCTATCTTGCATTAGTTTCCAAAAGGTAAAGACTGGCACAAATGCTAAACACAGAGTAGCCACATTAACCATAGGAATAATTGTAGGGTACAGGTAAGTTGAATAGGACAGATCCATAAAATGTCTGTCGACAAGTCTAAAAAACTGTAATAGCGGTGCTGGAATAATGATTATTTGGGCAAGAATACTTTGCCATAGATACATCTTATCTTTAACAGCCCAGTAAGCAATAATTGCCATGAAGACAATGTCTGAAAGGGCCCAATAGATATACCGATAAACTTTATCAGGATCAGCAGCCCTAATATAATCAGAATTCAGAATTCCCAAGACATAAAACAACGCAATTAGAGTTGCATATCTTAACGCTTTTATATCACGAACTGCGAGACATAAAATAACCGCGATAAAAGATACCCAAACGCTATGCTCAAAAAAGAAGAGCCTAACAGGCTCCCACGCGGACCACATAATTAATTACTTTGTTACACTTGGCTTTTTTTCAGCTTCATCATCGCCGCCAGAGCCGTTATCACCTGGTAATCTATAATTTTTAATGTCCATCATTTTATCCTTATCGAGAGTTTGTAGAGCAGCTAGAACTTTAGCGAATTCCCTGTAATTTGGCAATAAACTGTAATTAATTTTGCCTCACTTCAATAGGATCTGACTCTTTAGGTTTACCCTGTAAAATCGAGATTTCAACACGCCTATTGCGGCGTCTATCAGCATCACTGTCATTGGGAACAAGCGGTCTGGTGTCTGCGTGACCAACCACGACCATTCTGTTCTTATCAAAACCACGAACGCGCTCCATCACAGTCGCAACAGCGACCGCTCTCGTCGCCGATAAATCCCAGTTATTGGAGTAAAGTTCGTTAGTGACTCTAAAATCGTCTGTGTGACCCGAGACAGTAATTTCACCGGGTACATCTTTGAGTAGCTCTGCAATTTCGGCAATCACTGGTTCAAATTTAGGTTGTAAAAACGCACTACCTGCGGGGAAAGAACCATTCTCTTGGATACGAATAATGATTTGCTGCCCTAGAGACTCAAGCTCAATCGCACCATCCATTATTTGCTTTTCTAGCTGCTGCGCAATCTTTTTAACAAGCTCATTAACTTGTTCTTGATCTGCGGATGCGATTGCTTGCGTTGACGCCATTTCTTGAGCTGTACTGGCTGACTCACCACCACGCTTATTGCCCCGCTGCTCTTGCCGACCACCCGCAGACGATTCATCACCAGCCTGAAATTCAAGCATCTGTTGCGTCATTTCTACGGTTTGTTGTTGGATAGTTTCAATTGGTGTTGGTTCTGGCTTACCAGGAGTAAATTCCATCGCGATAACACTGGTACCTTTTGGGATATCCTTTACTTCAATTTTGTTTTGCACACCAAAAGCAAACTTCATCGACCCGGCAATTTGCTTAAACTTCAGCACGTCCATTTCAGAAAATGCCAGTAACAGTACAAAGAAGCACATCAGTAATGACATCAGATCAGCAAATGTCCCCATCCAGGCGGGAAGACCTGGGGGAGGACATTTACATTCATTCTCATCTGACATGGTTATTCCTCAGCCTCAGCGCCACGTTTAGACTCAGGCAAATAATTTTTCAAGATGCCTTCAATGACTTTCGGGTTTTGGCCATCTTGAATACCTAAAATAGCATCTAAGATGAGCCGCTGATTTCGCTCTTCTTCATCTTTACGAAGCTCAAGCTTAACCTGAATTGGGATCGCAACCACGTTAGCTAAGAACGCACCATACAAAGTTGTTAAAAGTGCAACAGCCATGGCAGGCCCGATTGCTTTTGGGTCGTCCATGTTAGACAACATAGCAACTAGGCCGATGAGTGTTCCGATCATACCCATCGCAGGCGCTATATCAGCGAGGGATTTAAATAAACCGGCGCCTAACTGGTGTCTTGAGGACGTTAAAGCAATATCTTTTTGCAGTGTGGCGCGCACAACATCAGCGTCATGGCCATCGACTAACATATCAACGCCTTTACGCATAAATTGGTTGGGAATTTCAGCTTCTTCTAACGCTAAGAAACCACCTTTACGCGCAGAATCAGCAAGCTCAACGGCTTTTTCAATCAGCTCTTCAGGGGTTTCAATCTTAAACATGAAGGCCTTCCCGGCCACTTTACCAATGCCGAAAAATTGTCCAAGCGTAAAGTTAGACAATACGATAAAAATTGAACCACCAAATACGATAACGACGGAAGGCGTGTTATAGAACATAGCGATCTGGCCATCACTACTTAGTACCATCGACATTACAATCAAACCTATGGCACCCAGGATCCCTATTACCGTTGCTAAATCCACATGTCCTCCGGGGGAAGTTATTTGTGATAAATCACGCAGTTATTATTGTTTGAGTTATCGGCAAGTTTCTCTACAACTTAACACTATTATATTAAAAAGTGTTTAAAATGCGAGTTTATAGCAGATCTTGTAATGCCGATACTCCGTCAGATCAAAAAGTCTCTGGTTTTTTTGACCTTGGCGCGCAATCCCCCTAAAATTGCCACACTTTTACTTTACGGGTCAGTGTGACATATGGCGGTAAAAAAACCTGATAACTTGAGCTTTGAAGAGGCCATGCAAGAATTAGAACAAATCGTTGCAGACATGGAAAATGGTAGCTTACCTCTGGATCAAGCACTTAAACAATTTGAGCGTGGGATAAAGCTCGCAAAAGCTTCAAACCAAAAACTTCAGCAAGCTGAGCAGCAGGTCGCTATTTTAATGGGCGAAGATGAGCAAGCGCAATTACAGCCATTTGAAAACGAAGCCTAATGTCAGCAAAATTACAAGAAAAACTCCTGTCTGCTAAGACTCGTGTAGAAACCACCGTTTTACACTATTTTGATAATGTGCTTGATACAGAAGAAAATATCAAAGCCGCAACGCGCTACAGTATAGAAAATGGTGGTAAACGCTTGCGACCATTCTTGGTGTACTGCACTGGTGAATTGTTTGGTGCGGCTCCAGAAGACTTAGACAAGGCCTCTGCAGCAATAGAATGCGTGCATAGCTATTCGTTGGTACACGATGATTTACCCGCGATGGATGATGATGAACTTAGGCGCGGCCGTCCAACCTGCCATATTCAATTCGATGAAGCGACAGCTATCTTAGCTGGCGATGCCTTACAAACTCTGGCGTTTGAGCTGTTAAGTGAGCATCAATTCGCAGTAAGCCACCATGCGCAAATAAAAATGATTTCCGCGCTAGCTAAAGCATCGGGTCTACAAGGCATGGTTGGTGGCCAAGCACTTGATATAGCTGCTACTAATCGTTCAATTTCCATAGACGAACTTGAACGTATTCATAAGCTAAAAACAGGTGCACTGCTAAGCTGTGCTGTAGAGCTTGGGATCTTATGCGGCAACCCAGAGCAAGTTACCGAGCAAGCCTGTAGTGCAATACGCACTTATGGTCGTGCAATAGGCCTTGCATTCCAAGTCAGAGATGACATTCTTGATGTAGAAGGTGACACGGCAGTGCTTGGTAAGCCACAAGGCTCTGACATAGAACATAATAAGTCTACCTACCCTGCACTGTTAGGCTTAGAGCAAGCAAAAGAAAAAGCCGAACAGTTGATAAATGAAGCACTAGATGCGCTTACGAAAATAGATGGTGACACAGAAATACTTGCAGATTTAGCAAAATACATCATAGATCGAGAATATTAAGCTGACGTATAAATTAACTACGCCAAGCTAAGAAAATATTCACAAGTACTTTGTAAATACTGGCTAACATAATATTATGACCAGTTGGTGACGAATTTTAATAATTATGAAGTGAGCTGCGCGGGTAAATACTCAGCAAAGACTCACTAGGACTCTGATAAATACCATGAAACTTGATAGTAGCAAGTATCCTTTACTCGCGTTAATTGACGACCCAAGTCAACTTCGTCAATTACCCCAGCATAAGTTATCTGTGTTAAGTGATGAATTACGAGAGTATTTGCTAAACTCAGTCTCTCAAAGCAGCGGTCACTTAGCTTCAGGTCTTGGCACGGTTGAATTGACCGTTGCATTGCATTACGTCTACAACACACCACAGGATAGATTGGTGTGGGACGTAGGTCATCAGGCTTATCCCCATAAGATCCTAACTGGCCGCCGTGACCAGATGCATACTATTCGCCAGAAAGATGGGCTTCACCCTTTCCCATATCGAGAGGAAAGTGAATACGATACCTTTAGTGTTGGTCACTCAAGCACCTCGATTTCTGCAGCGCTTGCAATGGCTATTGCCGCTGAAAGAGAAGCAATTGGCCGTAAAACTGTTGCTATTATTGGTGATGGCGCAATGACTGCTGGTATGGCGTTTGAAGCCATGAACCACGCGGGGGATGTTAATCCGGACATGCTCGTGATCTTGAACGACAACGAAATGTCTATCTCAGAAAACGTTGGCGCACTTACAAACCATTTCGCTAAGATCCTATCTGGTAGCTTCTATACTAATATTCGTGAAGGCAGTAAAAAGCTGTTAGCTGGTGTACCGCCAGTTAAAGAACTTGCTGGCAGAATGGAAGAACACTTAAAAGGGATGATAATCCCAGGTACTTTCTTTGAAGAGCTTGGCTTTAACTATATTGGCCCAATCGATGGACATGATGTTGGCACCCTAGTTGATACGCTGCGCAATATGCGTAACCTTAAGGGGCCACAGTTATTGCATGTTAAAACGCAAAAAGGGAAAGGTTATAAGCCTGCAGAGGCGGATCCTATTGGCTACCATGGCGTACCAAAGTTTGATCCAACCGTGCACAGCTTACCCAAATCAAAACCCAGCGCACCGACCTTTTCAAAAGTATTTGGTGACTGGCTCTGTGATATGGCCGCACAAGATAATAAGCTGATGGCTATAACACCTGCAATGCGTGAAGGCTCTGGCATGGTGCGTTTCTCTAAAGAGTACCCAGCCCAGTATTTTGACGTTGCAATTGCGGAGCAACATGCTGTTACGCTTGGTGCAGGCTTTGCCTGTGAGGGCTTGAATCCTATTGTTGCTATTTATTCAAGCTTTTTACAACGTGCTTATGACCAATTAATTCATGATGTTGCACTACAAAATCTGCCAGTACTTTTTGCTATTGACCGCGCAGGTGTCGTTGGTGCCGATGGTGAAACGCACCAAGGGGCTTATGATCTAAGCTTTTTGCGCTGCATTCCTAATATGGTGATCATGGCACCAAGCGACCTCAATGAATGTCGTCAAATGCTCTATACTGGTCACCGCCTAGATAAGCCAGCTGCGGTAAGATACCCTAGGGGCAGTGCGGGAAGCACAGAGATTAGTACAGAAATGAGCGAGCTGGAAATTGGTAAGGGCAAGGTAGTAAGAAAAGGTGAAAAGCTGGCTATTTTAAGCTTTGGTACATTGCTTGAAAACGCTCAAGCCGTTGCCGCAGAGCTAAATGCGACACTAGTTGATATGCGCTTTGTAAAACCTTTAGATACCGCACTTATCGAAGAGTTAGTGGTAACTCACGAGCGCTTTGTAACACTTGAGGACAACGCTATTGCTGGTGGTGCAGGTTCAGCTGTGAGCGAATATCTATTAGCCCAAGGCCATCTAAAGCCAATCAAACTACTCGGCCTACCTGATGAGTTTATTAAGCATGGTTCACAAACCGAGATCCATGCCGAACTGGGTTTAAGCAGCGAAGGAATAAGTCAGCAAATTAAGACTTGGCTAAATCCACAGTCTTGACTTTGAGCTGTTCTAAAAAAGGCTTCCATTTGGAAGCCTTTTTTATGCTCTGCCTCTCGTCCTGCAATACGTTGACAGTTTAAGAGCTAGTGATGAGCTTTACCTCATCCACACTCTTACTTCCGCAAGTCCATTGCTTTGCAAAAGTTGTAGCTGAGACTCTATGTTCGCGCTTTGCTCAAATTCGAATGCATCCAATTGATCGTCAAAGATGATTGTCGCAGCACCATCACCGCCACGTTGTTTGACCTGATGTAATGCGATATCAGCTAGGTTCACAGATGATTCCCAACCAATGACCTTACCGCCTAGTAGTGGCAATGGATAATAAGACCACCCCATCGACACCGTCAATTTAGTCGTTTTACCGTTCGGTAAGCGGTAATCCGTTTCAGCAATCGCCTTACATAAGTCGCTGACATACTCTTCGATATAGTCTCTGCTAAAGTCACGTAGTAGTAATAGGAATTCATCACCGCTCCAACGGACAACATAATCAGAACCTTGTGTTCGTGTATTGAGTAACGTCGCTAATTGCTGCAAACAACTATCACCGCCAATTGGACCATAAGAATCATTAATTTTGCTAAAATCATCAATGTTCATGATCATCAATACCAAACTCTTATTTTGAGCCTGTAATGACTGTGCATTGCGCTGATAATGCTCTACATCTTTTGGTAACTGATCAAAGAGGAAGCGACGACTACGTAGCCCCGTCAATTCATCTGAGTGACTTACAAGTTTAAGCTGAGTATTGACTTGATTAAGCTTTTCGTTGGCTTTTCTGAGCTCTGTCGTACGCTCTGCTATCAACGCTTCTAGCGCGGCTTGCTTCCTTCTTTCTTGTGCTCTAAATACCCAGAAAATGAGATAGAACATAAAGATAAACGCACAAGTGATAAACAGCCTAAAGTAAATCGTCTCATCGAAACGGCGCGGTAACGTAATAGATAAGTTAAGCACCTTCGCCTGCTCCCAATCTTGCCCTTGGCGCTTAACTTCTAAAACAAAGGTGAAGTTGCCAGGTGGTAAATTGGTATAAATTGCTTCGCGGCGTGACTGAGCATCACGCCATTGCGTATCGTGCCCTTCTAGCTTGTATCTAAATTCAATGCTATGCGGCGCGTAAAAATCGATTGCAGTATAATTAATGGTTAAATCACGCTCAGATGTATCAAGCTGGATCACTTGATTTAATGATTCTGTACTAAATACTCTATCGTGGGTAGACAATGACTCTAGCCTTGGCAATAAATCCCCACCACCAAAAAGCTGGACATTTTTAGGGATTTCAACAACGCCTTGTAAGCTGGGGTAAAAAATAGCTGACTCGGTTTCAACCACGGCATCATGCCCAAGTCCTGAACAACATTGGCTTGGTCTGCCATCAAGCTGCCTATCGAATGGGCTTATTACTTGTTCAACTTGCAAACTCTCTATAACGTGACCGAATTGCGCAACGGGCATGCGATATACCCCTTTCATTGTGCTCACCCAGATGAGCTGATTGCTCTTGTCATAATGCAGCGAAAATATCGATCCGTAAGGCAATCCATTTGAAGCATCAAGCTGGTACCAATCACCATCTGAGGTACGATAGAATAGCCCATCGTTGAGAGAACCAACTAAAGTCGTCACGGTATCCAAATGCAAAATACTGGTGATATAAGCGGTATCCAATGACGTTTGAGAACCAATTTTTTCGATCCCCTTATCATTGTAACGATAAGCCCCTTTATTTGTACCAATGAAGCCGTATCTAGGGAAGTCTTCAACAAAAGTGACGAATTGGCTACCGAGAAAGGCATTATAGGCGAACGGCGTTATCCCCTTGTAATCAAGACGATACAAGCCCCTGCCAGTACCAAACCACATCCCCCCACGATTTGAAGGGCTGAGAGAAAATACCGGATTTTGCCTGAGCTCACGCTCACTTAACTTTTGCAGTGTGCCATCTTCATAGATAAGCGCGCCACGGTCAGTACCAAGAATGAGCTTTTCACCGATAAATTCTAAGTCGTGTATTACAGAGCGATTTAACTGAGCACTTGTGAGCACGGGTTGATAACTATCATTTAACCCGATAATACCAAGACCTTCTCTGCTAGCTACCCACAATTGGCCATTGGGGCCTTGAGTGATTGCTGAAATAGCTTGATTTGTCCGCTGGCCGATATGATGACGCTCAACCTTACCTGAGTGAGCTAGCCAAAGTCCCTCATTTAAACTAGCGAGCCAGATATTATTATCGTTATCCATAAAAATATCGGCAAACCAGATGCTCTGATCTAGTTGAATGGGCTCAACAGCTTGCCAAATACCATTATTTTGTCGGTATAACAATCGCCCATAAGTGGAAACCCACAGGCCACCTTCTTTATCGTTAAGAAACTTATATACCGCATTGTTACCCACTTCTTGGTAACGACGTAGTACTTCATCTATATCCAGAAAATAGGCGCCCAGCTCTGATGCTAAGAACAACTTACCATCGACCCAAGCTAAGTCATGTATGATGGTTTGCGCTAACTGCTCAGGTAATGACACTTTGCTTGCCAATTCAAGCCGAACCCCATCGCCAGTGCGATTGTTTGATTCGCTGATTTTAAGTAAGTGACGTTCATTTACCAACCAAATGCCATCTGGCACCAGCGCCATTTTAGTCACTGAACCTACAATTTGATTGATTTGGGTAACGTCTAACGTACTTTGTTCGATGTTATTGGCCGCTAACGTCAGCTTTTTCGCAGAAACATAATACAGACCATTCGCAGCAATCCAGATCCCGCCATCTTCATCTTGCAAGATATCCCGTACAGGCCCCTGCAGATCGAAGCGTCGAGCTTCTAAGGTTTGGGGATTGAGTCTTAACAATCCTCGACGCGTGCCAACCCAGAGCATGCCAAATCGATCCACCACCAATTTATTAATGGCATTGCTATTTAAAAATTCGGTATTTTGGGTATTGAAGTTTTGGAATTGATGACCATCAAACCGACTTAAGCCAAACTGAGTTCCGAGCCAAATGTAGCCCTGATTGTCTTGAACAACACTCTTAACGCTTTGTGACGGTAATCCACTTTGGATATTCCACTGTTTAACTACGTAATCATCTATCGCCGCAAAACTCGTAATTGGTAGCAGCAAAGTGAAAATGAAAAACAATAGCCTTGTCATCTCGATTCCATCACATCAGCACAGTTAGACTAAAATGCCAGTTTTAAACAAAGCTTGCACGCAAATCAATGAAAAAATGCCAGCTAATACATCATCTAGCATAATCCCCGAGCCACCGTGCAAACGTTTATCGAGCCATCTTATCGGACCCGGTTTCAAAATATCGAAAAAGCGAAACAAAATAAAGCCAACGATTAATGACTGCCAGCTAAGTGCCGCCCCTATCATGGTAATATAAAAGCCTGCCACTTCATCCCAGACAATGGCTGGATGGTCATGAACATTAACATCGTCCGCTGTTTTACCACACACCCAAATCCCAAATAATGTCATGACAATCGCAACCAGACATTGCAGCCAAATTGGTGCGCCCTGGGTTGCAAAAATAAACGGTAATGCGGCGAAGGTGCCAAAAGTACCAGGTGCTTTTTTCGCTAAACCAAGACCAAACCCGAGTGCAAAGAATTGATGCGGCTTCTTTAAATTAAATACATACTGCTTAGCCAAACCAACTCCTAGCTAAAATGCTCAAAACCAAGCCCTGAGAGCTGGTAAGGTTGACCTTTTTTGAGCAATTGAATTTCGCCATTATTAGCCGTAATTTGGCCAATGCAAACTGGCTCAACACCATATTGCTTCAATCTGGTTTCCACGGCATTTTTGTTATTATCATTGACAGTGAAGAGTAATTCGTAGTCATCACCAAAACCGAGCGCGAGCCTCATGCGTGCATCTTCATCAAGACTTGAGCGCAGCGCATCAGACTGTGGGACTTTATCGGCATTTATCTTAGCGCCAACTAACGAGCTACGTAAAATATGCTTAAGATCCGCGAGTAGACCGTCTGAGATATCGATTGCTGAGGTAGCAAGCCCTCTAAGCACTTGACCAGCTGCAACCCGTGGCGCTGGGTAGTGAAACTTTTCAAGCGCCGCTTTGTAATGTTTTGGCTCAAGCGTCCAGCCCTGCTTTCGCGCTTCAATAGCAAGCCCTGCGTCACCAAGTGGACCTGTTACATAAATCCAATCACCCACTCGCGCTCCTGAGCGCTTGAGTGCTTTACCAGTTGGTACAATACCTTTTGCACATACAGTGATAGTCAATGGACCTTGCGTTGTATCGCCACCTATTACTTGTACGTTATAGTACTCGGCGATTTCATGCATGCCTTCGGTGAAGGCCTCTAACCACTCTAAGTCAGCGTTGGGTATGGTTAAACCAAGTGACACCCAAGTAGGTTCAGCGCCCATAGCAGCTAAGTCGCTAAGGTTTACCGCAATCACACGATGGCCAAGCGCCCGTGGTGGAATATCTTCAAAAAAGTGCACACCCGCAACTAGCGTATCCGTTGTTACCGCAAGCTGATTGCCAGCAGGAACTGAAACTAAGGCGCAGTCATCACCGATCCCAAGCTCTACATCTCGGCGAATAATGCCACGACCTTTAAAATAGTGATTGATTAGCTCAAATTCTTTCATACACAAAAAAGCCGGCCAAGGCCGGCTATTCCTATAGTAAAGCTTATTTGCGAATAAACTTAACCGCTTTGTCCAGTACACCGTTAACGAATTTGTGGCTTTCTTCAGCGCCAAACATTTTCGCTAACTCAATACCTTCGTTGATAGCCACTTTGTATGGCACATCTTCACGGAATTTAAGCTCATAAGCACTAACACGTAACACGGCAAGCTCAACCATATCCAATTCTTCAAGTGGACGAGCTAAATGCGGACGAATTGCTTCGTCTAGCTGCTTTTGGTTAACAACAACACCACGTGCTAAGTCTTTGAAGTATTCTACATCGACTTTCGTTACGTCGTTTTCGATCAGCATTTGCTGTTCGATATCGGCAATTGGGTTACCACTTAGCTGCCAAGAATAAATAGCTTGTAAAGCAAGTACACGTGCTTTGCGTCTAGCTGCTGGTTTCACTGAGATTCCTCTTAAATTTGCTCTAGCACGTTCACCATTTCTAGAGCTCCAAGGGCGGCTTCTCCCCCTTTGTTGCCCATTTTAGTGCCCGCGCGCTCGATAGCTTGCTCAATGCTTTCAGTAGTAAGTACACCAAAAGCAACAGGGATGTCATAATCTAATGAAACGCTAGCTAAGCCTTTGTTAGACTCGTTAGCAACTAAATCGAAGTGTGGCGTACCACCACGAATAATCACACCTAGCGCAATAATCGCGTCGTGCTCTTTTTTCATCGCAACGCGTTTTGCTGCTAGTGGTAGTTCAACCGCTCCCGGTACATATACAACCGTGATGTCTTCATCGCTAACACCACCGGTACGTTTTAATTCATCTACAGCGCCTTCAAGTAAGCTGCTACCGATAAAATCGTTAAAACGTGAAATGACAATGGCAAATTTTTTGCCAGGAGCGTATTTATTACCTTCGATTACTTTCATTAGATGTTCCTAATCTGTATGAGCAATTGCCAAATTGAGGCGCATGATAGCACAGTAATGTGGCAATCGCCTACTATCTGAATATAGGCGATTGCGATCAATTTGGCATTTTGGAATTATTTTGGTTCGACGTATTCAACCACTTCTAAGTGGAAACCAGACAGTGCATGATATTTTTTCGGTAGACTCATTAGGCGCATTTTCTGAATGCCTAAATCAGCCAAAATTTGCGACCCCACACCTACGGTGCGCGAAGTACCTTGGAATTTACGGTAGTTCACCTGTTCACCCGCATCTTCCGCAGCAAATGCCTTAACCAGCGCTTCCATCTCTTCGCTGCGTTCTTGCTTACCAAGAATGACTAATACACCTTCGTTGTCGGCGATGTGCTTCATGGCACTTTGCAGTGTCCAGCTTCTATCCGCGCTGCGATCTGAATGAAGAATATCGTTAAACGTGCTTTGCAGATGCACACGTACTAAATTGGCTTCTTCCGATTTTATCTCGCCTTTTACCATCGCATAGTGAAGTTGATTATCAATGGTGTCTTTGTACGTCACTAGATTAAACTCACCAAACTCAGTAGGCAGTCTACACTCTGCTACTTTTTCGATAGTGGTTTCGTTTAAATTACGATACTCAATTAAATCAGCAATGGTGCCGATTTTAATATCGTGTTCTTTTGCGAATACTTCTAGTTGTGGGCGACGTGCCATAGTGCCGTCTGGATTTAGAATTTCAACAATCACAGATGCAGGTTCCAATCCCGCCAAACGTGCTAAATCACATCCAGCTTCAGTATGGCCTGCACGCGTTAAAACGCCGCCTGGTTGCGCCATGATTGGGAAGATATGACCAGGTTGTACAATATCTTCAGGCACCGCACCTTTGGCAACTGCAGCTTGCACTGTACGAGCACGATCTGCCGCTGAAATCCCCGTCGTTACGCCTTTTGCAGCTTCAATAGACAAAGTAAAGTTGGTAGAGAACTGAGCGCCATTGGTTTTCACCATTAGTGGCAAGTTCAGCTGCTCACAGCGCTCCTGTGTCATGGTCAAACAGATTAACCCGCGACCATATGTTGCCATGAAATTAATTGCATCTGGTGTAATGTGCTCTGCTGCAATGATCAGATCACCTTCATTTTCTCGGTCTTCATCGTCCATCAAAATAACCATTTTACCGGCTTTAATGTCCGCGATGATTTCCTCAGCACTATTTAAACTCATAGTTTTCCCATTTTTACTTTGTCTGTGGCTACTTTATAAAGCCAGCTTTCGCCAATAGACTGGTTGTGAGAGTGGACTCGCTGGCAGCGCTTGGCTCACCCTGAATTAGTCTTTCGAGGTAGCGGGCGATTTGGTCAACCTCTAGGTTTAGTTTTGACCCGACTTGAAAACCTGCAATCGTCGTTTCTTGCGCCGTGTGTGGCACTATGGTCAGTTTAAAGCGATTTTGTTCCACGGCATTGACCGTCAAACTGATACCATCAATGGCAACCGAACCTTTATACGGAATATACTTCATTAGCGATGACGGCGCGGCTAACCAATAGTCAGTCGCTCTGGCATTAGCGGTTATCTCAACCACTTCAGCAATACCATCCACATGGCCTGACACCAAATGACCGCCTAGACGTGAAATCGGCTGCAGTGCCTTTTCAAGATTTACCTTTTGGCCTTGTTGGTACTCGGCAAAACGCGTCAAACTTAAGGTTTCGTTAGAAACATCGGCTTTGAAGCCATCATGAAACTTCTCAGTTACGGTCAGGCAAACCCCGTTAGTGGCAATACTATCACCCAAGTTTACATCGCTCATATCAAGAGATGTCGTGGTCACACGAACAATTAAATCGCCGCCCTTGAGCTGCAATTGAGTTAATGTTCCTGTTGCTTCGATAATACCTGTAAACATTTTACTTCTCTTTAGTCGCGATAAGTTTGAGATCAGGCCCCACTTGGCAAACGTCGCCAAACACTAACTCTGGTATTTGCGACATGGCACTCAGTGGCGTGGTGTTAAACAGCCCTTTTCCAGCGCCAATTATTTTCGGTGCCAAATAGACGATATATTCATCGATTAGCCCTTGTTCATGCATTACCCCCGCAAGGGTGGCACCGGCTTCTAGCCAAACATAATTACAGTGCTTTTCAGCCAGCTTGTTGAGCACGGCTTTTAGGTCGAGCTTACCGTTGATTTCAGGCACGACAATTTGCTCTACGAAATGAGGCCATTGCGCTGAATTATCAATAGTACGGCGAAAAATAATCACCGGAGATGTAATTTTAAATAGCGCAAGATCTGGTGTCAGACGATTTTGTGAGTCAATAATCGCACGTATCGGCTGGCGTAGCTCAGATTGAGGATAATCGGTGTCTTGCAAAAACTCCTCACGAACATTGAGTCTGGCGTTGTCTACCATAACCGTATCCGCTCCGGTCAAGACCACACAGCTCTGCGCGCGGTGGCGCTGTACGTCTAAGCGCGCTTCCGCTGAGGTAATCCACTTGCTCTGGCCATTGTTTAGTGCGGTTTTACCATCAAGAGAAGCGGCAAGCTTACAAGTCACGAATGGCAATCCATGCTCCATTCGCTTCAAGAATCCGGTATTCAGTGCCCTTGCTTGTGGCTCTAACAAACCAAAAGCCGTTGCAATTCCCGCGGCCTCTAACATTGCCAATCCACGCCCTGCAACTTGTGGGTTGGGATCAACCATGGCTGCAACCACTCTGCTGACGCCTGCGTCAATCAGACCTTTAGCACACGGCGGCGTTCTGCCATAGTGACTACACGGCTCAAGCGTTACATAGGCAGTTGCACCAGCGGCTTTAGCTCCAGCTTGCTTAAGCGCATGCACTTCAGCATGGCCTTCACCTGCTTTTAAGTGCGCGCCTTCGCCGACGATTTCACCGTCTTTTACGATCACACAGCCGACGTTTGGATTAGGTGTTGTGGTGTATTTACCGCGCTTTGCAAGCGTGATGGCGCGGCTCATGTAATCATGGTCTTGCGCTGTGAACTGGCTCAATCCCCCAACCTCGCAATTTCTTCACCAAACTCACGAATATCTTCAAAAGAGCGATATACTGAAGCAAATCGCACATAAGCCACTTTATCGAGCTTTTTGAGGGCTTCCATAATACATTCGCCAATCATGTCGCTTGGTACTTCGCGTTCACCCGTACCACGAATTTGAGATTTAATCTGGTGTACTACTTCTTCTATTTGTTCTGTGCTGACTGGGCGCTTTTCCAGCGCTCGGTGCATGCCATTGAGTAGCTTATCTTCATTGAAAGGCTCTCTGGTACCATCTTGCTTTATCACGCGCGGCATTAAGAGCTCTGCGCCCTCGAAGGTAGTAAAGCGTTCGTGGCATAAAATACACTCACGACGGCGACGGACTTGGTGGCCGGAAGCAACCAAACGTGAATCTATCACTTTGGTATCTTTGGCTGTACAGAATGGACAATGCATAGACGCTCTCGTTGACTCAAAAACAAAAAAGGCCGCTTGAATGCGGCCTTAATCATAACAAAAAACTGCTTTTTTGTGAGCGAAATTATGCGTAAACAGGTAATTTAGCGCAAATTGCTTTTACTTTTTCTTTCACTTGTGCCTGTACAGACTCATCATTGATGTTGTCTAGTACGTCACAGATCCAGCCAGCAAGCTCTTTCGACTCAGCTTCTTTGAAGCCACGACGAGTGATTGCAGGAGAACCGATACGCAGACCAGAAGTAACGAACGGTGAACGTGGATCGTTTGGTACGGAGTTTTTGTTTACTGTGATATTTGCACGGCCAAGCGCTGCATCTGCATCTTTACCTGTGATGTCTTTATCAATCAGGTCAAGTAGGAACAGGTGGTTTTCAGTTTTGCCAGAAACCACTTTATAACCACGCTCCTGAAGTACCGCAACCATAGCTTGTGCATTTTTAACCACTTGCTCTTGGTATGACTTGAACTCTGGCTGTAGTGCTTCTTTGAACGCAACCGCCTTCGCAGCGATAACGTGACATAGAGGACCACCTTGGCCACCAGGGAATACGGCAGAGTTTAGCTTTTTGTAGATTTCTTCATCATCACAAGCAGAGATGATAAGACCACCACGAGGACCCGCTAGCGTTTTGTGCGTTGTTGTTGTTACAACGTGTGCATGAGGCACTGGGCTTGGATAAATACCAGCGGCAACTAGACCTGCAACGTGCGCCATATCAACAAGTAGGTAAGCGCCTACTTTATCAGCGATTTCGCGGAACTTCGCCCAGTCAACGATCCCTGAGTACGCAGAGAAACCACCGATGATCATTTTTGGCTTGTGTTCAAGTGCTAACGCTTCAACTTGCGCGTAATCGATTTCGCCAGTTTCTTCGTTTAGACCGTACTGGATAGCATTGTACGTTTTACCAGAGAAGTTTACGTGTGAACCGTGCGTTAAGTGACCACCGTGAGCAAGGCTCATACCTAGCACAGTGTCATGTGGCTGAAGTAACGCTTGGAATACCGCCGCGTTTGCTTGTGAGCCTGCGTGAGGCTGAACGTTTGCGTAAGTCGAACCAAATAGCGCATTGGCGCGGTCAATCGCAAGTTGCTCAACCACGTCTACGTGCTCACAACCGCCGTAGTAACGCTTACCTGGGTAACCTTCAGCATACTTGTTTGTTAGCTGAGAACCCTGCGCTTCAAGTACACGTGGGCTACAGTAGTTCTCAGAAGCGATAAGCTCGATGTGCTCTTCTTGACGTGAAGTTTCTGCTTCAATCGCTGCAAATAGTTCTGGGTCAAAATCTGCAATATTCATGTTACGTTCTAACATGGTTTCTCCTAGGTAAACGTAAGGGTATTTTTAAAGACAATCTAGCATCACAAGATAACCAGTTTGCCTATGAAATCAGCATGGGCATATTTAAGCAGGGATTGAATTTATTTCACACCCCTATCGCGATGATATTTTTTTATTTAAACATTAATATTTTAAATAAGACAACCCAAGTTGCATTTGAAAAGCTAATATAGTCTTGAAATTGACCTTATCTGAGTGGACGTTCTACCCACTCAGACAGGTTCTCTGATTTAGTTGAGTTTTGCTAACATTGCCGCCTTCAAAGCATCATAATCTGCACTAAGCGGCTCTGCCAAACATGGTTTTTGCAATGCATCGTTCAACGGTTTAGGCATATCAAGCTGCTGATTTAAAACACCTTCTACAGATTCTTTAAATTTCGCAGGATGCGCAGTGGCAAGGAAAATTCCGGTTTCATCCGCTTGAGAGTCCAGCGCTAATCCCTCGTAGGCTATCGCAGTGTGCGGCTCAGCCAAGTAACCTTTGTCATGTAATTCTTGCATTACCGCCTGAGTCCGCGCTTCTGACACCGAACGTGAATAAAAGTCATGTTTGTTAAAATCCCCTCTTTCTAACATGATTTCAACACGAGGCCAGTTATTAGGTTTACTCACGTCCATCGCATTAGAGAGTGACTCTAAAGTGTCGTTTGGTTGCCACTCACCCGAGGCAATGTAACGGGGCACAGTATCATTTTGGTTTGTCGTGGCACTTAACTTAGCAATAGGTAATCCAATCGCCGCCGCAATCATTGCTGCACAGACGTTGCCGAAGTTACCACTTGGCACTGAAACATGTACTTTATCACGCTGCGATTTAGGTAATTGCGCTAGCGCTTCAAAGTAATAACACACTTGTGCCACTAAACGACTGATGTTGATGGAGTTTGCCGAATTAAGACCAAGCTTTTGCTTTACTTCGTCATCAAGGAATGCAGACTTTACCATCGCTTGGCAGTCATCAAAGCTGCCATCTACAGCATAACAATGAATGTTTTTCCCAAGTGTTGTAAACAGCTTTTGTTGGGCAAGCGAAATTTTGCCATGAGGATAAAGGATCACCACATCGACATTTTCTTTTTCGTAAAATGCATGGGCAACGGCGGCGCCCGTGTCACCACTTGTTGCGGTGAGGATAGTCACGCGCTCACCTTGATTAAACATGCTAATGCATTCCGCCATAAAGCGGCCGCCAAAGTCCTTAAACGCCAGTGTTGGTCCATGAAAAAGCTCTAAACAATGCTGATTTTTAGCAACTTCGACTAACTTAGCTGGGAAATTAAAGGCGCGTTTTACCATCGCATCGAGCGTATCTCGTGGTAGTTCATCGCCAATAAGGTGATGTAGTACCTTGGCACTACGCTCAGCAAGAGGTAATTCAAGTAGTGCATCAACATCCGCAATACGCTCAAATGTAGGAGGGAAAAATACCCCTTGGTTACGACCTAAACCGATTTTTACCGCTTCAACAAATGAAACAACCTGATGTTCGTCTTTTAAATTCACTAATTTCATTACTTTTGATCCTTTAATTCTCTTGTGCCAAGCGTATCTAATCGGCAAATATGGCTAAAACCAGCTTCATTAATGTAATTTTGTTGCAACCATTGCTGCACTGCATTTGCCTGTTGCTCAGACTTACAAATGCTAAATAGCGTAGGCCCAGCCCCTGAAATACTCACCAGCTCGGCACCTAAAGCTGGTAGCGCGTCTTTTGCCTCACTAAAGCCAGCAATGAGTGGCGCTCTCGCTTCCTCGGCAATACTGTCTTTCATCATCGACAGTGCTTTATCAAATTGACCTGACTGCATCAATAAACAAAAGCCCGACAGTCGCTGGGCAAATTCCACCGTATGATGCAAAGAAAATTGCTGCGGTAGTGCTTGTCTTGCTTTCGCTGTATTCAATGCAAAGCCAGGATATGCAATAACATAAAACCAGCTTTCATCATGCGCAACGCTGATTGCTTTGCTTGGAATGCAGTCCGCAGTCAGTTGTAGTCCACCAAGGTAGCATGGCGTGATGTTGTCGTAGTGACGACCACCACTGACTTTTGCTTCAAAGTCGGCCATCAATTCAATGAGCGCCTCTTGGCTTAATTGCGTATTGGCAAAATCATTGAGTGCAGCAAAAGCGGCAACCACAGAGCAGGCGCTAGAGCCTAGACCTGAACCAACAGGGAGGCCCTTATACAAGGTCATGGCAACCGCAGGCATGCTGGGAGCTACATACTGTTTGAAGTGCTGTAAACACTGAAACGCCAAGTTGTCTTTAGGATCGGCGGAGAGCTTTTCAGCATATGGACCAATACAATTGAACGTATCACGCTCTGCGGCTTCAACACTGATCTGATCACCCAATAAACTGCCATCAATAGGCTGGAGTGCGGCGCCAAGGGCGTCAAAGCCAACACAAAAATTGCCCATTGACGCTGGTGCATAAAATGTCTTCATAACTCCTACCTCGACAGTGTTTTTAGGATATCAGCAAATACGCCAGCAGAGGTTACTTCTGCGCCCGCGCCATAACCTCTGATCACAAAAGGCTTTGGTTGATAATATTGGCTTAAAATAGCCAGTGCGTTTTCACCATCGCGAATATCGTACAGAGCGTGCTCTTTATCTACCGCTTCAATGCCAACGCGGCATTTACCGTCAACGATTGAACCGACATAGCGTAGCACTTGGCCTTGTGCTTTTGCCGCAGCAATACGCGCTGCGAAAGCATCATCTAATTGCGGTAATTGCGCCATAAATTCATCAACACTGGCGCCCTCAGCAAACCCTTCAGGTAATACTGATTCAACTTCAATATCACTGAGCTCCAACGGCAGTCCCGATTCACGGGCAATGATAAGCAGTTTACGCGCGACATCCGTACCAGATAAGTCATCGCGCGGATCTGGCTCTGTAAAACCACTTTGTTTAGCTTTCTCTGTCGCTTCCGATAGCGATAAACCATCCGACAATACGCCGAAGATATACGATAGCGAGCCAGACAAAATACCACTGAATGAAAGCAATTCATCTCCTGCGCCAAACAGCAATTTAAGGTTGTCTAATACAGGGAGTCCGGCGCCAACGTTGGTTTCGTATAGAAAGTGACGGCGCTTAGCAAGTGCAGCCTGCTGCAGTGACTGATAATACTCATAGCTGCCAGTATTGGCTTTTTTGTTGGCCGCAACGACGTGAAAGCCCGCATTAAGAAAGTCTAAATAGCCATCGGCAACGAATTGAGCCGCACTACAATCGACAATCACAGGGTTAATTAAATGATTTTGTCGAACAAACTGACTCACCTGTTGTAAATCAAAGCCCGACTCCGCTTTCTCAAGCGCCAGCTCCCAGTTATCAAACGGTACGCCTTCTGGGTCTAAGTAACACTTACTTGAGTTTGCAATGCCATAGAGATTCAAACGGATATTGCGTTTTTCAAGCCATACTTGCTGCTTATGAAACTGCTTCATTAATTCTTGACCCACTAGACCGCAGCCAATCAAGAAAACATCGATGGATGGCACGTGCGTGAAGAAGTTTTCGTGACACACTTTTACTGCATCTTGGCAAAGTTCACCGTCAACCACCGCCGAAATAGAACTCTCCGTTGAGTCCTGCGCGATGGCAACAATATTCACCTGAGCCTGTGCAAGTGACGCAAAGAATTTGGCCGCAAGACCTTTGTGCGCTTTCATGTTGTCGCCAACCAAAGTAACGATAGCAAGGTTACGTTGCACTTCAATTGGGTCAATTAAGCCAGCTTGCGTTTCAAGCTCAAACGCCTGTTCAAGCGCAACCAGCGCAAGTGTTAAGTCTTGCTCATGGACACAAAAACTGATGCTGAATTCACAAGAAGATTGCGTAATAAGTACGATGGATACATTATCTGCTGCCAGTGCGGAAAAGACCCGAGCAGCCATGCCAACCTTGCCTTTCATCCCAGGTCCTGCCACGGTCAACATAGCCAGTTTATCAAGACTCGAAAGCGCTTTTACCGGAGCCTCGCCACCGCCTTGAGCACAAATCAGTGAACCCGGCACTTCTGGGTCATGAGTATTTTTAATTTCACAAGGCACATCTGCTTTGGCGCAAGGTAAGATTGTTTTTGGGTGCAACACTTTAGCGCCAAAATAAGATAGCTCCATCGCTTCTTTATAAGATAGCACGTCAACCTTAGTCGCTTTCTTTATTAGGCGAGGATCTGCACTGTAGACACCATCAACGTCAGTCCAGATTTGGCAGATTTCGGCTTCAAGACACGCAGCAGCGACTGCCGCAGAGTAGTCAGAACCATTGCGACCAAGTGTTGTCAGCTCGCCCGCTTCATTGCTTCCCGTAAATCCTGCCATGATATAAAAACGCGACGCTTGGGCACGCACTAATTCTGCAAAACATAGCTTACTTAGCTTAAGGTCAACCTCGGCATCAAGATACCCGCCCTGCGTTTTTACACAAGCGTCAGCATTGAGCGCCACTGAGTCTGATTGCAGCATAGTGTCCATCAGCGCAACGCTAATGCGTTCACCAAAACTAATAACATAGGCTCTTGCTTGATCTGGGCAGTGTCCCAGTAACTTGGCCCCATCTAATTTATTCTTAAGTAATTCAAAGTCAGGCCAGCCTACAACACCACCGTACACCGCTTGTACTTCATCGTATAAGCCTTGGCTGCGGGAAGTAAATGACTGCCACTGGGAGTCAAACGCTTCTCCTCGTCCAGCCAAATCAGCAAGCTCAACGAGCTGATCTGTCATGCCACCGGGAGCCGACAGCACGATAAGCGCTTGTTGTTGGCCATGGTCTTTAACTAGCTCTCTGACTCTTTGTAAACAGGCAAAATCTTTGAGGGAAGACCCTCCAAACTTTAGTACTCGCATCATTTTTCCTCATTCCAAAAACAAAAAAGGCCTGTGTTCTTAGTGAACACAGGCCTTTTTCAAACTCGCACTGACCTATGCCACTATCCCGTTAGGATGGTGGTTGTAATAATGGTCGTAGTGATAATATTCGTTTTCATAATTTTAGAGTGCCTGAAGTTTAGCCGCGCTGTCAATACGAAAGAGCAAAATAGATTATGCAAATTTCTAATAGTGACATTTGTAATTTGCATAGATAAGTTATCGGATACCAAACTGGTGCAGTAATTCTAATAACTGCTCTGCTTTAACCGGTTTTTCTAAAAACCCTAACGCCCCCAAATTTGCTACTCTTTCTTTCATCTTGGCCTGAACATCTGCCGAAATAACCACCACGAAACATTCAATTCGGTGTGCTTTTATTGCCTCTAACACAGCAATCCCATCAAGTATTGGCATGGTTAAATCCAGGCACAATAAATCTATTTGCTGAGTTCTCAATAAATCAATCGCCTGCTGGCCATTCTGTGCTTGGTGCAAGGTCAGGTCTAATTTGCTCTGTAAGTTTTTAATGACTTGTTTACGGGCGACAGCCGAATCATCGCAAACTAAGACGGAATAACTCATAAAGTGGTCAGTCTTGTACTATCGTTAATAAAACGGTCACTGGATATCGCTATCTTATAACACATTAAACTTTCCTAGGTAAGGCGCTAAAAAGCATAATTAATGAAGATAATTATTTATTTTTAACCATTTATTGGCTAACTTTAAAAACAGATTATACAAAGGCGATGAACTTACCGTAGGAGCTCAGCTTAATTCATGCTGCAAAAAAGCCTCTCAAAAAAATTGCTCACCAATGTGCTGTCGGTTTACTTCCTTCTAACCTTTGTCGTCACATGTGGTCAAATCGTTGCTGAATACGTCAATACCAAAGACTATATTCGCAATGAACTTACCATGCTGCAAAAAACCTTTAGCCGCAGTTTGACCCGTGCCATTTGGGAACTCAATACGAAGCAGACCGTTACTACGGCTGAGGGGCTACTTGCGATCCCCATGATCGAAGGAATTATTGTACGTGATGACAGCGGTGAGATTATTTCGCAGCTTGGCCGCTCACTAGATATCCACGAGCTATATAGCCAACAGCTTGTTCAAGAAGAAGCAATAATCGAAGATACGCCCTCTGGTTTATTTGGTTATACATTTCCGTTGATTTTTGAATTTTCGGGACGTGCAACACAAGTCGGTGATGTAACATTGTTTTCTAGCCGAGAAGTCGTCTTTAGTCGCATTATGATTTCTATCTACTTTTTGATAGGTAATGCGATGATCAAGACAACATTCTTGATTATTCTGTTTTTAATTGCCTTCAGAAAGCTACTTACCGAGCCATTAAGCGACCTCACCGAGCAAATTGAAGACTTTGAGGTCGACAACGTTGATGGCCATAAAATAGATATCGGCGCAAAAGAGCGCAATGAACTAAAGATCATGGAAGAGGCATTCAATAAGCTGATTGATAAGGTCTCTGAATATCGTAAAAAACTCGATCAAACTCAAAAAGAGCTTTTGATCAGCAATGAAAAACTTGATCAACATAACATTCAGTTGGAACAAGAAGTTGCACGTAAGACCTCAAACCTGAGCCAAGCGATGATGGATCTTCAGCAACAAAAATATGAATTAGAAAAGCAGAAGTTAACGCTCACAGAAGAGATTGATTTAAGAAAACAAACAGAAGAAGAACTATTAACGAAACAAAAAGAACTTGAGAAGTACGTAGATGAGCTGAACATGGCACAAGAGCGCCTAGTGGGCTCTGAAAAAATGGCGGCACTTGGTGGTCTCGTTGCCGGTATTACGCACGATATTAATACGCCCGTTGGTATCGGCGTGACTGCGACGTCGTTTTTACAGGAACGTTTAGATCAGCTTGAGGCGGCGTACAACGGAAAAACCTTATCACCAAAAGCGTTAGAAGAATTCATTAGCGAAGCAAAGCAAAGTGCTAGCCTACTTACCACCAATTTAGACCGTGCATCGGAACTTGTCGCAAGCTTTAAACAAATTGCAGTCGATCAGGCCAGTGAAGCGGTTCGTACCATTAACCTGAAGCAATACCTTGGTGAAGTGATCCGCTCATTACATCCAAAATTGAAGAAAACTCATCATCAAGTGAATGTTGAATGCCCTGAAGACATGACGCTAAATTTACCAGCTGGGGCAATTAGCCAAATATTCACTAACCTTATCATGAACTCTTTGATCCATGGTTTTGAAAATCAAGACCAAGGACAAATAGATATTAAGATTAAAGAAGACAATGGTATGGTTAATATCGTCTACAAAGACAACGGTAAGGGCGTAAGTAAGGCCCAACTAGACCGGTTGTTTGACCCCTTCTTTACGACCAAACGCGATCAAGGTGGCAGTGGGCTTGGTACCCATATTACCCTAAACCTCGTAAAACAAACTTTGAATGGGGATATCGAAGTAAATAGTGAAGAAGGCAAAGGCCTCACCTACTACATCAGCTTCCCAAAAGACTTACAAAAACCAATGGCGATGTTTAGCTAACCAAGTTTAGAACACGACAACCGTCCAATACGCCAAGCTGCAAAGTGGCGTATTGGCGCAAGATATATCCCCCACCACCAAACATCATCTAGTGGAATACAAGCCGTGACCTTTTTGTTATGATGACCGCAATTTTATTCCAGACGGGCATATTTCTATGTGGTTCAGTAACTTAATCTGCTACAAATTCAAACAAGATGTAACTTACGCACAAGAAGATTTCGAAAAAGCACTCGAGCAGGATATTTTTCGTCCTTGTGGTAGCCAAGACATGACCACTTTTGGCTGGACAAAAGCCTTCGGTAAACATGGTCAGATGCTTTCACATTTTTCTCAAGACAGTATCTTAGTTTGTGCTAAGCGTGAAGAAAAAGTGCTTCCTGCAGCCGTAGTCAATGAAATGGTCGCCGAAAAAATTGAGCAAATAGAGCAACAAGAAAATCGTCCAGTAAAGAAAAAAGAAAAAGACGATATTAAAGAAAATATCCTAGCCACTTTATTGCCTCAAGCGTTCAAAAAATCGAGCCTGCAATTTGCTTTTATCGACCAAAAATCAGGTTGGGTGATTGTAAATAGTGCCAGCTTCAATAAAGCGGAAGAACTACTTGCACTACTGCGTAAGTCTCTGGGCACGCTTCCTGTTGTACCTGCTTTTGCAAACTATGATTTAGACTTACAGCTAACACACTGGCTCACCGAGTTTAGTGCACCTGAAGGCTTTGCAATAGGCACCGATGCTGAGTTGCAAGAGCCAGACGACAACGGCGCTCAGGTAAAGTTAAAACAACATGACCTTTCATCAGACGAAATCAAAACGCACCTAGAAAATGGTAAACGTGTGACTAAACTCGCGTTAGATTGGCGTGAGCGCGTGAAGTTCGTTTTACAAAACGATGGCACATTAAAGCGTTTAAGCTATGCAGAAGCACTTAAAGACCAAAATGCGGATATCCCTAAAGAAGATCTAGCCGTTAAACTTGATGCTGACTTTATTTTGGTATCGGAAGAAATCAAAGAGTTGTTAGAAGATCTAACCAAAGGTCTTGGTGACGACGAAGGCCTAGAGTCTTAATTTAGTATCACCTAGGGCCTGTTGGCCTCTGGGTACGAAAAATTGATAGCGGATATGGCTATCAATTTTTCTTAATCCTGCTCAATACTTTATCTTCACAAGGTCACTTTGCGCCAATAGCGAACGGATTACACGCACTCAAGTACGAGCGTATAGTTACTGACTCGCCACTTTATTTGCACTAACCAACGCATTTGTCGCGCTTTATTTACTCGTCAATGGCATGATAGCAATTCGGCTTTGGCAGTAACGCTTTGCTAACCTGAATTTCAGGTATCGAAGACAATTTACGCCAGTAGTCCGATACCCGAAAACGGTAACTCGTACAATTAAACGGAGTTTGACGCGCGTGAATGTAAAAAGCATTTCATTGGCTTTAATAGTAGTGATAATTTGGGGGCTTAACTTTTCGGTCATTAAATTTGGCCTAGCAGAGTTGCCTCCTATTTTATTCTCAGGCTTGCGTTTTTTGGTAGTCGCGATCCCTGCAGTATTCTTTATTCCTTTTCCTAAAACGTCGGTATGGAACGTACTCGGTGTTGGGCTGTTTTTAGGTGTGCTTAAGTTTAGCTTGCTGTTTATTGCGATGGAGTCAAATGCATCAGCCGGCATTGCTTCTTTGCTGCTACAAGCCCAAGTCATTTTCACGGTTTTGCTAAGTGTTTTGTTGTTAAAGGAAACCATGGATCGCTTTCAAGTGGTGGGGATTAGCATTGCAACGTTTGGCTTTAGTTTGTTTTTTATCAACTCGTCTGGGTCAACGACAATATTGGGCGCGGTGCTCATTCTATTCGCAGCATTATTTTGGTCGTTTTCAAATCTCATTATGAAGCGCCTGCAAGACGTTAATTTACTCCACTTTATTGTCTGGGTAAGCCTAGTGCCGCCATTGCCACTTTTTACACTGTCTTATTTTATTGAAACTGATGCCCCATTGACCTTACTACTAAACACTACAACACAGTCTTGGCTATCCATTGCCTATGTGGGTTATATCTCGACACTAATTGCATTCGCAATATGGGGTTGGCTACTTAAAAATCACAAGGCCGCGGCAGTGACGCCTTTTGCTTTATTAATCCCTATTGTCGGCATTGTAGGTTCAGCACTATTACTCAATGAGCAATTGATGTTAATGGAAGCCGTTGGGGGTGGTTTTATTTTATGTGGCTTAACGATTTCAGTTACAGGTGCTCGGATAAGCAGAATATTTAGAAAGCCCCGGGCTGAGGCTATGCCCTAAACGCCAAAGACCTCAACAGAGGTCTTTGTATTCACAGTAAGCAAAAGGCGCTAAGCAAACATTGTTTTAACGTCTTCGAGTACATTCAAATAAGTGTCATCAGCAAACATATTCACCTCTCTTATTACCCCTTTTTCTTCATACTGTTTTAGCGCTGCAGACTTATCCGACACCTGCAAAATACCTTCTACAATTGCACCAACACGAATAAAGTCGACATAACAAACATGTTCAGGCCGATAATTTGGATTTGCCCAGCTTTCTGCGACTTCAACAAACTCATCGGTGAATTCCCACTCTCGCATTATTGCCCCCCCAATTTTGCCGCCTAATTTCTGGATGGCATGAGCCAAAAAGCTTGGATTGGCAAACACTTCAGGGTGACGTTCGGCCTCCGTCAAAATCGGTAAAACACCGATATTAAACACCAAAGAAGCCAAAGTGATTGTATCTTTGTTAAGCGACGTATGCTTATTGACGCGAAGATAAAAATCCATCGTTGTTATCGCTTGGCAAGCAACTTTTAGCGTTTTCTGCCAAGCTTTGTCCATGTAAGTCTTGATAAGCTTGTTATTAGAAACAAATAGCTGCTCCATCGCCATTGCAGTCGCTATATTCTTGATTTGTCTGAGACCGATACGAGTTACAGCTTGGTTTAAGGTGTTTACCTTCACCGAACGGCCCATAAAAGCGCTGTTGGCAACTTTGATCATACGTGCTGCAAGGGCCGGGTCGTGAGAAATAACATCTGCCATCTGCATCAAGTTAATTTCAGGGTCATCTGCCGCTTGCCTAACTCGCACTGCGATTTCAGGTAATGTCGGCAATACCAAGGTGTCGTTATTAATTCTGTCAGTTAGAATTGTGAGCAAAGCATTTTCTGTAGACATGAAACCAAATCCCTTAATAACTGAATAAAAGACCCGACTACAAGCGTAAGCTTATGGCAAAAGTAAGCACTTGCTTGCTGGAGGTCACACTGCTGATTTTTAGTATCTATGACGTAAGTATTGTCTAACTTTCGGATAAAGTTAAGAAAATCTAAAAAAATAATATTTTATTTATATACCCTCAATAATTAGCAAGTTAGAATTCATAGCATGCGGTGTATTGTGGCAAACTTTGCCGCAAAAATACTGAAAATGACCCACAGCTGGACACAAATGATGACCTTTCACGTTAACAGCGGCTTGCGTATCACACGCCAACCTAAGTTAACTAAGTATTGTGATACAAAATCGTGTAAGGTGATCGCCACATAATTAAGACAACAAGGGAGCATTATGAAACACTCTATGATTTCAGTTGCAATCGCGCTTGCAACAGGTCTCACCCTAACTGGCTGCTCTGAGCCATCAACCTCTTCAGAGAAACCTAGTGCACAAACTGAGCAAGCACAAGTTGATACTAAACAATCAGGCTATAAGCTAGTTAATGCATCTCAAGATCGGCTAGATATTTATACCCCAGTAACACTCGAAACAGACTTGAGTCACTTAAACGATAACCAGAAAAAGATGTTAGCTTTACTCATCGACGCTTCGGTTATTATGGATGATTTATTTTGGCAGCAAGCGTTCGGCGAAGACAAAGCAACATTCCTAAGCAAAATCTCAGACGAAAAAGTACGCCAATTCGCGGACATTAACTATGGGCCTTGGGATCGTTTAAATGGCGACCAAGTTTTTCTTTCTGGCTTTGAAGAAAAAGCACTGGGTGCAGAATTTTATCCAAGCGACATCACCAAAGACGAGCTAAATAACGCCGATGTAAAAGATAAAACAGGACTGTATTCTGTTATCCGCCGCGATGAAAGCGGCAAGCTATACAGCACTTCTTACTCATCCGCGTATAAAGCAGAATTGGATAAAGCCGCAGAGCTTTTACGCCAAGCAAGTAAACTGGCACAAGACAAAGAGTTTGCAAACTACTTAAACTTGCGCGCAGATGCATTAGTCAATAATAGCTACCAAGCGTCTGATTTCGCTTGGATGGACATGAAGAATAACCCAATTGATGTGGTGATTGGCCCAATTGAAACCTATGAAGACCAGCTATTTGGCTATCGCGCCGCTTTTGAATCTTACGTTCTGGTTAAAGATTTGGCGTGGAGTGAGCGTCTCGCTAAATTTGCTGCTTTCTTACCTGAGCTACAAACTGGCTTGCCTGTTGATGATAAATACAAGCAAGAAGTGCCTGGATCTGATGCTGACCTAAATGCATATGACGTCATTTATTATGCAGGCCATTCAAACGCGGGTAGTAAAACCATTGCGATTAACCTGCCAAATGACGAAGAAGTGCAACTCCAAAAAGGTACACGTCGCCTACAGCTTAAAAACGCCATGCGCGCAAAATTCGATAAGATCTTAGTACCAATTGCTGATCAACTTATCGTCCCTGAGCAACGTAAGCACATCACCTTTGATGCTTTCTTTGCTAATACCATGTTCCATGAGGTGGCCCATGGTCTAGGCATTAAAAATACCATTACAGGTAAAGGTACTGTGCGCCAATCACTGCAAGAACACGCCAGTGCGCTTGAAGAAGGCAAAGCAGATATCCTAGGCCTATATATGGTTGAGCAACTACTTAAAAAAGGCGAGATCACCGAAGGTACGCTTGAGGATTACTACATCACCTTTATGGCTGGTATCTTCCGCTCAGTACGTTTTGGCGCATCCAGTGCGCACGGTAAAGCAAACATGATCCGCTTTAACTTCTTTAAAGAAGAAGGCGCGTTTTCTAAGAACACGGATGGTTTATATCAAGTGAATATGGAAAAGATGGGCGCAGCGATGGAGAAACTGTCTAACCTTATCCTAACGCTACAAGGTGACGGCGACTATCAAAAAGTAGACCAACTGATCGCAACACACGGCGATATCAAAGCGGAACTACAAAAAGATCTAGATAAGCTTTCCAAAGCGAACATTCCTGTTGATGTTACCTTTAAGCAAGGTAAGCAGGTGCTAGGACTGTAATTACCGAGCACACCATGGTAGTGCTTACTACCATGGTGTAATTAATCCTAGATACAATAATCTTTGATTTCTCTTTGGTGTTTTTTGATGGCTTTTGTAGCTTTGTCAGATTTAGCAATCGCTAAATTTACTTTCGCATCATCGCATTTGTCTTGTAGCTCTTTGCGCATCAGATAATTTTGATCTTGCTGTTGCTGCGCCAACCCTTCCACACCACTATATTCAGTTCTGGATTCTGGTTCACGATCTTTTTGATAAGGCTCTGGCACAGTCGCCTTACAGGCGGATAATAATGATACTGCCAAAATAACAACTAAACTTTTATTCATATCGCGTACTCCTTGATTTAAAACGGCAAAAGTCAATTTCAGTTATAACAGTTCCAGATATAAACACAAAACACGTAGAGCTAAAAAGTTTGTAAAGCGCTTGATGTGTTTTCAGTCTCATGGCCTTTTTGAGGCTTTAAGCAAAACTCGCTTTTAGCTGCTCAACTTCCTCATCACTATAGGGTTTTGCTGGATAGAGTCCCCAAACCGGTTTTGGCCATGCAATATCGGTTTTAAATCGTGCAATGTGGTGCACATGTAGTTGCGGCACCATATTACCAAGCGCAGCCACATTTAATTTATCTGGGGTAAAGGTGTCTTGTAACAAACGACTCAGCTTAGCCGATTCTTGCCAAAATTGAACTTGCTGCGACTCAGGTAAATCAATAATTTCTTTCGCGCCCACAACCCTAGGTACTAAGATAAACCAAGGGTACTGAACATCGTTCATTAACAACACGCTACACAGCGGCCACTCGGTAATTAAGATACAGTCTCGTTGTAATTCTTTAGCTAATTCAAATGACATAGTGAACTTCTTTAAATCCTATTTACTCGGCACTCTATCCGAATTTGTTGCTATTGCAAAGCGGCTTCATTACCATCCGATCAGACTTTAAAAATATAACAAGGTGGCTACCGTGCACTCTCGCATTAAACACTACACCATCGCCCTTCCGTTAGCGCTTGCCTCTGTCACCGTTAGCGCAGAGCAACTAACGCTAGAGCGACTTTTTGACGACCCGTCTCTTTCAGGTAAAGCGCCTGTAAAACTGCAATTTTCTCCTGACGGTTCTCGTGTTACTTATCTTCAAGGTAAAAAAGAAGACTATAACCGTTACGACCTTTGGGAATACAATCTAAAAGACAATACCAACCGCTTGTTGGTAGATTCTGCGGCGCTATTTTCTGGCCCAGAGAACCTCTCAGATGAAGAAAAAGCACGTCGTGAGCGTCAACGTATTTTTGGCCGTGGTATTTTAGAATACAAATGGTCAAAAGATGGCAAAGCGCTACTTTTCCCACTCAATGGCGACTTGTACTACTATGAAATCGCTTCTGGTAAGAGCAAGAAACTAACGGAAACGGAAGCATTCGAAACCGACGCTCGCTTCTCACCAAAAGGTAACTTTGTTTCTTTTATTCGTGAGCAAAACCTCTATGCCATTGACCTTAAATCGGGTAAAGAAACGCAATTAACTAAAGACGGCGGTGGCGTAATTAAAAACGGCATGGCTGAGTTCGTTGCTCAAGAAGAGATGAGCCGTATGACGGGCTATTGGTGGTCGGGTGATGAGCAACAAATCGCCTTCACACGCATTGATGAAAGCCCTGTTCAAGAAGCCATTCGTAACGAAATCTATGCCGAAGAGGTCAAGTTATTCAATCAACGCTATCCATATACTGGTACTGCTAACGTTGAAATTGAACTGGGTGTTGTAAAGATCAATGACCAAAAGGTGGATTGGATTGATTTAGGCGACGATAAAGATATCTATATTGCCCGTGCAAATTGGTTAAAAGACAACAAAACATTGTCATACCAGTGGCAAAATCGCTCACAGCAAAAACTGGAACTGCGCTTTTACGATACTAAAAGCAAAAAACAGCAGGTTGCCCTGACCGAAACCAGTGATACTTGGATTAACCTACACTTTGACCTTGAATTCTTAAAGGACAAAAAGCATTTCGTTTGGGCATCTGAGCGCGATGGCTTTAAACACCTTTACCTGTACAGAACCAATGGCCAACTTGTCCGCCAAATTACTAAAGGCGATTGGATTGTTGAAAGCCTTCAGGGCATCGATGAGAAAAAAGGTATCGTATACTTCTCCGGCCGCAAAGACACACCGCTTGAAAGCCACCTATACAGCGTACCACTTTTTAAAGATGGTGATGCAAAACGTATTACCGAAAAAGGCAGCTATCATAGTGTCGTACTGGCGAAAGATAACCGCACCTTTATCGATAAAAGCTCTTCTGTAAACCGTCCACCAGCCGTTGCGTTACGAAAAGTGAATGGTGACTTTGTGACTTGGCTTGAAGAAAATGCGCTGAATAACGAACATCCGTTAACGCCTTATTTGAGCAATCTAGCTACGCCAGAATATGGCACGCTTAAAGCGGAAGATGGTCAAACCATGTATTACCGCTTATTTAAGCCAGCAAAGCTTGAAAACGGTAAGAAATATCCGGTTATTGTGAACGTGTATGGCGGACCTCATGCACAACGCGTGACCAACAGCTGGCGTAGCAAAAACTTGTATTTCCAATATCTTGCACAACAAGGCTATGTGATTTTCCAATTAGATAACCGAGGTTCATACAACCGTGGTAAAAAGTTTGAAGATCCAATCTACAAGCACTTAGGTGTAGTGGAAGTGGCTGACCAAATTAAAGGCGTTGAGTTCTTACGTACACTAGAGTACGTCGACCCTGAGCGTATTGGTATTTATGGTCACAGCTATGGTGGTTACATGGCGCTGATGACAATGTTTAAAGCAGGCGACTACTTTAAAGCTGGTGTCTCTGGTGCGCCAGTAACAGATTGGGCTCTATATGACACGCATTACACTGAGCGTTACTTGGGTCACCCAGATACAAATGCTAAGGGCTATGAGCAAAGCGCGGTGTTCCCTTATGCTGATGGACTAAAAGGCCCGCTGATGATTTATCACGGTATGGCGGACGATAACGTACTATTTACCCATGCAACGAAACTATTTAAGCAGTTGCAGGACGAGGTTAAGCCATTTGAAATGATGACTTATCCAGGCTCGAAGCACAGCTTACGTGGCAAAAAAGTACAAACCCACTTGCATCAAACCATTACTGACTTCTTTAATCGTCATTTTGAGGTTGAAGCTAAGTAAACACTTAATAGCGCCTAGCTTCCTATGAGCTGGCGCTTCTTATTTTCTCTACATTTAGTTCTAGTCCATTGGTCTAATTGTTTATTCTTCTAGACTAAGAAAAACTGAATTTATTGTTCTATCTCAAGTTATTACTACTAAGATTAATTAGTATGAATTGATGAGGCGTTTGCGCTTCTACTTTCAATAATAAAAACGACATAAGGATTGCGTTATGTCCAAACAGTTTTTTCGAAATCTCACCATTTTCCAGCGCCTCGCGTTACTTATCATTGTCGTTATTATCGGCGTTATCCTTCAAAGCGCAGTAAGCTTATCGCAACAGTATGATGCTCTCGAAAAGCAGCAATATCATAAAACTCAAAACCTTGTTGAAAATACCTATAGTTTAGTGGCTTACTTTCATCAACAATATGTATCTGGGAAACTCCCAGAGGCGCAAGCGAAATCCGCAGCCCTTGATGCCGTTGCCGCTTTACGATACGAAGGTAATAATTACTTTTGGATCAACGACTATCACCCAAAAATGGTGATGCACCCATTTAAAAGCGAGCTCAACGGCAAAGATCTCAGCCAATCAAAAGATCCCACCGGCAAGCGCTTATTCGTTGAAATGGTACAAGTGGCAGAAAAAAGTGGTGCGGGATTTGTTCCCTACCTGTGGCCAAAGCCCGGTAAAGAAGCTCCTGTCGAAAAAATATCTTACGTCAAAGCGTTTACACCTTGGGGTTGGATCATCGGCTCCGGTGTGTACCTCGACACTATCGAAGCTGAGTTTGCACACATTCGAAATTTGCTATTAATTGAGATGGCGGTGCTTATTATTTTGCTATTCCCATTTAGTGCAATCATAGGTAAGAGCATCATCACCCCCATTCAACAAGCCAAAGACATGATGAAAGATATCGCTCAAGGCGAAGGCGATTTGACTCGACAACTCGACGAAAGCGGCAAAGATGAGATAACCGCGCTTGCCAAATATTTCAACTTGTATACTGAGAAGATGCGTCATTCCATCGCGACAGTGGCCCATAACGCCAAAGAAGTTGAAACTTTGGCCAATCAGGTAAAAGCGGCTGGCGAAGAAAACTTGGCATTTATTGAGTCGCAAAATGACAATAGCCGCCAAGTCGCCACGGCTGCCGAACAAATGACCATGCAAGTTCGTGAGATCAGTAGCAATGCAGACACTGCAGAGCATTCCGCCGCAGACGCGCGCAATTACAGTGAAAAAGGCAAACAAACTATTTCTCAAACCATCGCCGCCATTAAAAAACTGTCAGAGCAAATTCAATCTGTGAGCGTGACCACAACGAGTCTTGCGCAAGAGAGTCAGCATATAGGGTCGGTGCTCGATGTTATTCGAGGTATTGCGGAGCAAACCAATTTACTTGCATTAAACGCGGCAATAGAAGCCGCTCGAGCAGGTGAACAAGGACGAGGCTTTGCCGTAGTTGCAGATGAAGTACGCACCCTTGCAAGTCGTACAGGTCAAAGCACAGATGAAATCCACAACATGATCGAGCGACTGCAAAAAGAAGCGCAGCAGGCCGTAGCAGCAGTTAAAATTAGCCAACAAATCTCGGAGCAAACGGTTGAACAGGTACAGCTTGCCGATAACGCATTAACCGAAATTGAGCGCCTTATTGACGCTATCTCGGATATGAGTACCCACATCGCCAAAGCCACCGACGAGCAAAGTCTTGCAGCACAAGAAGTTAATGAGCGAATAGCTCAGCTTTCTGACTCCACCCATCACTCTTTGGATACCACACATTCACTCAACAACACCAGTGAGCAACTAACACGAGCAAGTCACGAATTGAGTGACATAGTTAACCGCTTTAGAGTATGATATCCACCTTGCAGAGCACCTGTCAGTGCTCTGCTTCTTGCCCAATATATGATTGATATTCCTTATCTTGTCGATAAAAATAATCCGTGAGCGTCTTAGCTATTTTACCGCTATATTGCCAATTTATTTGCTGAGCAAAAATAGCCCGTGAAAATCTGTTTTATTATGTACCCTTGGGAGCGTGTAGAAGCTGAAAACGACAGCACGCTAAGACTTATCCACGAAGCCGTATCGCGCGGTCACGTCGTTGCCATCACCACCGTAAACAACCTCACTATTCGCGAAAGTGTTGCTAGTGCCTTCTGTGATGTATTTGTTGCGGGCCAAAAAGTATCTGATAACTTCGTGAGCTTTTACAACAAAGCTGAGTTTAAAAAAGTACAGCTTCCTTTGGCAGGTTTTGACGCAATATTTATGCGCGCTAATCCGCCGCTTGATACCTTAGCGATGAACTTTTTAGACTCTGTTCGTGATGATACTTTCATCATCAACGACATTGATGGCCTGCGCATTGCTAATAACAAGCTATACACGGCATCCTTCCAAGGCATCGCGAGAGAATTTATACCAAATACGCATGTATCTAAAAACAAAGAGTATTTAGAGCGTATATTCTCTGAGTCAGAGCAAGAGAAAATGATCTTAAAGCCACTTGATGGCTTTGGCGGTCGCGGTGTTATCGTCGTTGAGAAACGCGCGAAGCAAAGCTTTAGCTCACTCCTTGAGTTTTATATTGGTGGCGACGAGGCTGGCAAAGGCAGCAACTACGTCATTTTACAAGACTATGTTGAAGGTGCCGACGAGGGTGATGTTCGCATCCTAATGCTTAACGGCGAACCGATTGGTGCCATGAAACGTGTGCCTGCAGCAAATGAAGTACGTGCCAACGTACATGCCGGTGGCAAAGTGGTGAAACACAAACTCACTAACCAAGAAAAAGCGCTATGTAAGCACATCGGTCCTAAGCTTGTGCGTGATGGTTTGTATTTTGTTGGCATTGACGTGATAGGCGGCAAGCTTATCGAAGTTAACGTACTCTCGCCTGGTGGGATAACCCGTATTAACCGTTTAAACCGCTGTAAGCTGCAAGTGCAAGTTATCGATTTTGTAGAGAGTGTGGTGCACGCCAAAGAGCTAGTAACGCATCGCAAAAACCAATTCCGTCAAGTAATAGAAGATGCTCATG
Organism: Pseudoalteromonas sp. OF7H-1; assembly: GCF_022347825.1. Lineage (NCBI taxonomy): Bacteria > Pseudomonadati > Pseudomonadota > Gammaproteobacteria > Alteromonadales > Pseudoalteromonadaceae > Pseudoalteromonas > Pseudoalteromonas sp. OF7H-1. The sequence continues at coordinate 167,479 of NZ_JAKRFX010000001.1, read as the reverse complement.
CTATCTGAACAAGCCATCATTGCCGCGCTTGAAGCCGGCAAACCCATCAGTGGACAATTTGCTGAAGGTGCTTTTCACCTCGAAGTGAGGGAATACGTGCCTTATGTCGCCACTGCTGTACACGCAGGCCACCGCACCCGTGCTAGCCTAAAAGGCTTGTTCGCCATTAGCGATGCTGAGCGTTTACAAGAGGAAGATCCGTTTACCGACGGCATGATTGAATCATTACCCATCACGCTTATCGCGCGTGACTCACGTTACGAATACGATCTTAACCGTGCGCCAGAGCTTGCGATATACAAAGAAGCATGGGGTAAACAAGTGTGGAGCCAAGCGCTACCAAATGCAGACATAGATGTTAGCTTGTCAAAGCATGCAGCCTATTACCGTGTGCTCAGTGCACTGTTAACCACGCTTGAGCGTAAGTTTGGTGCCTGCTTGCTATTTGATGTGCACAGCTATAATTATCAAATTCGTAGCTACCCTTATGCACCAACCTTTAATATTGGCACTGCACAACTTGATACCTTGCGTTTTCGCGCCGTATTAGATGAGCTGAAAAAGCAGCTAGGACTGAAAAAACTGGCAGGCCAGCTGGTGGATTGTGCTGAAAATACCGTCTTTCAGGGCCATGGTTATCAAGCGCAATATATTACCAGCCACTTTGATAACACCTTAGTGGTACCGCTGGAAGTCAAAAAAGTCTTTATGGACGAAAACAGTGGCGAATTATTCCCTGTGGTGTTTGAAAAACTACAGCGCAACATGCATGTTGCTTTGAGTAAAACGGCAAAAACATTTGCTAAAAATCACTGCTATAAGCCACTTCGCAAAGCAAAATCAACGTCGCAGCTTGACCCTGCGCTGATTAACGTGGACTCAGCGCTATACCGCATAGCCAGAAACCTTGAAACGCTGCATTACGTTAACCCAAGTAATATCGCACAAGAGAAACGTCGCTTTTTCTCGAAACGTCATTATCAACCTGCGTTTAAATATCGCCCGCTGAAAATTGACCCGTATGAGTTTAAAGAGCAACTCTATCGCTTGCCCGTTGGAAAAATCCAAGATCCGATCGTAAAAGATTTATATCGTAAAGTGATCGACAGCTACGCCACAAAAATCGAACTGATCACCCAAATTGGTCGCGAAGCCTTTTTGTATAACTCGCTACGCTATTATGGTGAGCCGGATTACAACGATATAAATAATGCGACCTTCTTGCTGCACGCGCGCGAAACCGAAACCTTGCCAAAAAAAGACATTACAGCCGAGCAGGCCCTAGTACGTTTTAATCAAGCGATTGAGACCATGGGCTTACCTTGTAAGGTCGCTATATCAAGCAAACTTGTTGCCAAAGCAATGGTCGACAATAGTAAACGTCTTCTGCTTGTAAATAGCAGTGCGATGCTATCTGAGCTTGATATCAATGCCTTGATAGAGCATGAAATTGGCGTGCACTTGCTCACGACCTTAAATGCTGACGCCCAGCAACTTAAAGTGCTGCACTTAGGTTTACCTGGCAATACCTATACTCAAGAAGGCCTTGCCATCTATCGTGAGTATCAATCTGGGCAAATAAATTTGACACGATTGAAAGTATTGGCGCTCAGGGTGATTGCGGTCAACATGCTGCTTAAAGGCGACAAATTCTATCAAGTGTATGAATTTTTGGCTGACTCAGGTGTATTAAACGTCAATGAAGCCTTTGCGCTGACCACGCGTATCTTCCGTGGTGGCGGATTTACTAAAGATCACCTCTACTTAAAAGGCTTTAAAGACATAGTGCAGCTTGCCAATACCCGCAGCTTAGATAATTTATATCTCGGTAAAACGGGCATTGCGCACTTAGATGCACTGGACGCGTTAGTAGAGCAAGGTATATTCACAAGGCCTAAATATCTGCCGGATACGAGCCGAGATCCTAAGCCAGATGCAATCCTAAGTTATTTAATTTCTTCAATTAAATAGGCCAAATTCGCCACTGTGGTTATACTAGTGCCATCTAGTATCTACCCAGTGGCTTTGTTTTGACACAACAGGAAATAGATTTACTCGCTTTTGAGCTGGCAAACCTTCGTCTCAAAGCCGATCTTGCGCTTGCACCAAAGTACAGTTATTTTTCAGATAAACCCTACCCGCTTGGTCGCTGCCTAGAAATTCGCGATGAAATGTTTAAACTCGTCACCACGGAGCTCAAGCAAAATTCAGAACGTTTATCTGTGCTCAGAAATTACATGCTTAAAGAGAATGCCGAGCTCAAAAAAGTATGGGGTTCGCTACGCGATGAGTACTTTCAAAATGCGATGTTGGTGGGAGATTGGTATATAGATACCGCAAACGATACGGTGAATGCAAACAAACCCAGAGTTGAAATCAAACCCATCGCACAATCAGGCTTTTCAGCCATCACTAATTTCGAGCAGTTTGTGAAGATTGCTCGCGCTTACTGGCAAGTGGAGGTGTTTAAAAACACAGCCTTTCCAGCCATCGCGCCTTATTTACCGTTAATTTGTGTCAACGCAAAAGGCGCTACTTGGTTAGCTGCGGCCAATGACGATATGATCAAAGTCGCTACCAACAGTGAGTTTAGGTTATCTGAGCAAATCCTCTGTCAGCTGCCAGAGCCTGACACTAACCTAGTATCTCGCTGGCAGCAGACCCTAACTGGCATCGATGCTTTAGATGACATCTTATTGCAGACAGGAAAGCCCGAGGGGTTTTGCCAACTTTACAGAGCTGCCGAAAAAGCAGCGGATTTAGCATTTAGAGACAGAGTTGTACGCGCCTATATGAGCTTACCCAAAGGCGCGTAGCGTAGTGAATTAGAAGGAAGCGGGATAAGTCGGTTTTTCGTCCGTAATTTCCCATTTATCTTCTGTTGGTCTATCCACTCGACATTGATTTTGCTGTTGGAAACACCTGTCCTCACAGTTTTGTACTTGCATCGGATCTGAGTAATCTCTGCGACAGCTCATAGAACACGAACGTGAATCACCTTCGCAATCGACCGGCACATTGCTGACTCTAGTTGTAAAATGTCCACTACAGCCGCTAACAAACACAGCGGCGAACACTGCTGCTACCCATAATTTTGTTGTCATTGTTCTGCTCTCAAAAACACCGGTTCTTGGGCCTTTTGCGTTGCTTCTTCACTAAAGCGGTATCCTGCAATATCAAACGCTTTCAGGCTTTCCAAATCCGATACTTGGTTCTCAATGATATACCTTGCCATCATACCGCGCGCTTTTTTCGCGTAAAAACTGATGACTTTGTATTGACCATTTTTACAATCTTTAAAGATAGGAGTGATAATGTCGCCTTTCAGCGCTTTCTTATCTACCGCTTTAAAGTACTCATTTGAAGCTAAGTTTACCAAGTATTGTGTTTGTGCCCCTTCCATGACCTTATTCAGTTTTTCAGCGATAATCGTGCCCCAAAACTCATACAGGTTTTTGCCACGCGGGTTACTTAACTTTGTACCCATTTCTAAACGATAGGCCTGCATTAAGTCAAGTGGTTTTAGGATGCCATACAGCCCAGATAAGATACGTAAATGATTTTGCGCATAATTTAAATTAGCCTCAGTTAGGCTTTGTGCTTCTAAACCGACATACACATCGCCATTAAAAGCAAAAATAGCTTGTTTAGCATTGTCTTGTGTAAAAGGCTCTGACCACTCGGCAAACCTTGCCGCATTTAAGCCAGCGAGCTTGTCGCTTATCTTCATTAAGCTACCGATCTGCTGTGGTGATAAATCGCGACAAACTTGAATAAGTGACTCGCTATGCTCCAGCAGCTCTGGCTGTGTGTGCATCTTGGTTGGTGCGGGTGTTTCATAGTCTAGGTTTTTCGCTGGAGAGATAACTGTGATCATGGTTTGCCTATTGACTTAGCTAGTAATTAATGTCAATTTCAACACTATCCCCAAGTAACTTCAAGTGTTTGTCCGCTTTCACTTGGGTTTAAGCAATTCGCTGTTAAAGTACAGCTTCGCTTTACAACTCGACCTTATATAACAATAACCCTAAATAACGAGTGTGATATGTCGCCCGATACGGACATATGACCTATTCAGCTATTTAATGGTGTTGCAACATAAGGCGTCTAATATCACTTCGCTGTTATCAATATTGGAATGAGGAACACATGACTTCAGCATTAGATAGGCTAAAACAACATTCATCAATCGTCGCTGACACCGGTGACATTGAAGCCATCCGCAAGCTACAGCCTGAGGATGCAACAACTAACCCTTCTCTTTTACTTAAAGCGGCAGAGACGCCTGCTTATCAGCCTTATCTAACAGAAGCTTGGGATTATGCCAAAGCCAATGAAAGTGACGCTGAAAAGCAATTAGCGCTTGCTTGTGACTATTTTGCCGTTGTGATTGGTAAAGAAATCGCAAACTCTGTGCCGGGATATATCTCAACCGAAGTAGACGCACGTTTATCTTTTGATACCGAAGCAACTATCGCAAAAGCAAAAACGCTATTAAATTTATATGAAGCGCAAGGCGTAAGCAAAGACAAAATCTTGATTAAGATTGCATCGACTTGGGAAGGTATTAAAGCCGCTGAAGCACTGGAAAAAGAAGGTGTTAAGTGTAACCTAACGTTGCTATTTAGCGAAGCGCAAGCACGTGCATGTGCCGACGCAAACGTATTTTTAATCTCACCATTTGTTGGGCGTATTCTAGATTGGCACGTTGCCAACGGCCTAGAAAAACCAACTGACCCACTACAAGATCCGGGTGTACAATCTGTTCGTAGTATTTTTGAATTCTATAAACAGCACGGTTATAAAACCGTTGTAATGGGCGCCAGCTTCAGAAATACAGGTGAAATTCTAGCCCTAACGGGTTGCGATAAGCTCACGATTAGCCCTTCTCTATTAGAAGAGCTTGCTGCAATGCCTGCAAACGAAGATTACCTACTTGAGGCTGACTTTACGCCTAAAGCAAAACCTGCTGCGCTTAGCGAAAGTGAGTTCCGTTGGTTACATAACCAAGACGCAATGGCTACAGAAAAGCTTGCTGAAGGTATTCGCTCATTTGCCGATGCACAAGAAACATTAGTCGCACGCTTTAAAGCACTGTAAGTGCCTTAAACATTCGATTTCGAAACGCCGCATATTGCGGCGTTTTTGTTATCGCTCTCAATACAACCCCTTCTGAACACCTCCTAGATATCACCCGAGTTGACCTTCATCAAACTGTCACTTGCTTTTAACCCAAAAGACACAATTGTGTTTTATTTTTATCCCGTCTGTGGTATATCAATATCACTTGAAGTGAAAATTGATGCCGCTACTTTCTGGTTTTGGTACAAAAAGCAAGCAACGCGGGGTTGTTTGTAGCGTACTTTAGCTATCAGACTTTTATCGGTTCCTCATATTGAGGTTTGCCAAATAGTATGAAGAAATCAACGGTGTCATTGCAGTTGTAGTGCTAACAACAGCCAAAGCAAATGCCACTTTAGGTTGTTTTTATCAATAGGAGATTTTCATGGATACCCTAGACGAGTTATTAGAATTATTAGAAAGTCCGGATACTAGGAAAAAAACTTCATCTAAGGGCAAAAAAAGAAAATGGCGTGAAATTGAAGCGCTAAAAGATAAACAGCGACTACGCAAAGAACTACAGGAATTGGATATTTTCGCAGACAGTGTTGATTTAGACGAATTTGATTTTAACTAAAAAGAGCGCCCTTCACGGCGCTCTTTTTGGTTTTTATCTGCTATAGCTCGGCCAATCGCCAATCGATTGGCTGCTTACCCATTTGGGTGAGCAGCTGATTAGTTTTACTGAAATGGCCACTACCAAAAAAGCCGCGATGTGCTGAGAGCGGCGAAGGGTGTGGTGCGTGTAAAACATGGTGACGGTTTGTATCTATGCTTTTACCCTTTTTCTGGGCGTGTGAGCCCCAGAGTAAGAAAATCACACCTTCGCTGTGGGCATTAAGCCTTTCAATCACTACATCTGTAAAGCGCTCCCAGCCCAAATGCTTATGTGAATGGGCTTGGCCTTGTTCTACCGTCAACACCGTATTTAACAGTAGTACGCCCTGTTTAGCCCAGTCAATTAGGTAGCCGTGATTAGGTATGCGAAAGCCGTCAATATCCTGCACCAACTCTTTATACATATTATTTAACGACGGCGGCGGCTTAATCCCTGGCAACACAGAGAAACATAGACCATGAGCTTGATTGGGTCCGTGGTAGGGATCTTGCCCTAAAATCACCACTTTAACCTGATCAAAAGGCGTGACTTTGAACGCGTCAAATACCTGTTCATGGGGCGGAAACACATTTATACCTTGAGCACGACGCTCTGCCACGTAATCCATGGTTTGTTTAAAGTAATCTTGTTGTTTTTCCTGACCTAACACGTCACTCCACGTTGTCATGCTTCACCTTTTTTCATCATATTATAATGGCTTCGAGAAACGTCGAGTTTACCACATAAATCCGATATTCCCTCGAGCATACGATAGCTATAACGATGGAGCAGATCGGCATCCACCGAAATAGTTTGTTGGTGCTTTACCGCAGGGATCGACGGCCATTGCTGCCATGCAATTGACTTAACTTCTTGTTTAGTCTTTTCTTCTGGGATCACAATCACTTGTGGTGATTTCAACAGAACATTCTCAATGCTAATTTGCGGATAGTCCGTGGTGGCGTCGGCAAAAACATTTTTCACATTACACACAGTAAATACTTGCTGTAACCAACTTTCGCCTCCCACTGTCATTAGCGGTGATGGCCACAATTGATAAAATACAGCTAAGCTAGCGCTTTGTGTATACTGGGCTTTTAGCTCATTTAAACGTTTAGTAAATAAATCAGCCTGTTGCTGAGCTTGGGCTCCAAAGCCAGTAATTTTACCTAGGCGTAGCAACTCCTCGGGTAGTTTATCGAGATATTTCGCTTCACTATAAATCACCTCAACACCAAAGCTTTCGAGCTTTTCAAGCATAGGAACGTGACTTGCATTTTTCCACGCAATGATAAGATCAGGCTTAAGTGCCAAAATTTTCTCAACCGAAATGCCTTGATAGTCACCAACTTGAGGCAGTTGCTTGGCTGATTCTGGATAATCTGCATAGGCTACCGTGCCTACAACCCGCTCCCCAGCTCCTATTGCATAAAGATTTTCGACAATATGAGGCGCAAGCGCGATGATCCGCTCTGCGGGCTTAGCACTAACGCTAAAGGCAAAACCTAGAACAATAAATAAGGCGAATTTTAGCATCAGTAGTCAAACCCTTTTTGCGCCTTAATGCCGGCCTCAAACGCATGCTTCACATTACGCACTTCGCTCACGGTATCTGCAAGCTCGGTCAGGCGTCGATGTGCACCGCGCCCAGTTACAATCACTGATTGCATGGTAGGACGGTTTTCTAGCGCCGTTATGACTTCGTCCAAATCTAGATAGTCATAGCTCAACATATACGTAATTTCGTCAAGCAATACCAAATCGATGCTTTCATCTTGTAGCCATACTTTTGCTTGCTGCCACGTCGCCTGCGCAGCAGCAGTGTCAGTTTCACGGTTTTGCGTTTCCCATGTAAAGCCCGTTTTCATGACAGCAAATGGCACGCCGACTTTTTCGAGCAAATTGCGTTCACCGCAATCCCAGGTTCCTTTAATAAATTGTACAACCGCAGCGTTCATACCATGACCGACACAGCGTGCAACGGTGCCAAAACCAGATGTTGACTTACCTTTACCGTTACCTGTGATCACTTGTAAAATGCCCTGCTCTTGCTGCGCTGCGGCAATTTTTTCATCGACTTGTTGTTTTACTTTTTGCTGTCGTTGCTGATGCTTATCTTGTTGTTCGCTCATGTTATTCCTCAATTATTTTCATCAATTTTTGCCAATCTAAATGTGCTTCACAGCTGTCGGCAAGACGCGTAATTTGCTGCTCTCTGTGCTTCGCTAAATCAATCGCGGCTGTACCCGCTTGCTTACTACCGGCCCAAGACAAGATAGCCTGTGTCGCGGCGACCGTATCAAATAAACCATGTAAATAGGTGGCTGCAATTTGATTATCTCGAGAGATAAAACCGTCCTGCACACTGTTATTTGGATGTGTGTTAAATCGCAAGAATGGCACCTCGAGTGCCGCTCCAGAAGAAATCCCTGCATGGATCTCGTAACCACAAATTTCAGCACTTTGCTCATCCAATTGGCAAATGCCAGATACTTGCGTCAGTACTTTTTGCTCTGAGAGTGTGGTCTCAAAGTCAGCCAGACCAAGCCCAGCGACTTCACCGAGTGTTGATTCCACCGCATTTGGATCTCTGATGAACTTACCTAACATTTGCAAACCGCCGCACACACCTAGTACCTTACCACCGTACCTCAGGTGCCGTTTGATTTCTTCTGCCCAACCCTGTTTGCGCAAGAAGGTTAAATCGCTCAACACATTTTTGCTGCCAGGCAGAATGATTAAGTCACAAGGACCTATAGATTCTTGATAGCGTACGTAACGCAAATCCACTTCAGGGTTTAAGCGCAAGGTGTCAAAGTCGGTGTGATTGCTAATATGAGGAAATAGTAAAACCCTGACGCTTAACGATCCCCGTTCACAGATATTGTCCACCGTCACCGCATCTTCTGCATCGAGCGCTAAGCCATGCAAATAGGGCAATACCCCAAGTACAGGCTTACCCGTTTTTTGCTCGAGCCAGTCAAGTCCAGATTGCAATAACGCAATATCACCACGGAAGCGATTGATCACAAACCCTTTAACCAAGCTTTGTTCATAGTCACTTAATAGCGCAAGTGTGCCAACCAAGTGTGCGAACACCCCGCCTTTGTCGATATCAGCGATAATGATCACGGGGCACGCGACTTCACAGGCAAACCCCATATTGGCAATGTCATTTTCACGCAGATTGATCTCAGCTGGGCTCCCCGCCCCTTCCACTATGCACAGCTCAAATTGTTCGCTGAGGCGTTGATGTGAGGAAAGTACGGCCTCCATCGCTACCTTTTTGTAGTCATGATAAGCGGCTGCTTCCATATTGCTAATGGCTTTGCCGTGAATGATCACTTGAGCGCCAGTGTCAGAGTTTGGCTTAAGCAAAATAGGATTAAAGTCTGTGGATAGCGGGACTTTTGCGGCCTCGGCTTGGAGTGCTTGTGCCCGGCCAATTTCACCGCCACAAGGTGTGACAGCACTATTTAGTGCCATATTTTGCGGCTTAAAAGGCGCAACCGATAAGCCTCTTCGTTGCAGCACCCGGCAAAGTCCCGCAACCAGTGTACTTTTACCGGCATCCGACGTGGTACCCTGCACCATTAAGGTTTTCATACGTCTTGACCTTTTAAACATTGTGGCAAGCCTGCAATAACAAAATCGACTCTGTCGGCCACTTTAGCAATGTCTTGATGGAGCCAACCAGACTCATCAACAAACTCACGGCTTAGCTCGCCAAGCGGAATTATCCCATGCCCCACTTCGTTACTCACCAAAATAACAGTGGCAGCACAGCTTTCTAGTGCCGCCAGCACATGTTCTTTTTTGTCTATGGTCGCGGCTTTGCCCATTTCGCATAAGCCAAAACTCAGCCATAAGGTCAAACAATCGATAAGTAACAGCGCATCTTCGCGTGCAGTAGCAATAAGCTTATCAATATGCCACGGCTCTTCCACTAGCTGCCAGCGGCTATCACGCTGCATCTGGTGAGCAAACACGCGGCTTTTCATTTCTTCATCTTGGGCTTTTGCAGTTGCAACATAGTAAAGTTCGTTCACCGCACCTTGCTCTAACAATAGAATAGCGCGCTGCTCTGCCAAGCGACTCTTGCCTGAGCGAGCACCGCCCAGTATTAACTGTATTTGTGCCATTAGAGATGACCCACAATAAAAAGCAAAATAGCAAGCTCAGCAAGTTGCTGCGCAGCCCCTAAACAGTCTCCGGTGTAACCACCGAGTTGCGCGTTAAACCATTTAATGCACACAAGTCTTAACACAAATAAGCAAGTACACAGCATCAGCAAGTCGAACAGTGAAAGCGCAAGCCATGGCCAACAAAAAATTAAAATCGCGGTGGTAGTGAGCGTAAGGCGAGTCGCCGCAGCACTTGATAGATGTTTCGCTACCGGCTTAACTTTGCTCAGCTCATCAGCCTGTACATAGTTAAGCGCACCGATTAAAGACACCGCAAAGGCACGGCTTAGGCTATGGGCTAAAATAAATGCAGCGAGTGTCACTGCAAAGTCATTAAAGAGCATGGTCAAAAGCGAAAACTTGGCCATTAACAGTAATATCAGCGCACAACTACCGTATGTACCAAGGCGGCTATCTTTCATGATCTCAAGCTTTTGTTCACGGCTCCAGCCACCGCCAAAACCGTCAAAAACATCGGCAAGACCGTCTTCATGGAAAGCGCCGGTAAGTAAAATACTCGCAGCCAGTGCAACGACGGCGCCGAACATTGGCGACACACTACTACTGGCAACATAGCCAAGTATGGCCGAGAAGCCACCAACAAATAAACCAACTAAAGCAAAGTAACCACTCACTTCGTTAAGTTCATCAGATGAAGGGGCAGGATCCAAATGAATTGGCACTCGCGTTAAAAATACCACAGCAAGCTTAAACAGTCGCCACTCTTGTTGCCACTGCATTATGCGTCTACCACTTGCGTAACATGGGCATCGGCAAAGCTTGCCATTTCGCAAAAAAAGCCTAGCGCAGCTTGTAATAATGGAAGCGCTAGAGCGGCGCCCGTTCCCTCACCCAAGCGCATATCTAAATGCAGTAATGGCTCAGCGTTTAACTGCTCCAACATTAACTTATGGCCTTGCTCCATAGAGCCGTGAGCAAACACCATATATTGCTTACTATGCGGTGCTATTCTACTTGCCAACATAGCCGCTGCGGTGGAGATAAAGCCATCCACTATAATCACTTTTTGTGCCCGAGCAACCGCCAGCATGGCACCAACCATTTGCACAATTTCAAAGCCACCCAGGCGCTGCAAAATTTGTTCTGGCGTCGCAAGCTTATCTTGATGATATTCTAGAGCCTGTTTGATAAGTGCCCGTTTTTTGCAAAGCGTTTCATCGTCAATGCCTGTACCACGCCCCACACATAATTCCACACTCGCCCCGCTAAGCGCCGCTAAAATTGCAGCTGCAGAACTGGTATTGCCAATCCCCATTTCACCAAAAGCAATCACGTTGCTACCCGCTTCAATAGCGGACATCACCACTTGCTCTCCATATTCAAGTCCTTGCTTGAGCTGCATTTCGCTCATCGCGGACTGTTTATGGAAAGCATGAGTAATATCGCCAAGTCGCTGTGAGCGCAAATTCGGCGCAGGCTCACATGGCACTAATGTGCCACAGTCTACTACGGTTAACTGCCAACCAAGTTGTCGACAAAAGACGTTGATCGCGGCCCCCCTGCACAAAGTTTGCAACCATTTGTCCAGTCACCTCGCTTGGCGCAATAGAAACCCCTTGGCTTGCAATACCATGGTCACCCGCAAAAACAAACATTGCAGGGCGTATTATTGCTAACTGCTCTATGTCTAATTGCGTCTGCCCTTGTGAGAAGATCTGTACTAGCTGCGCAGCCAAGGCTTCAAGCTTACCTAGCGCACCTAGCGGTTTGGTTTTTAAGTCAATGCGCTGTTGAATAAGCGTGTTTAAGCGAGTATCTAACGGTTTAACCATGGGTAACTCCGACGCCTCCAGAGCGGCGATTTTTGAAAATAAGCAATGCTAAGAAGAACACGCTGCCAATGGCAGCGGTGATCACACCCACAGGAAGTTCCTGATTATCGATAAGCGTGCGCGACAATACGTCCACCCATAGCATCAAAAGCGAACCGCACAGCGCGGTGGCCACAAGCCCAATCACCTTTGCTTGCGAGATAAAAAAGCGCACGATATGCGGGATCATCAAGCCTACAAATCCGACTCCGCCGCACGCAGCCACAAGTACTGCGGTGAGTAAGGAGCTCAATAACAACATACCTATTCGCACTCGTCCTACATTCACGCCAAGCGTGGTGGCACTCTCATCTCCGAGCAACAAGGCGTTGAGTGGCCGACGCATCACTAAAAGCGTGATAAAACTCAGTAGCACGACCAAACATGGAAGCCATAGCCATTGCCAGCTCGCCCTTGCAAACGAGCCTAGATTCCAAAACAAGATTGCACTGATGGCTTGAGGGTCACTCCAATAAAGCAACAAGCTGGTAAAGGCACTGAACAGAAAAGAAAGTGCAACGCCCGCCAAGAGCATAGTTTCCACCTGCTGTAGCGCATTGCGATTTGCCACAAATAAAAGTAGCAAGATAGACAGCAAACTTCCGACAAATGCAGCCCCAGACATCATTAGGCTAGACTGTGCACCAAATAGCGCGATAAGCACCACCACACCGAATGAAGCACCTGAAGAAATACCAAATAAATAAGGATCAGCTAGAGGGTTACGCGTCACGGTTTGTAAAATAAGGCCCGCTATCGCCAGTCCTGCTCCCGCACTCATCGCCAGTAACGTCCGTGGCAGACGAAGTTCAACTACCACCCGTTGTTGAAGTACGTTGGGATCAAAATTAATAATCGCTTGTATAACCGTATGCCAAGATAAATCAATCGCACCGATCTTAAGTGCCATCAGCATGCTAAAACAGCACAAGCTCAATAGCAGTATCGATATCAACGCGATCCGCTTTGCGGCAATCATAATTGATACCCGTAATAAAAGCGTATATGTGGGATCTCACTGTTATTTGGCGGATGGCAGACAGTAGAAACCTCTGCACATACCCCAAAAACTTGGCTTAATAGGCTTTCGGTAATGACTTCAAGTGGCGACCCATCTGCAACAAGCTCACCGTTATTTAATACTAATAAGCGGTCGCACAAGGCGCTAGCCAAATTTAAGTCGTGAAAAGACGCAATGATAGTAACACCAAGCTGTTTGGCCAGCTCCATAATTTGGATTTGATATTTAATGTCCAAATGGCTGGTGGGCTCATCCATTATCAATACTTGAGGCGCTTGCACCATAGCACGTGCGATCATTGCCCTTTGCTTCTCCCCACCAGACAAGGAGCTAAAACATTGCTCCAATTTATGGCTCAATCCAACTTGCTCAATGGCATGTAAGATTACCTGTTTTTCAGCGGCCGTCGTTGTCGCGAGCAGTGATTTGTTCGGTGTTAGCCCCATCAATACCATATCAAATAATGGCAGAGTAAACTCAGCGGGGATCTCTTGTAGCACTACAGCAACATGTCTCGCGTAGGCTTTACGTCCATAACTAGCTAACGGCTTACCATTGAAAAGTAGCGCCCCAGAACTTGGTGCTGTGTATTGATATAAAGTGCGCAGCAAAGTCGACTTTCCAGCACCATTCGGTCCGAGCAAACCAATAAATTCACCCGAATTAATAGCAAAGCTGAGTGCCTTTAAGATGGCTTTACCACCAAGCTGCACGCTAAGTTTATCGACTTGAAACTGTGGAGTGACTGCCATAGCACCTCTGATTGGGCACGGCAAAGTAGTAGCTTATAGACAAGCGACAACTTTGACTTAAGTCTGCCCGCTTAAGTATATGGATAGGCCTTGGTATCTGACTTATGCAAGAGGCAAGGCTCAAGCACTTACAGTTGCGGGGACAGTTGAGGACTCACACCTCATTCCCAATATCTGCCTATCACGAAATTTGCAATATTATGAAGTCTAGACGTCTAAAATACAACTTTTGGCCAAGCCGTTTGGCTACTGTCGTAAAACACCTCAACTTTTACTATACCCGCATAAGGAATATCTATCTTCGATTGGTATGCAGTAAGCTCAGGCGATAGGTCAAGAATAAGTGCTACAAGCGCTTTTATTACTCCAGCATGCGCTACGACGGCGGTACACTCTTCACTTGGCGACGCCAAAATGCTGTGCCACCATGTGGCGACCCGATGATGGAAATCATACATAGACTCGCCCTCAGGAGGCGTGTGCAGCCAAGGGTTTTGCCAAAAATCGCCAATACTTGGAGATTGGGTTTCTCGCCAAAGCGTATCATAGGATTGTCCATCCCATAATCCAAAATCAAATTCGGCGAGATTTGGCTCCACCTCAACGGGGAGTTGATACTGCTTTGCAAAGGCTGTAGCAGTATTCAGACAGCGCTTCCTTGGAGAGCTAATAATACGCCGCAGGCCACTTAGACTCGTTAACGATTGCAGCAATTGCTGAGCGCCTATGGTACTGAGTTCGGGATCTGTCACTCCAAGTAAATGGCCTGATAGGGTCGTTTCACCATGACGAACAAAATATAGCTGCCGCTGCATTTTTACTTAACCTAAGGTTTGTTACCCAAAAAGCAAAAACGCAAGCTAAGCTTGCGTTTTCAATTAATATCATTCTACGGTTACAGGATCTGGTTTTCTTTCCACATCTCTTCTTTTGCTAACCGCTTTTTGCGTTTGTCGCATGGATCGTCGCAATCACAAATTTTGTCAATGCCCATTGAGCCCAAACCACCACAACTACTGGCCATGGATTTCTTTTGTACGATAACGCCTACAGCCATCGCAACAGCGATAAGCATAAGTAAACCGAAAGTAAGGAGGAATAAAGACATTATCTAGCCCCTTTTATTGCTACATTGAATTGAGTGACGACGCGCAAATTATACGCTTTCATGGCGTCACTCACAATTAAATTATGGGGTGTTGTTCAGCTTAATTCAAGTACGGCTTAAATGCTTCACTCGCGTAACTCTTGATCCCTTCAGGACTTTTATACATCAAATACACGGGGAGTTGATGCTCAGTGGCATACGCCTTTGCACGCTCCGTGCCCATCACAGTCAATGCCGTCGCTAGGCCATCAGCTGTCATCGCAGATGGATGTAGTACCGTTACCGATACCAGCTCATGTTTAACTGGGCGACCCGTTGTAGGGTCAATGAGGTGTGTAAAGGTTTCACCGTCCATTTCATAAAAAATACGGTAGTCTCCTGAAGTTGCAATACCATTTTTGCCGGGCTCTATCACGCGGTGAATTTGGCGTTGACCAACAGGCGCATCGGGTTTCTCGATAGCAATACGCCACTCACCATCCGGCTTCTTGCCAGAAACGCGAAGCTCGCCACCGATTTCAACCATATAGTCATGAATATCATGACTCTCAATCACCTCAGCGACCTTATCTATGCCATAACCTTTAGCGGTTGCAGAAAATGATAATTCCAGCCCCGCAACTGTTTTCGCAAGACCACGGTCATTTAAAATAAGCTTATCAACACCGATACGAGTGCGCATATCGTCTAACTCGGCCTGTGACGGACGCATTGTTGGTCTTTTGTCAGGACCAAATCCCCACAAATCGATAAGCGGTCCCATCGTAACATCAAGCGTTTTGGTCGACTTTCCAAGGCGGATAGATTCAGCAACTACCAAGCGAAAGTCTTCACTGATAGACATAACAGTATTTGCGGCTAAACGGTTGAACTGGTTAATCTCAGAATCTGGGATATAGGTGGACATAGATTGATTAACAGCCTTTAATGCTTGCTCAACCTCCTCATGCAACTGCGCTTGTTCGAGCGGCTTTTCACCGGGGAATACCTTGATGTTGTAAGTCGTGCCCATGGTTTTACCAGTCAGCACGATTTCCTTGGCTTCAGGTTTAGCGTCTTGGCACCCTGTTAAAAAAACGAATAAAAACGAAATAATAAAAAATCTAGATAAAAAAGCGTAACTTGCTTGCATCAGAATTCCCTGAGTTTAGTACCAACGGGTATAAAAAAGCCCTCGAGCAAAGCATTTTGCTGGAGGGCTTATATTCTAACTTAAGTTCATTGTTAGACCGAAACCTAATTAACCACCGAAGTCATCAAGTAGGATGTTTTCGTCTTCAACACCTAAGTCTTTAAGCATGTTAATAACTGCCGCGTTCATCATTGGAGGACCACACATGTAGAACTCACAATCTTCTGGCGCTTCATGGTCTTTAAGATAGTTTTCAAAAAGTACGTTATGAATGAAGCCCGTGTAACCTTCCCAGTTATCCTCTGGTTGAGGATCTGAAAGGGCAACATGCCATTGGAAGTTATCATTTTCTTCAGCTAGACCGTCAAAGTCTTCCACGTAGAACATTTCACGCTTAGAACGTGCACCGTACCAGAAAGACATCTTACGCTTAGAGTTAAGACGCTTAAGCTGATCGAAGATGTGTGAACGCATTGGCGCCATACCAGCACCACCACCAACAAATACCATTTCAGCATCTGTGTCTTTCGCGAAGAATTCACCGAATGGACCAGAAATAGTAACCTTATCACCTTCTTTAAGTGACCAGATGTACGATGACATCTTACCACAAGGTAATGTTAGGTTATTTGGCGGCGGAGTTGCGATACGTACGTTTAGCATGATGATGCCAAACTCTTCTGGGTAGTTAGCCATTGAGTACGCACGGATAGTTTCGTCGTCAACTTTAGACTCTAGCTTAAAGAAACCAAAACGTTCCCAGTCAGCACGATATTCTTCAGGAATATCATAGTCTGCATATTTAACATGGTGAGCTGGTGCTTCAATCTGAATGTAACCACCGGCACGGAAAGGTACAACTTCACCTTCAGGGATGCCTAGTTTTAGCTCCTTGATGAAAGTTGCTTTGTTATCGTTAGAGATAACTGTACATTCCCACTTTTTAACACCGAAGATTGATTCTTCAACTTCGATTTCCATGTCGTTTTTAACGTTAACCTGACACGCTAGACGACAGCCTTCACGTGCTTCACCTTTAGAGATGTGGTCAAGTTCGGTTGGTAGAATATCACCACCCCCCTCTTTAATATGTACGCGACACTGGCCACATGAGCCACCGCCACCACATGCAGACGATACGAAAATACCCGCGTTTGCAAGTGCACCTAGTAGCTTACCGCCAGCAGGAGTCTTGATCGCCTTTTCAGGATCGCCGTTAATATCAATTGTAACGTCACCGCTTGCTACAAGCTTCGATTTCGCTGCAATGATGATAAGCACTAGCATCACAACGATAGCGATGAACATGCTTACGCCTAATACAATAGTTTCCATCGTATAGTTTCCTCGCTACCTTACAGTGAAATACCAGAGAATGACATGAAGCCAAAGCCCATTAGACCTACAGTAACAAAGGTAATACCTAAGCCACGTAAACCATCAGGAACGTCTGCATACTTCATCTTCTCACGAATACCTGCTAACAATACGATAGCAAGTGCCCAGCCCACACCTGAACCTAGACCATAAACTACAGATTCACCGAAGTTTAAGTTACGCTCAACCATGAATGATACCGCACCGAAAATCGCACAGTTAACTGTGATTAGCGGTAGGAAGATACCTAGTGCGTTATATAGCGCAGGGAAGAACTTATCTAACGTCATTTCTAGAATTTGAACTAGCGCTGCGATTACACCGATAAACGTCAAGAAGCGTAGGAAGCTAAGGTCTACTTCTGCAAAACCTAGCCACTCTAATGCACCCGGCGCTAGCACTGCGTGATAAACTAAGTTGTTCACTGGTACAGAGATACCAAGTACTACAACTACCGCAATACCTAGACCTAGCGACGTTGTTACTTTCTTAGATACCGCCAAGAAAGTACACATACCTAAGAAGAAAGATAAAGCTAAGTTTTCAATGAAAACCGCTTTAACGAATAAACTAATATACTGTTCCATCTCTCTCCCCTTATGCCTTCGCTTCTACTTGCTCTTTCTTCCAAGTACGAAGTACCCAAATGAAAGAACCAACAATAAAGAACGAGCTGAATGGCATAACTAGTAGACCCATAGGCTGATACCAACCACCTTCAGAAATAAGTGGAAGGATTTCAACGCCAAACAATGTACCTGCACCAAATAGTTCACGGATAAAGCCAACTGTTAGAAGTACAACAGAGTAACCTAAGCCGTTACCAATACCGTCAAGGAATGACATTGTTGGTGGCGACTTCATTGCGTATGCTTCTGCACGACCCATTACGATACAGTTAGTAATGATAAGGCCGATGAACGTTGATAGTTCTTTTGCTGTTGAGTAAACAACGGCTTGAAGCACTTGGTCTACAACGATTACTAAAGATGCAATAATCGTCATTTGGACAATGATACGCACACTTGAAGGAATGTGATTACGGATCATTGAGATAAATAAACTTGAAAACGCAGTAACCAATGTCAACGCGATTGACATGATAAGTGCATTTTTAAGGCTTGATGTTACCGCTAATGCAGAACAGATACCCAACACTTGTAGTGCAATCGGGTTGTTCGCAAAAACAGGACCAAACAAGACTTCCTTCATTTCTTTTGCATTAGCCATTAGTTCAATGCTCCTTTACGTACTTTCGCAAGGAATGGACCAAACGCTTTGTCGCTTGTCCAGAAATCAACTGTGTGATCAACACCGTTAGAAGTAAGTGTTGCACCAGATAGACCGTCTACCTTGTGTTCGTTACCGCCAGCACTACCTTTAACTACGTCGATAGGAAGCTCTTTACCATCCCAAAGTGCAGTCCACTTAGGATTTTGGATTTCACCACCAAGACCTGGAGTTTCGCTGTGCTTATAAAAGTTGATTGACTTAATCGTCTCACCATCAGCTTCTAGCGCAAGGAAGCCATACATCACACCCCAAAGGCCGTAACCTTGGATTGGTAGAATGATAGTAGACACTTTACCTTGGTCATCTTTTGCGAAATAAACTGGAGAGTTATTCGTGATACGTTGAATACCCGCTTTGTCTTCTGCTTTTGAAAGTTTGTAACTACGTTTGGCATCAAACTTAGTCGCTTCAAAGTCAAAAGATTCCGCTTTAACGTCTTCTACAAACTCACCTGTTTTAAGACTAACAACACGTGATTCGATATTTTGGTTAAAAACTTCAGACACGTTTTTAACTTTATCGTAGCCAGCAACGGCTAAAATGTTACGTTGAATATCTTCGTTTTTGTTTGCTTGCTGCATAGGGCGAAGCTGAACCGAAGCAAAAGATACTACGATTGCACACACTAAACATAAGCCAACAACTACGCCGAGCGTTTTGCCCATTGATTCATTCTTAGTTGACACGTGCCAATCTCCTCTTCACATTAGACTGCACTACGAAGTGGTCGAATAGTGGAGCAAAAAGGTTAGCGAATAGGATTGCCAACATCATGCCCTCTGGATATGCCGGGTTAACAACACGGATAAGCACAACCATTACACCGATTAGCGCACCGTATAACCACTTACCTTTGTCTGTGAAAGACGCAGATACAGGGTCTGTTGCCATAAAGAACATACCAAATGCGAAACCACCAAGTACTAAGTGCCAATGCCAAGGCATTGCAAACGCAGCATTAGTTTCAGAACCGATTGCATTTAGAACAAATGACATCACAACCATACCGATGAATGTGCCCAGTACAATGCGCCATGATGCAATACGAACATAAATGAGGAACAAACCACCCAATAAAATAGCTAAGGTCGACGTTTCACCAACAGAACCTTGGATAAAGCCATAAAACGCATTAAACCAAAGGTCCATATTGCTGTAATCTAAAGCGCCTGCGCTAGCTTGACCTAGATAAGTTGCACCAGAGAATGAGTCAACAGCAGTCCACACTGTGTCACCAGAGATATCAGCTGGGTATGCGAAGAATAAGAACGCACGACCTGCAAGCGCTGGGTTTAAGAAGTTACGACCTGTACCACCGAAGATCTCTTTCGCAACAACTACACCGAACGTAATACCTAAAGCAGCTTGCCATAACGGAATTGTCGCAGGCAGGATAAGCGCAAATAGAACCGAGGTTACAAAGAAGCCTTCGTTTACTTCGTGCTTACGAACTGACGCGAATAACACTTCCCAGAAGCCACCAACCGCAAACACGGTTGCATAGATAGGCAAGAAGAAGCACGCACCGTAGAACGTTTTGGCGCCCCACCCGGCATCAGCGGTTAATTCACCACCAAGTGCTTGGAAGATAGCTACCTGCCAAGTATTAGCAAGCTCAAAACCGTTACCTAGTGCAAGCGCAGCTTGGTGACCGATGTTGAACATACCAAAGAACATTGCAGGGAACGTCGCCATCCACACTAAAATCATAATACGTTTTAGGTCGATGTTATCGCGAACGTGCGTTGCACCTTTGTTTACATAACCTGGAGTATAGAAGATAGTTGCTACGGCTTCATAAAGCGCGTACCACTTCTCGTGTTTACCACCAGGTTCAAAGTGAGGTTCAATGTCTTCTAAAAATTTCTTTAAGGCCATTTTTAACCTTCCTTCTCGATAGTAGTCAGGCAATCGCGCAGGATTGAACCGTACTCATATTTGCCCGGACATACGTAAGTACATAGTGCTAAATCTTCTTCATCTAGCTCTAGTGCACCCAACGAAATCGCAGAATCTAGATCACGTGAAATAAGATCACGTAATAATAGCGTTGGCAAAATATCGAGTGGCATAACACGCTCATAGTTACCGATTGGTACCATCGCACGCTTAGAACCACCAGTAGACGTTGTCATCTTGAACAAACGGCTAGGTGTTAAGTGTGAAATGAATGTACGTGTTACTGAGAATTTGTCACTACCCGGAGCGATCCAGCCAAATAGCTCTTTCTCGCGACCTTCAAGTAAAACTGATACTTGAGTATGGTAACGACCAAGGTAAGCATGAGGGCCAGTTGCTGTTTTACCAGCTAACACAGAGCCAGAAATGACTCGGTTATCACCGTCTTCAAGCTCGCCTGCAACTAAATCTGTTAGCGACGCACCGACATGAGTTTTTACTAAGCGAGGGTTCTTAACTCGAGGACCTGCTAGAGCAATAACTCTGTCTGAGTAGATTTCACCTGTCAGGAACAACTTACCAAACGCGATGACATCTTGGTAACCAATGTGCCAAACTTGCTTGTTTGTACCTACAGAATCTAGGAAGTGAATGTGAGTACCCACGTTACCTGCTGGGTGCACACCTGCAAACTCATGAACTTCTACTTGTGAGATAGAAGAACTAGGTACGTTAGCACCCGCTTTCTTACACACAAATACTTTGCCTTCAGTCAAACGAGATACAACCGCTAGACCCGCTTCAAACGCTTCCACGTTTTCTGCGATGATAACAGCAGGATCTGCTGCTAACGGGTTAGTATCTGTTGCTGTCACAAAGATTGAGCTAGGTGTTGCACTCGGCACAGCGACACGGCTGAATGGACGTGCACGAAGCGCTGGCCATTGACCAGACTCGATTAGCACTTCCTTCACTTTTTCAGAGTCTAAGTTGCTTAAATCAGCAGCTGAAAACTTCTCGAAAGTGATTTGCTCGTCGCCTTGAACTTCGATCACAACGGATTGAAGTACACGCTTAGCACCACGGTTAATTTCTTTAACTACACCAGAAGCTGGCGCAGTAAACTTGACGCCTGGGTTCTTTTTATCTTCAAAAAGAACTTGGCCTTTTTTGACTTGGTCATCCACACGAATATGCATGGTAGGACGCATACCGATGAATTCTTCACCTAGCACAGCTACTCGTTTGACAGCAGAACCATCATGAATAACTTGCTGAGGTGCGCCCTCTATTGGTAAGTCCAGACCTTTTTTTATGTTGATCATACGCACTTGCATTACATTAACGGAAAGAAACTGAAAATATCTTTAGTCACCACAGCGCCACCTCGTTTGTACTAAGTATTAGGTATAAAGAGCAGAAAGTTATGAGTCCGGATAGGGTTCCCAAACAAGCCCCTTTAAAATACCTCTCAACGCGCACAAAAAAGCAGCGTCGTGATAAAAGTCCTCACATATTTCTCTGATTTTAACATTAATCGTACTGAGTATGCGAGTGGAATTATGAAATTAATACGACTTTAACGTGGATTTAGATTAGTTGAAAAATCCATCACTGGAAGGAGTATAGACCAAAGTTGCATAGATAAAATTTTTCTTACCCTTATCTGCAAAATAAGTAAAAATTCACGGTCAAACAAAAACGGGCAAAGTACCAATTCGCACTTTGCCCGCAAAATCAAAAACAGTGAGATCAAAAACCGTGAAATTAAACGAGGTGACTAATTTCTACCGTTGCATCCACATCAGCTTCGTAATCTACGCCGTCAACTCCGAAGCCGAATAGCTTCAAGAATTCGTTGTGATAACCAACATAATCCGTCAATTCATCAATTGTATCGGTATCAACAGTATCCCAAATAGTTTGTACACGAGCTTGAACGCCGTCTTCTAGTTCCTTATAGTTTTGGAACAAGTGACCGCCATCATCAAAGCGCGGTGATTGGCCATATAGGTTTTCAGTAAACAATCCATGGATTTGCTCGATTGTCCCTTCATATGTACCATCACCTTTCATCACTTTAAATAGTGCAGAGATATAAAGAGGCATAATTGGAATAGCAGAGCTTGCCTGCGTCACTACTGCATTCAGTGAAGACACATAAGCTTCGCCTTTAATATCCGCTGTGGTTTCGCGAATTGCCAGCGTCGCACGGTCCAAGTCTTCTTTTGCTTTACCAATCGTTGCGTGGCCGTATATTGGCCAAGTCAACTCTTTACCGATATAAGTGTATGCCGTTGTTTTGAAACCATCAGCTAACACATCTGCTTGCTTAAGTGCATCAATCCAAAGTTCCCAGTCTTCACCACCCATCACTTTAACCGTATTGGCGATTTCGTCTTCGTTAGCAGCTTCAACTGTCATTTCATCAATAACGCGCTTAGAAGTATTTAGGTTTTTAGTCGTGATAGCTGAGCCAATTGGCTTAAGTGTTGAAGAATAAACTTCATCAGATTTAGGGTCTTTACGACGAGGAGACGCAAGGCTATATACCACTAAATCTACTTTACCCAATTCAGCTTTGATTGTGTCGATGGTTTTTTGCTTCAACTCATCAGAAAACGCATCACCATTGATATTTTTAGACCATAAACCCGCTTCTTCTGCAGCTTGCTGGAATGCAGCCGTATTATACCAACCCGCTGATGCTGTTTTTTTCTCTGAGCCTTCTTTTTCAAAGAAGATACCTAGCGTTTTCGCACCGGCACCAAATGCAGCGGTGATACGCGACGCCAAGCCATAGCCTGTCGATGCACCTATTACTAATACATTCTTGGGGCCATTTTCGATTTGGCCTTGTTGTTTTACGTATTCAATCTGTTCTTGAACGTGTGCAGCACAGCCTACCGGATGCGCATTAGTACAAATAAATCCACGAATTTTTGGTTTGATGACCATAAGAGATCCTATCCATTGATTTGATACAAAATAAAAGTGAGATTGCTCTCACTTTATTAAAATTACTGCGTAGTGTACTGGCAGATATGTAAAACACACATCTGATCAGCTATCGAACTTAGAACCACCCAAGCATTTAGGTGACTCTGGCGTCTGACCTTCTTTGTCTGAAAACTCTTCTGGTGTATAGGCATGAATGGCCAAAGCGTGAATATGGTTTTGCAGCTCATCTTTTAGCACTTCATTGATCTTTCGATGACGTTGCAGCAGCCTCTGGCCGACAAATTGTTCGCTTACAACAATGACTTTAAAGTGAGACTCTTCGCCACGGCTGTGCATATGGCTTTCATTGATAACGTTCAGATGCTTGCACGCAACGGCTTCAGCTATTTTGTCATAAATCTGTGATTGCATTGACATTATACTTTGTCTCCTAGAGCAATTCGTGACGCTACTATACGCCGTTCAGCGCGTATTTCCAACACTTCGAAAGGTGAGATTAATACGCCCCTGAGTCACCTTGGCCTGCTTTGGCAAAGCATGTTGATAGTCGCGCTGGCTATCACCTTGCATTACCAATAAGCTGCCCGTTTCCAATAAAATGTCGGTTACAGAGAGGCTTACTTTGTGGCGTATTTTAAATTTGCGGGTCGCGCCAAGCGACAGTGAAGCAATTATGGGCGTCAAACCGAGTTCGGGTTCATCATCACTGTGCCAGCCCATACTGTCTTGACCATTACGATAATAATTGGCCAATACCGCATTAAAAGGAATATTAAATCTGCGTTCTAGCGTTTGTCTGATCCCAAGCAATACCGAAGGCCAAGGAGCATTTTCGAGTCGCTTTCCCGAATAACTATAATGCACGTCTGGGTCGGCAATAAAGCATTCAAGTCGAGGCGTTTGATGGGTCTTACCAAATAAGGTGATGGTATTTTGCTGCCACGCAAGGCTATTCAGTAGTACATTATATAGCGCTAGACTTTTGTCGAAGCTAATAGCCTGTGCTTGATAGCTAAAACCGCTCGGCAAGTTCCGTGCTTTGTCTACTGCTCTCATGTTAAACTACCCGCTGCTTTTATTTATAGAACATTCACATGACGACTGATGCAATTCTAGCCGGAAACCCTTTTACGCTACATAGGTTTCCACTCGATCAAAAAAATCGCAGCTTACAAGCTTGGGATTCAGCCGACGAATACCTGTTAGATTATGTCTTTGAACATCACCGCGATGCAAACCGTATTCTCATTCTCAACGATAGTTTTGGCGCATTATGCTGTGCACTTGCTGACAAGCACTGCACAGTAGTCACCGACTCTTATGTAAGTACCCTCGCCTATGAGTATAATTTAGAGGCCAACGAACTTGCGGACGCTCAGGTTGATGTACTCACTAGCATGGATGAGCTGCCAAAAGATATCGATCTGATATTAATAAAAATTCCCAAAAATTCAGGGCTATTGCAAGCGCAACTTGCACAGTTAAGTAAACTGACTACAGACATTCCCGTAATTGCGGCTGGCAAAGCAAAAGAAATTCACACCTCAACTTTAAAAAGCTTTAGCCACTTTTTGACTGAGCCAACGACTAGCTTAGCGGTAAAAAAATCGCGTTTAGTGTTCAGCAAGACGTCAGCCAAAGCCATTGATAGTAAATTCCCTGTGTCTTGGCCGCTGGAAAAAACCGATTTTATCTTGTCGAATGAAGCAAATGTCTTCTCACGAGACTCTCTTGATATTGGCGCACGTTTTTTTATCAATTACCTTCCTATGGGTAAAAAACCATTGAAGGTCATTGATCTCGGCTGTGGTAATGGTGTCATCGGATTGATGACGCTCGCAAAAATGCCAAATGCCACCGTCACCTTTATCGACGAGTCGGCGATGGCGGTGCATAGCGCGGAGCAAAATATCGTGAATAACCTACCCGAGCGTGTTGCTGATTGTCAGTTCGTTCAAAACGACTGCCTTACGGGTTTTGAAAATTACGGTGCGGATCTGATACTGTGTAACCCACCATTCCATCAGGCCAACGCAATCACCGATCACATTGCTTGGCAGATGTTTTTACAAGCTAAGGCTGCGCTTCGCCAAGGGGGAGAGTTAAGAATTATCGGTAACCGCCACTTGGAATACGACGACAAACTCAAGCGTTTGTTCGGTAACAGCAAGACACTAGGCAACAACAAAAAATTCACTGTTTTAAGTGCAATAAAGAGGAGCTAACTTCATGCGTTTTTCATTGCTGATTATTTTGCTAACCTTGATACTCGTGGGCTGTGAAAGCTCACCACGCAGTGTCATTCTTCATCCGGAGTATCAAGGACCTTCGTCAAACGCGCTTGCCGCCAATGTGGCGGTCAAAGTAAACGACCTGCGGACCACAAAATACACCATTCGCGTGAAAAACCAAGAGCCCGCACTTTACGTACCTGATGCTAATTTACCAGTTAATTTCAATCAGGTATTAACGCAAGCACTCACCGCACATGGCGCGCAAATAACACCGGCCGCTGCTGCGCAAATCACTGTGAATATCAATCGCTTTAAAGCGATTATTGATGAATCTTTCTCGACTCATCAAAGTGATGCTGAAGCTGACGTCACCGTACTGATAAAGCAAGGCGCTCGCAGTTTCGAAAAGCAATATAAAGGTAGTGCTAATTTAAATGGCCCACTAAAACACGACCAAGCCAAAGTCGAAGAGCAGCTCAACAACCTAGCTCAACAGGTTGTTACTCGAATCGTTCAAGATCCTGAATTTATTCAATTTGTGAGAGGAAGTTAATGAAAAAAATAATTCTAAGCTTAACCATCCTATTATTAAGTATGAATGTCTTTGCCGAAATGAACGGTAAATTCGTACAAAAGAATAATCTATTCCCTCGAGTTCAAATCAATACCAGTAAAGGGCCGATTATTGTCGAACTAGACAGATCGAGAGCGCCTATTACAGTAAATAACTTTTTAACTTACGTTATCAACAAAGACTATAACGGCTCTGTCTTTCATCGAGTTGAGCGTGATGAAGCCAATGAAAAAGACTTTGTTATCCAAGGTGGAGGCTACGACAAAGAGTACGATGGCATGTTTGAGCGCGAAGCTATCTTCAATGAAAGCGGTAATGGTCTGAAAAATGATATGTATACCATTGCCATGGCATACCAAGACAACAAACCACACTCAGGTACCAGACAGTTTTTCTTTAATATGGATGACAACGATCACTTGAACCCAGGTAGAGGCTGGGGTTTTGCCGTGTTCGGGAATGTCTCTGAAGGCTATGAAACACTGGACGCGATTATGAAGGTGGAAACCGGCTACAATGAAAAGCTTGGCTATACCTTTATACCTAAAGAGCCCGTCATTATTCTTTCAGTCGAAGTATTAAAGCAGCCAGAGTAATACCCTTTTATGTTGATATCATCTAGCTTTTCACAATATCTTGGTTATTACAAAGACAAACGTCTATTAACTGTCTTTGCTTTTGGAATAAGTAGCGGCTTTCCTTGGGTATTGATTGGTTCGGTGATGTCAGCTTGGCTTAAAGATGAAGGGTTAAGCCGCAGCACCATTGGCCTATTTGGCCTAGTATATGGCGCCTATACTATCAACTTTTTGTGGTCCCCACTCGTTGACCGAGTAAAAATCCCTCTGCTGTATAATCGCTTAGGGCAAAGACGAAGCTGGATAGCAAGTTGCCAGTTTATTATTATTGTTGCCACCTTTGCATTAGCCACTATTTCAATTAAAGACCACCTTTCGCATGCTGCATTATTGTGCTTTATTATTGCGTTATTTTCAGCTACACAAGATATTGCAATAGATGCTTATCGCATCGACATTTTACCAGAAGATGAAAGTGAAAAGGCAACGGCAGCGGCAGCGATGGCGACTTCAGGTTGGTGGTCTGGCTATGCCTTACTTGGTGCAATTCCGTTCTTTATGGCCGATTTACCCGGCTTTAGTTGGCCCATCATCTATCAGATGCTAAGCGTCATCGTAGTGTGTTTGTTAGTTGTCACTTTGTTGGCAAAAGAGCCAAAATCTCATCGCGAGCAAGTACAGGCACTACTACAGAAGAGTTACGAGCAAAAACTTAACTACAGTGCTTCGTCAAATGCGTCTAAAAAGATCTATGCCTGGCTTGCTGTGACTTTGGTTGAACCCTTTAAGCGATTTTTTGAAAAAAATGGGGTTAAAACGGCATGTGCCCTACTCGCCTTTATTTTTCTATTTAAGATAGGTGAGGCCTTTTTAGCCCGTATGTCCATCGTATTTTATAAAGAAGTTGGATTTTCAAATACCCAAATCGGACAATATTCCAAGCTTGGTACCGGCGTGATCACTATCGTATTTGCTTTTCTTGGCAGTATCTTTAACCATAAATACGGTATCGTGAAGGGCTTATTTATTAGTGGTGTTGCTATGGCCGCATCAAATTTAATGTTTTCTTGGATTGCCATAGCTGGCCCTCAAGAACATCTGTACGCGCTAGCAATTGTGGTAGACGGCTTTACCCAAGCTTGGTCATTGGTCGCCATGGTGGCATTTATTTCTATGCTCTGTGATAGAGCATTTAGTGCAACCCACTATGCCTTGCTGGCATCACTTGGCAGTTTAGGCCGTACCGTGCTATCAGGCTATAGTGGTTTTGTGATAGATGATTTGCTTGGAGGTAATTGGGCACTCTTCTTCGCGCTAACTGCGCTTATGGTGCTTCCATCATTATTGTTTTTATATTTTATTCGGCACAAGCTGTATGCTATTGAAAAGGCGTATCATGCTAACAAAAACTAGAGGTGCAGGTCCTTGCACCTTTTACGTTTTTGCTAACTAAACGCTTATTGATCTTCTTTGATTAGCTGTAAGCCTTCATAAGGATCAACTTCTAACGCTTCGCAGTAACGTAAAAACTCAATGACATCCAATCGACGTTCTTGATTCTCAATCTTACCGATGAATGAATGAGGCGTACCTAACACCTGCGCAAGACTACGCATTGTGTGACCTTTCTCGTGGCGCTTTGATTTTAGCCACTTCGTTAGCTTGCCGTTTTCTTCAGAAGAAACCGTTTTACCCATCATAATTAAACATCTCCTACTAGATGAAAGACTAAATTATCTAAATGAAATATGCCCGTCTCATTTAGTTATTATCTAAATATTACAGTTGTAGCTTATCGAGGAACTCTACAATGCAAAATGTTAAGCCTGTATGAACTCAGCATTTTTGCCTTTAGAACTCGCTCAAGCTTACAGTTTACCCCGAATGCGGTACAACTTACCAGCTAGCTGCGATAAGTTATGCCAAACCAGTAACACGTAGACAAAATGTTAACTTGTCCCTATGTACCCAATTAGGTATAGACTAAAACACGAGTAACACCTAATTAATTTTTTACTTTTTCTTAATTCATTAAGGGTTGTAATATCCAGTAACACTTTAACAAATTTTTTAAAAAATGTACCAGTATTTGAAATAAATTATTTTTCTTTAAAAAATAAAAACTTACAGCTAACATTTACTGAGTGGTTAAAAAAGAGGCTATTACTAGATGATTCGATTACTGTTTTTACTGCCAATTCTATTGTGCTTAGGCTGGATTTACTTCCTTCGTTCTAACGGCGTGCCGCTTAAGCAAGGGAAAAAAGGCTTTATCTACATCTTAGTATTTTCATCTTTTGTTTTGGGCTTTTTTGTCTTAATGATGTATTTAACAGGGAGTTTGTGACGAATAAAGCAAATTGAGTTGTGATGGGCAGAAACAAAAAGAGCCATGACAAACGCATGACTCTTTAGTGGAACGTAGTGCGAATAATGTCTAGACGCTGAAACTTGCACCACAGCCACAAGTGGTTGTTGCATTGGGGTTGTTCACAAAGAAACGTGCACCCTCAAGTCCTTCAGTATAATCTACGATTCCGTCTATTAGATACTGAATACTCATTGGATCGACAACCATAGTGACACCGTTTTTTACGATTTCCAAATCACCCGGATTTACTTTTTCATCGAAAGTGAAACCATATTGAAAGCCTGAGCAACCGCCACCCGTTACATACACGCGTAGCTTAAGATTGGCATTCTCTTCTTCTTCAATAAGTTCCTTTACGCGGCTTGCGGCAGCGTCAGAAAACTGAATTGGTAATTGTTCAGACATAGATTTAGACCCCTAATCCTGTAATCTGCAAATTATCTAATACCTGAGTATTTTAATCAAGTATAGCGTTTGTACCAATTATCTTTGATAAATGATCCACTTTTGGAACAAAGAACTCGTCGTTCACCTGTCAAAACGGTTCTATTTATTTTTTGTCATTGAGAGATTTTTAACTCTGCACCTAACCTGCTATTGAATGCATATTGGTATCTATAATGCTTAACCAAAGAAAATAAGACTATTGCCTCAGTTAAGTTGCGTTAGCACAAGGACTTAGTGTAAAAAATTTGATATTCTTAAACGGTTTACTATTGTGGAATGACGTTCATGTCGTTGGATACATTAAGACGAAGCCTTGCAAAACCTAAAACTTCAGCGCAACTGTGCCTACTTGGTGCCGGTGCTGGCCTGCTTGCGGCGATACTTATCATTGCTTTTCGTCTTACTATTGAATTAATCCAAGGCACATTTCTCGATAAACCTGATGACTTTACCGAGCTTTCTGAGCTACATCGGCTATTTTTGCCTGTGCTTGCTGCGCTACTCATCGCGGTCTTTGCCGCCTTAACCGGGTTTAAGCATTACCGTTTGGGCATTCCATATGTGATCAATCGGATCAAACACCACTACGGTCATATGCCAATTTGGAATTCTGCTAACCAATTTTTTGGTGGTGCCGTTGCTTTGATCAGTGGCTTTTCTGTTGGTCGAGAAGGACCATCTGTGCACATGGGGGCAACAGCGGCGAGCATTCTATCAGAGCGTTTACATCTACCACTCAATGCTGCGCGAACTTTGGCCGGTTGCGGTGTAGCAGCAGGTATTGCGGCCTCATTTAACACCCCGCTCGCGGCGGTGATATTCGTTATGGAAGTCGTGCTCAGGGAGTATAAAATTCACATTTTCGTGCCCGTGATGTTGGCTTCAGTGATCGGTGCAATGAGCACGCAATATGTGTTTGGTAATAGTTCCGAGCTGGCGCTCATTCATATCACTCCGTTGAGTTTTTGGCATTACCCTTATTTAATTATTTGTGGTGCAGCATTAGGAGCGGTTGCTTTTGCCTTCAATCAAAATCTAATGCTGATCATCAAAACTTTTAAGCCCATCAGCATGTTTCCTCGCCTTTTATTAGCGGGTTTAATTGCGGGATTAATTGGCTACGCCGTACCGGGAGCCATGGGTTCAGGTATGAGCGCTATCACCCAAGCCGTTGAATCTCCACATAACTTACAGCTACTCACCACAATATTGATTGCCAAGCTGATGGCGACTTTATTTGCGATTGGACTTGGTATTCCCGGTGGTATTATTGGTCCAGTGATTGGGCTTGGGGTCATCATGGGCACCTTGATGTCTTTCTTTGCCCAGTTTATTGAACCCAGCGTCGATGTTGCGGGAACTTATGGTGTACTCGGTATGGCAGGCTTACTTGCGGCAACTTTGCACGCCCCGCTTGCTGCACTCACAGCGGTAATGGAGCTGACTTCCAATCCAAAAATAATCGTTCCAGCTATGCTGGTGATCACCACAGCTTACGTTACGGCTTTACAGGCGTTTGGCAACCGCTCTATTTTTATTCAACAACTAGATTTCCAAGGGCTGCCTTACCAAGTATCCCCGGCAAAAGAGGCATTACAGAAAGTAGGGATAGTGGCTGAGATGGATGAGAATTTTAAACTGCTCTATTCCGATGACAAAGAGCAGATAAAGGAAACCCTATCCGCGGTTGATAGCCAAACACCGCTCATTGTTTATGATGAACAGAGCGGCTACCGCTTAGCCGAATACGATTTAAACTTAATCTCCGAAGGCAGCGTATCGGTCTCTTATATCGAGCTACAAGGACTAAGCACACAAGCGACCTTAGCAGACGCCTTTGATGTGCTTAAAGATAAACGTTCAGGCGCGGTGTATATATACAACCAAAAGGATGAAAAACAAATACTTGGGTTATTGCGATGGGACCAAATTCGTCACATACTCACCACCAGAAACAGTTTACTCTAATCTAAAAAGTGGAATTTATAATGAGCTTATTGCTAACGTATAAAGCCTTACATATCTTTTTTATGATTGCCTGGTTTGCAGGGATTTTTTATCTGCCACGTCTCTTTGTGTATCACGCGATGACTGAAGAAAAATCTTGTAGCTCAATGCTCAAAATCATGGAGCGCCGCCTACTCTATTTTGTAACTCCATTTGCTATTCTCACCGCGGTGTTTGGAGTCTTAACGATTACAGAATATGGACGTGAGTGGTTTAAACACAGTATGTGGCTGCACTACAAACTGACCTTAGTGATTTTACTTTATATTTATCATGGCTATTGCTTTAAATTGCTTGCCGATTTTAAACATGATCGTAATCGTAAAAGCGACAAGTTCTATCGTTTTTTCAACGAATTTCCCGTACTAATCCTATTAGCCATTGTCTTTCTTGCCGTTTTAAAACCTGCACTGTAACCGTGCATTATTGGGGGTACTTGGGTATAATATGCGCCCAAGTAACCGCCCACAATCTGCGTGTTATCTGGTTGGGTGAGCGACCTTGCAACCCGGTAGTCAATTTGTCTTTAGGAATCGCCAAATGTTCAGTTTCCAAGGTGAAAACATTCTTTCTGTCAATCAATTAGACAGAGATTCAATTGAACACATCTTCTCCATTGCCAAAAAAATGGAACCCTATGCTAAAAAGCAAAAACGTACCCAAGTACTTAATGGGGCGATTTTGGCAAATCTATTTTTTGAACCAAGCACGAGAACACGCGTAAGTTTCGGCACCGCATTTAACCTGCTGGGAGGCCTAGTCCGTGAAACCACAGGTATGCAAAGCTCAGCACTGGCAAAAGGCGAATCTTTGTACGATACCGCCCGTGTGATTTCAGCTTATGCTGACGCCGTGGCAATGCGCCACCCAGACGCAGGCTCAGTAGCCGAGTTTGCAACCGGTTCCGATGTTCCTGTCATCAACGGTGGCGATGGTCCTAATGAACACCCAACTCAAGCACTGTTGGACTTACTGACGATTGACCGAGAGCTTAGCCGCTTTGGCACTGGAATTGACGGCATGCACATCGCCCTAGTCGGTGATTTAAAATACGGCCGCACCGTGCATTCTTTATCAAAGTTACTTAGCCACTACAAAGATATCCGCTTTACAATGGTTGCACCGGATGGCTTACAAATGCCTCAGTCTATTTTAGATGTCGTAGACAATGCCGGTCATCGTATTGAAGTCGTGTCTAAGATGGAAGGCAATTTAGCTGCCGATATCGTTTACCAGACTCGTATTCAAGAAGAGCGTTTCCCTTCTCAAGAAGAAGCAAACAAATACCGTGGTGGTTTTAGGATCAGCCAAGCGATTTATGACGCTCACTGTAAGCCTAGCTCAGTATTAATGCACCCGTTACCTCGCGACAGCCGTAGTGATGCAAACGAGCTAGACAACGACCTAAATAACAACGACAACCTAGCTATCTTCCGCCAAGTTCAAAATGGTGTATTGATCCGTATGGCACTTTTTGCCCTAACGCTAGGTGTTGAAAACCAAGTGGAAAAACACGAGGTAGAAGTACCTTGGTTTAGCCGCAAACGTGAAAGCTAAAAAGGATCGACAATGACAATCAGTCAAGACTTATTTAAACGCGCCCAAGACTCAATCCCTGGAGGCGTTAACTCTCCTGTTCGCGCTTTTAATGGTGTAGGTGGTACGCCACTATTTATCACCAAAGCCGAAGGCGTTCACACCTTTGATGCCGACGGTAAACAGTACATTGATTATGTGGGTTCTTGGGGCCCGATGATCTTAGGTCATAACCATCCTGAGATTAAACAAGCAGTGCTTGAAGCGGTTGAAAATGGCCTATCGTACGGCGCGCCGACGGAAACTGAAATCCTAATGGCGGAAAAAGTAAAAGCGCTAGTACCATCTATTGAAAAAGTACGCATGGTAAGCTCTGGTACAGAAGCGACCATGAGCGCTATTCGCCTTGCTCGTGGTTACACCGGCCGCGATAAGATCTTAAAGTTTGAAGGCTGTTACCACGGTCACGCTGACTCTTTGCTTGTTAAAGCAGGTTCTGGTGCACTTACCATGGGCGTGCCTAACTCCCCTGGTATTCCTGCCGATTTTGCTAAGCATACGTTAACGGTTTCATTTAATAACCTTGATGAAGTAAAAGCGATTTTTGAGCAGTACAAAGATCAAATCGCCTGTGTGATCATCGAACCTGTTGCTGGAAACATGAACTGTATTCCACCGGTAGAAGGCTTTTTAGAAGGCCTGCGCGAAGTATGTACTGACAATCAAAGTGTGCTTATCTTTGATGAAGTCATGACGGGTTTCCGTGTTGCACTTGGTGGTGCTCAACAGTACTACAACATCACCCCAGACTTAACCTGTTTAGGTAAAGTGATTGGTGGCGGTATGCCAGTGGGTGCGTTTGGCGGTAAAAAAGAAATCATGGATTACATCGCCCCAGTTGGTCCTGTTTATCAAGCGGGCACGCTATCTGGTAACCCAATTGCCATGGCCGCCGGTTTAAAAGCGCTAGAGCTACTTTCAAAAGAAGGGCTGCACGCAGAGCTTGAAGCTAAGAGTAAAGCCCTGTGTGAAGGCTTCCAAGCGGCTGCTGATGAAACAGGTATCGCGCTTACGACTAACTACGCAGGTGGTATGTTTGGCTTCTTCTTTACTGACGCTAAAAAAGTAACCAGCTATCAGCAAGCAACTGAATGCGATCTAGAGCGCTTCAAAAAGTTCTTCCATCTGATGCTAGATGAAGGCGTTTATTTAGCCCCATCTGCATTCGAAGCGGGTTTCGTGAGCACAATGCATTCTGACGAAGAAATCGCTAACACTATCAATGCTGCAAAGCGTGCATTTGCCAAGTTGTAATCACAGATTACAACCCATATTAGTTTGTATTTAAAAAGCCCGCTCAGGGCTTTTTTTGTTTTTTCAGCTACGCTTTGAATAAGCTTTTCAAAAGCTTCGGTCTATTTAACCTAGACTCAAGTTATTTAGGCGCACTTAGGTAATAACGCTGTGCTAAGTTAAAACTATCATACAGAGGAAGTGATGGCTGGATTTAATACACTCATTAATCCTGCAACCCGTTTGATGGCGCGGTTGCGATACAAAACCAAAATGGCCGTTGTATTTGGTATTTTATTACTACCGCTAAGCCTCAGCTTGTTTTTTCTAAACAGTGTACTTAACCATTCTATTTCTGTCAGTGAGATGCAGAGGCAAGGGCTCACGCTTTACCCTAGTATGTTGGAAAACATTTTAGCGGGTAAAGCTTCCGATAATTCAATTTTATTGCAACGCGCTAAACTACCTAAAGTGAGCGCCGCAGGCGCAAGCGCCCTTGAACAGCTCTCTATTGCCTCTCAACTTGCCGTCGATGATGATCTTGGACGCAGTTACCTGAATCGCACGCTTGTTGAATCTGCGCCAAGACTCATATCGCAAATCAATCAAATTGAGGCGCAGGCACGCGATATCATCAGTAGAGGCAGTTTTACTCCAGATAGTTTTATTGCACTATCCAATTTAAACAAAGGATTACCTGTCGTCACGACACAATTTTCAGGCAAACTTAACATTGCTATCAATGATAACCAGCAACTCAAAAAGCAGCTCAGTCAGCCCTTAGCTGAGCTTGAGTCTAGTCTCTCTGATTACCAGCAAGCGGTGAAAACAGGCTTGTTAGACCCTGATGAACTAGCACTGTCACAAGCGCAATTTAACCGTTACTACCAAAGTGCAAGTGATGCTATCAAGCAGTTTGTTAATGTTGCAACACCCACGCTTGCCGCGCTTGTCGCTGAAAAACAAAACCAGCAACGGTGGATCAGAAACACCGTTGCCTTGGCTTCACTACTCGCACTGATCATCGCTATTTATCTTATGGTTGGCTTTTACTCCTCGGTCATGGGCACCATCACGACTTTCTCACATGCAGCGCAGAGCGCTTCCCGAGGGGATTTAAGCATCAAAGCGCAGACAACTGGTTCCGACGAGCTTAGCCAAATTATTGAACAATTTAATGCGGTACTACATGCCTTTATCTCTTTGCTTGGTAACGTTCGATTAAGTAGTGACGAGCTACAGCATGCAACAAGAACACTCAATAAAATAAGCCAAGATACTGAGAAGGACGTTGCCCAGCAGGAGAATAAAATCCAGTCTATCCACCATTCTCTCGAGAATATGGCACAGTCCGCTCGCTCGGTTGAGGATGCCGCATTTAGCGCAACAGAGCTGGCCTCCGTAGCAGCCAAACAAGTAAAGCAAAGTAGCGTCAATACCACAGCCCTTGCAGAGCAAATGACCGAACTACAAGCTGAGTTTCAACAAAGTCGTGCAGCCTTAGATAAGCTCGCGGAAGACACGCAAAACATTAGTCAGGTGAGCTCCGCGATTAGAGAGATTGCCGAGCAAACCAATTTACTCGCGCTCAATGCCGCAATTGAGGCTGCTCGTGCAGGTGAACAAGGCCGAGGATTTGCGGTGGTAGCGGATGAGGTTAGAACGCTTGCGCAAAGAACGCAGCAACAAACGGAAGAAATACACAATATTATTCAATCTTTACAAGCTGCATCCAGAGACACGCAAGACAAAATGCGCAGCAGTGAAGACAATATGGCGCAAAGTGTTATCGCCGCAAATGATACTAATGAAGTCCTACAGCACGCAGAGCAAAGCATGCGAGACATAGACGAGCAAGGGAAACTGATCAGTCAGCTGGTACAGCAACAAACCCAAGCGACCGAACACGCATTGAATGAATCATCTGAGATCAGTAACTTAGCACAGCATACTCTGGGTTCCGCAAGAGCGACCCAAAGCGATGCACAAAAGCTTGGCAAGCTCTCACAAACTTTAAATAAAGAAATCGATAAATTTAAAGCTTAGAGACTGTGCTAGCGTCAACAAACCCTAGTAGCCAAGACTTGGTTCAACATCCAGGTCTTGGTTCGAACATGCTCTCTCTAATAGGTAGCTGCAATACAGGACCACAACTCGGAGGCGACTGCTTACCCGTTTTCGGATTGATAAACGCCCAGCGAATGGATTTTGGACGCTCATCAACAATCGCTTGTGGGTTTAGTGGTTTTAGGTAACGAATATAGAGCTCAAGCGCCCCTTGGCTGCCCGTTAATCCCGTTGGCTTGTTATCATCACGACCAATCCAAGCAACGGTGACCGTATTTTGGTCAAAACCGGCAAACCAGCTGTCTCTTAAATCATTACTCGTCCCCGTTTTCCCTGCAAGTTGAATTGAGGGGAAGTGAAGATTGAGGCGTTTTGCAGTGCCTTTTTTGGTTACGCGTTTCATACCGTATTTCGTCATGTATACCGCGTCGCTGTCTAGCGTTTGGCTTTTTTGTACCGGATGTTCGTATACCAGCTTACCCAGTGAATCGGTGATAGCCATGACGCTGGTCAACTCGCTCTGCTTACCATCTGCAGCAAGCGTGGTGTACGCCTCTGCAATATCAAAACTAGATAGCTCTAACGCGCCCAATAATAAAGAAGGATAAAGTGGAATCGACTTAGAGACACCAAGGTCATTCAAAGTTTGTGCGACTCGATTAACCCCCACATCCAAACCAAGGTTTACTGCCGGAATATTGATGCTATTGCTGAACGCTTCAAACATTGGCACTTGGCCTCTGAATTTATGATCAAAGTTCTCTGGAGACCAGACCTTACCTGAACCGTCTGTCACTTCAAGGGGGCTGTCATCAAGCAGCATGCCCAAATGGTAGTTTGGATTCGACAAAGCACTCAAATAAATAGCGGGCTTGACCAGTGAACCTATATTACGCTCGGTGTCTAATACCCGATTAAAACCTGAAAACTTCAACTGACGACCAGCAACTAACGCCGATACACCCGCTTTTTCAACATTAACTGACAGCATGGCAGTTTCTAAATCTTCCGTTTTAAAGCGACGCTCTAAGTAAGGTAAGCCCTTTTTAACGGCATCTTCCATCGCCGTTTGCTTTTGTAAATCGAGATAGGTAAAAATCCGAATTCCAGAGTCGACAATGTCATCATCAGGCACCAGTTTCTTTAACTCGCGATTCACCAGCTCCAAATATCCAGGATAAGACTGCATACGGCTCGCTTTTAAAGGCTGTACATCAATCGGCCTTGCCAGCGCTGCGCGATATTCGGGCGTTGTGATAAGGCCATTTTCTACCATTAGCCTCAAGACTAAATCACGCCTTTCCATTACCCGCTCAGGATAGCGTCTTGGGTTATAAAAAGATGGCCCTTTAACCATCGCAACTAACATAGCGACTTGGTCAAACTCAAGCTCGTCCACTGGCTTACCAAAATAAAAATCGGCCGCAAGCCCCATACCATGAACGCCTTGATTATAGGCTTGTCCCAAAAACACTTCGTTTAAATAGGCTTCGAGGATTTCATCTTTGCTGTAACGGAAATCTAAAATCAATGCGATGAACGCTTCATTCACCTTGCGGATTAAGGTGCGATCTCTGGTGAGATAAAAGTTCTTTGCGAGCTGTTGTGTAAGCGTACTGCCACCTTGCACAGTTCGCCCAGCTTTGATGTTGGCATACAGCGCACGTAAAATAGACAGCGCAGAAACACCATGATGTTGGTAAAAGTCTCTATCCTCTACCACCAGCAGTGTTTCTTTTAAAATATTAGGGAATTTATCGAACGGAACAAACTCTCTGTCTTGACGCGATTCATTGCCGATCCGAGCAATTTGCACCGGTTCTAAGCGAGCGCCAGCTAAGCGCCGACCTTGATTATCGACAATATTGGCAAGCTTTTTACCAGCAAAATTAAGCGTAAAAATACGCGCTGTTTCTGGGCCATCGTAGAATTCGAACGCGCGACGATGAATGGTGATTGTACGACCTTGAACGGTATACTGACCGGTACGGCTGATACGATTTACACGAGAATAGTTAAGCCGCTTCAGCTCCCACAGCACTTCATCCTCATTAAGGAACTGATCAGGAAAAAACTGCATCGATCTGGCATAAACTTGAACGGGAAGTTCCCACTTATTACCCTCAAACTGCCGGCTTATTTTCGCGTCTAAGTAGATGATATAGATTGCAACAAGGAATATCGCTGCAATAGTCCCCTTCCAAAAGAAAGACCACAACGTGCTCAGTACACGGCTTTTAATTCTTTGCATCTTAGAACCGTTTTGCTGGGTATTGTTTTTACGCGAAGTGTTCGCTTTGACGTTTGATTTGTTGGCAGGTGTTCTTTTCTTTTTATCCGTCATGACCCAAGTAAAACTAAAAAATGAATCGCAAGATGGTAGGGTAACCTAAATTAACAACTGCTGAAAGTAGAATAATATTTATAAAGAAAAGTGAGCCCTACTGGACCCACTTTGTTTAGACAACGAGAACTTTACAATATTGACCGAGAGCCAAATTGGTATTACTGTCCGCGAACTGTCACGAACTCGGGATAGGCATCTACGCCACAATCATGTTGATCCATACCGCTTAGCTCTTCTTCTTCGCCAACGCGGATCCCCATGCTCGCTTTCAATACACTCCAGACAATATAAGAAGCAATGAAAACAAAACCTAAAATAGTGATAAGTCCCACAGCCTGACCTTGGAAAGTAGCGTCTGAGTTTGAAAATGGCACCATCATCACACCCAGCGCACCGCATATACCGTGAACAGAGATAGCACCGACAGGGTCATCAATTTTTGCCTTATCTAACGCAACGATACTAAACACCACCAATGCACCACCTATGGCACCGAGGATAAGCGCTAATACAGGTGTTGGAGAGGCAGGCTCTGCGGTAATGGTCACCAGACCTGCTAGTGCACCATTAAGCACCATAGTTAAATCCGCCTTGCCCCACATTAATTTACACACCAACAGTGCAGCCACCGCACCTGCAGCCGCCGCCGCGTTGGTATTTAGCATGATTTGGCTGACCGCGATGGCATTTTCTTTGTCGGCAAGGAACAGTTGAGATCCGCCGTTAAAGCCAAACCACCCCATCCACAAAATAAAGGTGCCTAGTGTAGCCAGTGGCATGTTGGAGCCTGGAATTGGGTAAATCTCACCATTTTTGCCATATTTTCCTTTGCGCGCACCAAGTAACAAAACACCCGCTAGTGCCGCAGCAGCACCGGCACCATGCACAATGGCAGAGCCGGCAAAGTCAACAAAGCCAAGCTCAGATAAGAAACCACCGCCCCACGTCCAATAGCCTTCTAATGGGTAGATAAAACCAGTTAACACCACACAAAATGCTAAAAACGCCCACAATTTCATACGCTCAGCAACAGCGCCCGAGACAATTGACATGGCCGTTGCAACAAATACTACTTGGAAGAAAAAGTCGGATTGCAGTGCATGGTCGGCATCCTTAGCAGCACTGCCAATGAGCGCACCAAGACTTGGTAAAACCCCACCTTCGGCATTATCGACATACATGATGTTGTAACCAATAAGCAAATACATAGTACAAGCAATAGCGTACAGTGCGACGTTCTTGGTAAGGATTTCAGTGGTATTTTTTGAGCGTACTAATCCCGCTTCAAGCATAGCGAATCCGGCTGCCATCCACATAACTAAGACGCCAGAGATCAAAAAGTAAAAGGTATTTAATGAAAATTTTAGTTCTATTATTGTATTTTCCATTGCCTGGCTCCCCTTAAATGGCTTCTTCATCAAGTTCGCCGGTACGGATCCGAACAACTTGGTCTAAGTCGTAAACAAAGATTTTTCCATCACCAATTTTTCCAGTGAACGCAGCTTTTGTAACCGTTTCCACAACACGCTCGGCGTTTTCGCTTAACGTCGCAATTTCTATTTTTATTTTTGGAATGAAATCGACTTGATATTCTGCACCGCGATACAGTTCGGTATGACCGCGCTGACGTCCAAACCCTTTAACGTCAACAACCGTCATACCTTCAATCCCCAGATCGGCTAACGCTTCACGTACCTCATCAAGCTTAAATGGTTTTATTATTGCACTTATCATTTTCATGCTGAGTCCCCTTAGGACAGTTGATCCTGTTGTATGCAGTAATCCAACCTTTGTGCCAAATTTTTTATTCCTTAATTAACAATGAATTAAAGTAGGAGATAGAATTTCACGCATAAAAAATGCACCATCTAGGTGCATTGATATAAAGACTGAACTGAGTTGGTGCATAAACACCCAAATAACGAAAAGCTAATGCGCGATAACGCAATTTCGTTGTTTGTCCTTCGCTTTATAGAGCGCTTTATCAGCTTTGCGCATTACTTCGCTTAGACTCTTTGATTGGCAAGCCGCGAGGCCAATACTGATGGTGCAATAAT
Organism: Pseudoalteromonas sp. OF7H-1; assembly: GCF_022347825.1. Lineage (NCBI taxonomy): Bacteria > Pseudomonadati > Pseudomonadota > Gammaproteobacteria > Alteromonadales > Pseudoalteromonadaceae > Pseudoalteromonas > Pseudoalteromonas sp. OF7H-1. Next base: position 126,690 of record NZ_JAKRFX010000001.1, on the reverse strand, counting down.
GCTTACCCTCAGGAATTTTGAATGCTTGCTGCGCAAGGCGTTCTCTAAAGTCTTCTAGCATGTGCTTTGCCATCTTCATATCTGAGCTTGGAATAAGCAAAGCAAACTCTTCCCCACCAATACGTGCGACAATGTAGTGACCAAATGCACTACGCAGTAAATCAGCAACTTGTTTAAGTACATCATCACCGCTTTCATGACCATATTGATCATTAATAGATTTAAAATGATCGAGGTCTAACAATGCCAATATATGCTGACTCGGTTTGTTCTTGATTAAACGCTCTGCTTGCTGACAGAAATAACGGCGATTATAAAGTCCTGTTAAATAGTCACGATGCGCATATTCTTTGATTTCTGCAATCAAATTGAGCTGCTCCATCGTCTGCATGATGCGGCAATGAAACTCTTCACTCATAAAAGGTTTTGCCAAAAAGTCATTGGCGCCGTATTTGATAAACTTTGCTGACAAACCATGACTTCCAGCGCCAGACAGACCAATAATCGCCAACTCATCTCGTCCGCGACTATTACGAACGGATTTCACCAACTCAAAGCCATCCATCGTCGGCATCGCAAAGTCTGTCAGCAGCAGTTTAATTTCATGGTCAGATAGCAACATCTCCAATGCCTGTTCGCCATCTTGCGCCTCAAGCACTGTAAATAATTGCTTTTCAAGCATTTGCTTCATTACCGCTCGACTGATCACAGAATCATCGGCGATCAGCGCCTTGCAACCTTGGTTTCTCAACAGTCTAGATGCTAACTTGACCGCGTATAGGTATGAATCACGGTTGTCTTTAATCACATAATCCACCACGCCCATTTCAAGCATTTGCTGGCGGCTATATTCATCTATTTTTGAGGTCAGCACCACAGTGGGAATTTTGTGGCTGAGCGTAAGCTGCACGACCTCTGCGTCCATCGCATCGGGCAGCGTTAAATCTACCAGCGCCAATGTATATTGGTGCTGTGCTAAGAAGTCCTTACTTTCCTTGAGGGACCAAGCAAAATCGATTTCGACATCTAGATGCTGAGCAGCAAGGTGTCGCAATACCTGTTGTACGACTTTACTGTCTTCAACAATTAAAATTCTTTGCATGGATTGAGATCTCTTAAGTACAACGAGAAGCGCAGTGAAACAAGAATTTAACGGGGCTAAATACTTTATTACTACATAATAAAGTACTAAATATACGCGAATCTTGCACTAAAAAAAACCAAATCGGCTCAAATTCGTTACTTTTCGATAAACGAGGTTACAACAGCCTATTTTTCAAACCTGCCGTTTTTTTTGTTGAGTTTGTCTCAATGGCTTTGAATTTCAGATGAAATACTTCTTTAATGCAGACATACCGACTGCAATACCGAGGAAGCAATGAAAAAACTACTACCACTATTGCTCGTGAGTTGTGCCCTACTCTCAGCGCCAAGCATAGCTGAAGAGCACAACCGCGCAATTGAGATAGATCATAAAATAACAACTGAGCATAGAGCCGAAATAAAAGGTGAACGTATTAACTACACCGCGACAACAGGCACACAGCCGGTGTGGAATGAAAACGGCGACGCAGTTGCAACGTTGCATTACACCTACTACAAGCGCACAAAAATCAAAGATATGAGCAAACGTCCGCTGTTGATTTCATTTAACGGTGGTCCGGGCTCTGCTTCCGTGTGGATGCACATTGCCTATACTGGCCCAAGAGTATTAAAAATTGATGACGAAGGATATCCACTGCAACCTTACGGCTTGAAAGATAACCCATATTCAGTGCTAGATGTTGCCGATATTGTTTATGTAAACCCAGTCAACACAGGTTATTCTCGCGTACTCAAAAATGCTGAAGGTAAATATCCTAGTAAAGCCGAACAAACAAAGATGTTTTTTGGCGTCAACGCGGACGTGAAGTACTTAGCCGAATGGCTCAATACATTTATTCATCGCAATGAGCGTATGCTTTCCCCTAAGTACCTGATTGGTGAGAGCTACGGCACGACTCGAGTGTCAGGTCTTGCGCACGCGATGCAAAACAACCAGTGGCTTTACCTCAATGGCGTGGTGTTGGTATCTCCTACGGAAATCGGCATTAAACGAGAAGGTCCGGTTGAAGTGGCAAACCGTTTACCGTATTACGCTGCCGCCGCTTGGTACCACAAAGCGTTGTCTTCTGAATTGCAAAATAAAAATTTACTCGAAGTACTTGCAGAGGTTGAACAATATACGGTTGATCAGTATCTTCCCGCACTCGCCAAAGGCGCATTTATCAGTGTCCAAGAAAAGCAAAGTGTGACACAGGCCGTTGCTAAATATAGTGGCTTAAGCGAGCGCTTTGTAGCTCAAAACAACCTAGATATTCCTACTGCGGCATTTTGGAAAGAGCTATTGCGTGAGCGTGGCTATACGCTTGGTCGGTTGGACTCACGCTATCTTGGTATTGATAAAAGAGACGCAGGTTCTCGCCCTGATTATTGGCCTGAGCTGACCTCTTGGTTGCACTCATTTACGCCAGCGATTAATCATTACTTCGCAACGGAGCTCAACTATAAAACCGATGTAAAATATAATATGTTTGGTTCAGTTTACCCTTGGGATAACAGCGATAATAATGTCGGTGAGCAATTACGATTAGCAATGGCACAAAACCCTTACCTAAACGTGATGATCCAATCTGGCTATTACGATGGCGCAACGAATTACTTTGATGCCAAGTACAATATGTGGCAACTCGATCCGAGCGGAAAAATGCGTGATCGCTTAAGCTTTAAAGGTTACCGCTCCGGACACATGATGTACCTGCGTCATGAAGATTTACAAAAGTCGAACGAAGATCTCCGCGAATTTATCTTAAAAACAACCCCCAAAGCGGATCAGTCAGCACTTTACTAAATTTCCAACCCATTGTGGCCGCGCAAGCGGTCACTTATCTTAATGCTCACCAGATTGTAAAAATTTCCTTTTATCCTTCTACAGTTACCTATAATCTAGATATACTCAATACTATCTCTCTACAACTTAGGCACGCACCATGAACGAGCAGTTTAAAGTCGTCTTCGTTGGCATGGCCGACGGTAAGGATCAACAAAGCGCCGCTATCGCAATGGCAGACAGGTTGAAAACCTCACCTTCAAAGATCCAGCAATTTTACGCTGGCAAAAACTTGTTTGCTCCTGCAGATAAAGCCAAAGCGCTAAAACAGGTAAAATTACTTGCAAGCGCGGGGATCAATGCCAAGCTGCAAAGCCAAACAGCCGCGACCCCTACCAACGCAGATCAAGAGCGCGTATTTGAAGCGCTGGATTACATCACAAGCAGTCTAATACGCATCGAAGAACGATTAGAGGAGCTCGAGCAACGCGTAGCACCAACTCCCCATACTAAAATAGAAGATACAACAGACGAAGAATGGGAGACGAAGGAGCTATTTGATGAACTCGACTTTGAGCCTAGCCCTCCGGCTAAATCTAAGACTTGGCTATATTATCTGCTCGCTGTATTAATTATTTTATTTATTCTGCTTGGTGTAAGTTTGTTTTTCCCTGAGTGGCTCGCGTTAGAATGAATAAAACTAATAACAACATAAATAAATCTCAAGTTACTCGTGCTAATTTGAGAAAAACGATTAGAAATGCAAGAAACTCGCTATCAGCAGAGCAACAGAAAACAGCTGCGGCGCATCTCAATATTAATTTTTTTCAACAAATAAACCTCCCAGAAAATGCCAATGTAGGGGTCTATATTCAAAACGATGGCGAACTAGATACATCCCTTTTAATTCAATCGCTTTGGGACAAAAAACACCAGGTTTTCTTACCCGTAATCCACCCCTTCAATCCTGCAAATTTACTCTTCCAGAAGTATGAAAAAAACTCACCCATGAAGGCAAATCGCTATGCTATCTTGGAACCTAAGTTAGATTGTTCAGCTGTGGCACCGCTTGCATCATTGGATTTACTGTTGATGCCTCTGGTTGCTTTTGATGAGCAAGGTAATCGCCTCGGTATGGGCGGTGGGTACTACGATAGAACATTAGCGTTACACTACGCTGAGCAGCGAGCTAAACCAGCACTTGTTGGCCTTGCTCATGATTGCCAGCAAGTTCCAAGCTTACCAACAGCAGCTTGGGATGTACCGCTCCCAACTATCCTCACTCCAACCCAACTATACACTTGGCCAAAAAATAATTGAGCAGGCAAACAGTTAAGCGCATTTTGAGGCGCTTTTGACCATGACGCTGACACTTTGATTGAGTTATACTCCATACAACTTCAATGACAACTAAGTGTAGCGTTATGACTCAAGATGAAATGAAAAAAGCCGCAGCATGGGCAGCTTTGAACTATGTAGAAGAAAACACCATTGTTGGGGTTGGCACAGGCTCGACGGTAAACCACTTTATTGATGCGCTTGGCAGTATCAAGGATCAAATCAAAGGGGCAGTATCAAGCTCTGAAGCTTCAACAGAGAAGCTAAAAGCACTTGGTATTGAAGTTTTCGAGTTAAACGATGTGTCAGAGCTTGCGGTATATGTTGATGGCGCAGATGAAATCAACAGCACCAACGAAATGATAAAAGGCGGTGGCGCAGCACTGACGCGCGAGAAAATCGTTGCAGCCGTTGCCAAGAAATTTGTTTGTATCGTTGATAATACAAAGCATGTTGAGACGCTAGGCGCATTTCCACTACCAGTTGAAGTGATCCCAATGGCGCGTAGTTACGTGGCAAGAGAGTTACTAAAATTAGGTGGCGATCCAGTTTACCGCCAAGGCGTTATCACTGATAACGGCAATGTCATTCTTGATGTGCATGGCCTAGAAATTAGCGCAGCAAAAGCGCTTGAAGAAAAAATTAACCAGATTGTTGGCGTCGTGACTAATGGCTTATTTGCCATGCGTGGCGCTGACGTTGTAATAACAGGCACTCCAGAAGGGCCTAAAATCAACTAGTGAGATTACAGATGAGCAAGGTTTCGTTATCAAAGGATAAAATTCGAATTTTGTTGTTAGAAGGCGTGCATCAAAGCGCCGTTGAGACGCTAAAGCGCAACGGTTATAGCAACATAGACTACGTTAAAACATCCTTACCGGAGCCTGAGCTGATCGAGCGGATCAAAGACGCTCACTTTGTCGGGATCCGCTCGCGTACCCACCTTACGGAAGCAGTATTAGACCAAGCTGAAAAGCTGGTCGCTGTTGGCTGTTTCTGCATCGGCACCAACCAAGTGGATTTGGATGCCGCTAAAAAACGTGGTATCGCCGTATTCAACGCGCCATTTTCTAACACTCGCTCTGTGGCTGAACTTGTACTGGGTGAAATTCTCTTGTTACTGCGCCGTGTTCCTGAGCGCAACGCAAAGGCGCATCGCGGTGAGTGGGATAAATCTGCCGACGGTTCATACGAAGCTCGTGGTAAAACGCTAGGTATTATTGGTTATGGTCACATTGGCACCCAGCTTGGCATTATGGCTGAGAATATCGGGATGAACGTCGAGTTTTATGACATCGAAGATAAGCTCACGCTCGGCAACGCAACGCAGTTACACACGCTTACGCAATTGTTACAAAGAGCGGACGTGGTCAGTTTGCATGTACCGGAGACATCACAGACCAAAAACCTTATCGGCATGGCTGAAATTGAAGTGATGAAGCAAGGCGCAATCCTAATTAACGCATCACGTGGAACGGTTGTTGATATCGACGCCTTAGCTGAAGCATTGGCGGCCAAGAAGCTTTCCGGCGCTGCTATTGATGTATTCCCCGTTGAGCCAAAATCTAATCATGAAGAATTCGTCTCACCACTACGCGAGTTTGACAATGTGCTGCTAACACCACACGTCGGTGGTTCTACCCAAGAAGCACAAGAAAATATCGGTGTGGAAGTCGCGGGTAAGTTGGCGAAATATTCAGATAATGGTTCAACAGTCACGGCTGTTAACTTCCCTGAGGTTTCTCTACCTGAATTATCAAACCGAAGTCGTTTATTACACGTACACGTAAACCGCCCAGGCGTACTAACGCAAATCAACCAAGCGTTCGCTCAGCACGGTATCAATATTGCGGCGCAATACCTACAAACGGATGAATCTATTGGTTACGTGGTTATCGACGTCGATAGCGACCACTCTGAAGTGGCGTTGAAAGAGTTAAGTGCAGTTGAAGGAACTATTAGAGCACGTATTCTTCACTAAGAATAATCACACATAAAAAAACCAGTCACTGTGAAGCGACTGGTTTTTTTGTATCAATCTGGCTTACGCCATGAAATCAACACCTTCTTTGATGTCTTTTTCAAGTGTCGCTAGCATGTCGTCTTTTGCTTTTTGCTCAAACGCGCTTAGCTCACCGTAAGGAAGTAACTTCTCTACACCGTTTTTACCAAGGATAACTGGCTGTGCAAAGAATGTTGCATCGCCTGTGTTACCTTCAACGTATGCGTACTCAAGTACTTCTTCACCTTGTAGACCTTTCACTAGCGAGAAGCAGAAACGTGCTGCTGCTGCACCCATTGAAAGTGTAGCTGAACCGCCACCCGCTTTAGCTTCAACCACTTCAGTACCCGCGTTTTGGATACGAGTCGTTAGTGCAGCAACTTCTTCATCAGTGAACTCAACACCTTCAACTTGAGAAAGTAGAGGTAGAATTGTAGTACCTGAGTGACCACCAATTACTGGGATCTTAACTTCAGCAACGTCTAGACCTTTAAGCTCTGCGATGAAGGTTTCAGCGCGGATAACGTCAAGCGTTGTTACACCGAATACGCGAGCTGGATCATAAGTACCTGCTTTTTTGAACACTTCAGCAACGATTGGTACCGTGCCATTTACTGGGTTTGTGATGATACCAACAAGTGCTTTAGGGCAGCTTCTAACGATACCTTCAGCAAGTGTCTTGATGATACCTGCGTTAACGTTGAATAGGTCAGCACGGTCCATACCAGGCTTACGAGGCATACCAGCTGGGATAAGCACTACGTCAGCACCAGCAAGAGCTGGGTCTAGGTCGTCTTTACCATAACCCGCTACTTTTACCGCAGTTGGGATGTGAGATAAGTCAACTGCAACACCAGGTACAACAGGTGCAACGTCATAAAGCGCTAACTCAGAGCCAGCTGGAAGACCATTTTTAAGCAATAAAGATAGAGCTTGACCGATACCGCCAGCGGCACCTAATACAGCAACTTTCATTTGAATTCTCCATAATTTGAAGGTGGAATTGAGTGTGCAGTAAAGATAATGAAAAGCGCTGTTAAACACAAATTAATCACGGTTATTTTCGAGATTTTTTGACTAATGTCTTAAATAAAAGTGTAAAGATCGCGACACTTTGTACACTTATGCTTTACGACTGCCATTTTGGTCGCGCAAATTTGGGAATCTCGGCGGTTTTGTGTAGAATTTAAAGATTAGCCGTAAAAGAAGACAGACTATGCAGCCGCAAGAAAAACAAGAAGCACTGATCAAAGCATTTAAAGCCATTTTAAAAGAAGAAAACTTTGGCTCTCAAGGTGAAATTGTTGATGCTCTAAAACAACAAGGGTTTGACAACGTCAGTCAGAGCAAAGTGTCGCGCATGCTGAGCAAGTTTGGTGCTGTGCGTACACGTAATGCTAAGCAAGAAATGGTTTACTGCTTACCCGCTGAAATGAGCGTGCCAACAGCAAAAAGCCCTTTGCGTCAGTTAGTCGTTGATATTATGCACAACGAAATGATGATTATTATTCGAACCAGTCCCGGTGCTGCACAGTTAATTGCGAGGCTACTTGACTCATTAGGTACCGCAGATGGCGTATTAGGTACCATCGCTGGCGATGACACGATTTTTATTGCCCCTGCCAAAGTATCTGAAATCGACGTTACTTTAGATAAAGTAAAAACCCTGTTCGATAACGTTTAGTCTATTATTTTTATCGGTGCTAACTCACAGGTTAGCACATACTCTGATACTCTAGCTTCTACGAACACGCTTCCCCACTATCACGATAAACAGAATAAATTGCTTATCTTTACAGCAAAAAACGTTTGACATAATATGTCTAATTGTGGCAACTTTAGAAACGCATGTGAGGTTTTCTCACTACGCATGGATGGTTTTTAAGCTGATTGATTAGCTTCTCGGATTTGTTTCCTACAGTGTCTCCGTCTTACCGGACACGAACGCTATTCGCTTCACTCAATCATCTCACATTCTATGATGCGGAACTCACCGCTTGATAAACACAAAGACACCTTGCGGCGCTGAGTGGACAATTCACTGACTTAACCGCTTAAAAGGAAATACAAGGAACTAGGATCAGCAATGGAATTTTTAAATACTGCATTTACGTTTCCCACTGTTATTTTTTCAACACTATTACTGATAGTGCTGTTGTTCTGGTTAATTGCTTTACTCGGTTTTGCTGATATCGATATCTTAGAAGGCGATGTTGATATTGAAGCCGAAGGCGCAAGCTCTGGTTCTTTTTGGGAAGTCGCTTTTGGCGGCGTCCCTGTGAGTATTTCATTGAGTTTAATCATCGCGCTGGGCTGGATTATCAGTATTTATGTGCAACAGTTTTTTGCTTACCTACTAGGCAATGGCATTTTTTACTACCTGATGGGCACGGTATTTATGCTTGCCAGCCTCATTGCAGCATTACCACTCACAGCCGTCATTGTAAGGCCATTACGACGCTTTTTCGAAAGCCAAGAAACCACTTCTAAGCAAGCGCTGGTTGGGCTCGAATGCGTTATTGCAACATCAAGGGTTAGCAACACGTTCGGTCAAGCCAGAGTATTTATTCAAGGAACGGAGCAACTTATCGAAGTCCGCTCGGATGAAGATAACACTTTCACACTAGGAGACAGTGCTTTACTTATCGAACATGACACCCTTACACATAGCTACACGATTGTGGCTAAACCTTGGTAATAGTACGAAAAATAACGGAATTTAGGAACGAGTTGGCATAGCTAATACCAACTCAAACAACATAGCGCAACGCAGGAAAAAACATGGAATTTCTAAACAACCTCGGACCGGTGCTCGCAATCGTGGGCATATCCATCGTCATTATTTTTGCCATTCTACTTCTGATTGGAAAGTTCTACCGCAAGGTTGAACAAGGTCAGGCATTAATCATCAATAAGATGAAAAACGAGCCAGATGTCACGACAACGGGCGGCATTGTGCTACCTGTGATCCATAAAATGGAAGTCATGGATATTTCAACTAACCGCATGGTATTGGAGCGTCGTGAAAATAGCGGCCTGATCTGTAAAGACAATATCCGTGCTGACATCGCCATCACTTTTTACATTCGCGTAAACGAAAATAAAGAAGACATCCTACGCGTTGCGAAACAAGTTGGCTGTGCCCGCGCATCGGCACCAGAAACCTTGCAAGCATTATTTGAGGCAAAATTCTCCGAAGCCTTGAAAACCGTTGGTAAGCGCATGAATTTTGAGGAACTATTTACACATCGTAATGAGTTCCGAGATTCTATTAAAGAAGTGATTGGACAAGATTTATCTGGCTATACGTTAGAAGATGTGGCAATTGACTATCTTGAACAAACTTCAATCGACAAGTTAGATCCAAATAACATTCTTGACGCTGAAGGTATTCGCCGTATTACCGAAAAGACCTCACGCCAAAACGTGGAAACTAACCAGCTTAAATGTGATGAAAAAGCGCAAATCGACAACCAAAACCAAGCAGCCTTTGAAAAAGCCGCAGAAGTCGAGCGTCAACGAGAAGATGCCAGCGCGAGACAACGCCGTGAAATCGAGTCGGTGCGCGCCCGCGAAGCCGCAGAAGCTGAACGTGTTAAGCATGAAGAGCGCTTAAAAGCCGAAGAAGCACGTCTCAAAGCGGACGAAGCGATCGCAATTGCAGAGCACAATAAACAGCGTGAAATCGATGTTGCAGAACAAAATCGCCTTCGCTTACTCGGCATTGAAGAAGAAAAAGTCACACGCTCTCGCCAGATTGAAATTATCGAACGTGAGCGTGAAACCGAAATTTTACGTATCCAAAAAGCCAAAGCGCTGGAAGTCGAGCAAAAAGAAATCGCCGATGTCCAACGCGAACGGGTTGCCGTTGAGAAAACCGTTGCCGAGGAACAAGAGCGCATCAAAGACGTGCAATGTATTGCTGAAGCCGAGCGTGAAAAACAAGCAAAAATTATTCTTGCTCAAGCTGAGGCCGAAGAAGCGTTGGTTAAAGATATTGAAGCGGCTAAAGCTAAAGAGCAAGCTGCCGAATTTAAAGCCCGTGAAATGGAAAAAATGGCCGCAGCAGAACTACGTATTGCGAACCAAACCGCAGAGTCGAAGAAAATTCTTGCCGAGGCTGCCCAAGTTGAAGCGGCAGCACCTGGTCTTGCAGAAGCAGATATCATCAAGGCAAAAGCCGCTGCTAGTGCGATACAAGGCGAAACAGACGCTAAAGTGCTACAGCAAAAACTAGAAGCCGAAGCACAAGGTAAACGTGATATTGGCCGCGCCGAAGCCGAAGTACAAGCAGCAATGGCAGAGGCAACCAAGAAGCAAAGTGAAGCCGAAGCGCAAGGCAAACGTGAAATTGGTTTGGCAGAAGCTGAGGTTCAATCAGCAATGGCTGAGGCAATTGAAAAACAAGGTGAAGCAGAAGCTATCAACCTTGAACGTAAGATGTCAGCAGAAGCCAAAGGTCTTACAGAGAAGCTAGAAGCACTGAATAAGATGGATAAAGACGCCCGTGAATACGAAGGCTTCACGCTACAGTTAAACCAACAAAAAGAGCTGACGCTTGCGAGTATCGAGGCGAACAAGCAGGTTTCTGCGAGTCAGGCTGAAGTATTAGGTAAAGCACTGAGCGGTGCTGATATCAACTTTATGGGCGGCGACGGCCAGTTCTTTAACCAGTTTATGAATGCCATCACAGTGGGCAAGTCAATTGACGGCTTAGTCGGCGAAAGTAAGACGGTACAAACCGTATTTAAAGATCACCTAAACGGTGAACGTAATTTGATGGACGACCTAAAAGGGGTGTTGGCTGGTGCTAATGCGTCGTCAGAAACGCTAAAAAACATCAACATGAGTAAGTTCTTCCAACAGCTAAGCAATAGCTCAGATGCGGACAAACAGCAGCTACTCAAGTTACTTGGCGGCTCGTTAAATGGCAGTAAACAAAGCGAACCTCTAGAGTAATTAACCCTGAGGAGTCAATCTTCTTGGCTCCTCTCCCCCATTTGCGACAGCGCACATAGGAAAGCATAGAATGACGGAAGCAACACAACAAGCGCCAGAGCGAACGCTCGAACAAGACTCTTATCAACTGATTAAACGCCGGCTTAGTAACTTTGGCAGTGAACTGAAAAGTCAGATAGATAAACTCAACCAACAGCGTGTTGACACTTTTGGCAGCACTGAGCTTAAAGTGAAAGGTCGAGCAAGAGTTCGTACTGAGCATAACTGCGTACCGCGCGACATCGTGCTGATCGGCGACAAGCTTATCTTTGCTTATAATGTCTTTATGGGGCTTAAACAAAATACCCAAGTCAGTGATGTATTCACCGTACAAAAGCTACACTTGCAAGAAGACCATTACGAAATAGAACCTTACCCGCAAGAAACCAAATTTCTCACTGACCAACGTTTCTTACGGGACTTTGACGAACTATACACGTATTACAAAGACACCCGTCTACAACACCTATTTGTTAAATCAAACAAGCTTTTTGCACTATTTCAGATTGGCGAAAAGCTCTCCGATGTTCGTGTATTCCGCTGGCAAGTCGCCAAAGACGAAACCTTAGATTACATTGATAACCGAGGAGAGCGTGACCTAGGTGAGGTGGAAAACTTTGACTTTGAGTGGCAAAAAACCGATCGCGCCGATCACGTCGAAGGCCGTCACCCACATATTAATGTAAACGACAAAGTGTTTATTGAAGTGTCGGGTGGCAAACTCACCGTAAAAATAGAAAACAATACCCAAAGCGGTGAAGGTATTTATCAAGAAGCCGTTGATGACGCCAGTCAATCACTCGCAGATTGCGATTTACGTTTTGCCGAAGTTGGCGAAATGGTGTTGGTAAAGTTACTTCCCTACCGTGAAAAACAGTGGCGTTATTTTATTTATAATTGCCGCACCCAGCAGGTATTGCGCCAAGATGCTTTGGGTGGTGCCTGTGTTCAATTACCTGAGAACCAAGGGATTATTTTTCCTGGTGGCTATTATTTACAATCAGGGCAAACACGCTATTTTGACGACCAACTGGACGATTTAATATTCCATCGCCAGATAAAATCACCCAATGGTGAAGATGTACTGTATATCTTCTACGAACCAAACGAGGGTCGTTACGCACTTTTCTCTTACAATATTATTGAGAAAAACCTGCAAAATCCCATTTATTGTCATGGCTATGGAATCTATGACGATGGCTTAACGCTAACCTTTAAAGCAGAGCCTGAGCCTGAGCGCGTGCACCCTATTCAGATCTGGCAAAGCCCATTTTGTGGCAGCGAGTTTGCCGCACAAGCCCCTCGCGCAACCGGCTTATTTGGCCGAATTGGCAACCCGGATTTAGTACGCGCTATTTCTGATTTATACAGTGTGTTCAAAGCCATTAACGAACAAAGCCCCACAGTCTTTCATTATGAAGATTTAATTGCCCTCACCCGCAGTATCCTAGACCGCTATCATTGGCTTGCCGAAGCGGACTTTGCAGATGTCACAGCAAAACTACATGAAATTTTTGAAACCTCGGAGCAGGTACTAGACGAATTTGAAAAGGTAAGCCAAATTGAGGCCGACGCTCGGCGCGCAGAAGCCGAAATAGAGCAAGCCATGCAAGATGTGCTTCGCGAGGTGAGACCAGATAGCTTTAAAACAGCGGAGCAGTTTGTCCAGAGCTTAGAATCTCTCAAACGCTTAAAAGGCAAAGTGATAAGCCTTGAAGAAGTGAAGTATATCAATCTTGACGCGCTATCTGTCATGCAGCAGCAGATTGATGAGCAAACCCTGAGCTTAAGCCATAAAACCGCGGAGTTTTTGCAGCAAGATAGTGCTTTGGCGCCATACTACGAGCAGCTAGACTCCTTAGAGCAAGCCAGAGCACAAACAGAGAGTGTCACCGAGCTTAACGGCTTTTTGGCGACCTTGGAAACCTTGAGCGCTGAACTTGATCTGCTCAACCATACCATGCTGGATCTCGACATTGACGATAGCCGCGTACGCACTAAAATTTTGGAAGATGTCAGCGCCATTTACGGTCAACTAAACCGCGCCAAAGCAGCGTTAGAAATCCAGAAAAAGAGCGTGGGCAGTGTTGAAGCAAAAGCCGAATTCGCGGCTCGCTTTAAGCTTTTCAGCCAAAGTATTACCAGCGGTCTAAGCGCGGCCAAAACCCCAGAGCAATGTGACGACCAGCTCTCTCGCTTACTTATTCAATTAGAAGAGCTCGAGTCTCAATTTAGTCAGTATGATGAGTTTTTAACGGAGATCTTGGCTAAACGTGATGACGTTTATGAAAGCTTTGAAGCGCACAAACAGCAGCTCATTGACGAAAGACAGCGCCGCGCGCTGAGCCTAGCAAACGCTGCCGAGCGTATTTTACAGGGGGTGAATCGACGGTCGCAAAGTTTTAAAACCTTAGACGACATCAATAGCTATTTTGCCTCCGACCCTATGATTGGCAAGCTTCGCGATTTAACGCAAGAGCTAAAAAGCCTAAGCGATGAAGTGAAGGCGGATGATATTCAAGCCAAACTCAAGGCCTGCAAAGATCAAGCAATCCGCGCTTTGCGAGACAAGCAAGATATTTACATTGATGGTGGCAATACCGTTAAAGTCGGCAAACATGCGTTTAGTTTCAATAAACAAATCCTTGATTTGACTTTGCTGCCTCGTGGTGAACAACTGATGTTACACCTCACTGGCACTGAGTATTTTGATACCATCCCTGACGCCAAGGTCAATCAACAACTCAATGACGCAAGCACGTACTGGCAGCAAAACCTGATCTCAGAAAATCGTCACTTGTATCGAGGTGAGTACCTTGCGGCTCAAGTATTAGCAGCTGCGGAGCAAGATGGCAACGACTTTAGTCAAGCGGATTTAGAACTTGCCGTTGATGAGGGAAGTTTACTGTCTATCGTACAAAAATTTGCAGAACCCAGATATCAAGAAGGCTATGAAAAAGGCATTCATGATCAAGATGCCAGCCTGATCTTAGCTAATTTGCTAAAACAAAAACGACAGCTTGAGTTACTCGTCTACCCTGCCAGCTGTCGAATTGCGGCACAGCTATTTTATACTCAACAAAGTAAGGCTGAGCTAGCTGAATTGGCGTTTCAGGCCACACAAGCAGAGCTGATGGCAACGAAGTTAGATGACCATAGCTTTAGCCAACAGCTAAGCAAAGAATTAAGTGAAAAAATCACGGCATTTTGCCAACAAAATTTATCGAGCTATTTAACAGAACTCAACCGCTTTTCAGGCGAGTTAAGCGCAACTTACTTAATTAAAGCCCTTGCCAAGCAAGTTAAGCCGAGACAATTTGACTTAGCTTCACCTGCAAAACACACCAGCGAGCAGTTTATCTCGATGGCAAAGGCCAAAGGCGTTTGGCAACAGCTTGAAGACTCATTAACACATTTGACTAAACTTGCGGACAAATGCCGCCTGTTAAGCAGCTGGCTGCGCGCCTATGGCAGCAAACAAAATGAAAATGCTGAGACCTTGCTTGAGGCCGCTAACTGCATTTTGCTTTCCACCCAGTTAGATATCACCTACCAAGTCAAAGAAGCCGAAATAAAAACGGAAATTTCAGGTTTAATGGGCCAACACCCACGTATCGAGAACCAAGTACTACACCTAGATTACGCAGACTTTTTTGCCCGTAGTAACGAGTATCTCACGATTCATGTTCCGGCCTACAAACAGTACCAACAATTAAAAGCACAAGTGCTTGAGGCACAAAAGCAGCGCTTGCAATTAGATGAGTTTAAACCCAGACCACTAAGCTCATTTGTACGTAACCAGCTGATTGACAAAGTCTACTTCCCTATTATTGGCGATAACTTAGCAAAACAAATAGGGGCAGCAGGAAACAATAAACGCACCGACTTAATGGGCATGTTGCTGCTTATCTCTCCACCGGGCTATGGTAAAACCACGCTAATAGAGTATGTGGCCAACCGCTTAGGACTCACCTTTGTTAAGGTCAACTGTCCATCCATTGGTCACGACCAAGTTTCTTTGGATCCAGCTCAAGCCATCAACGCGACCGCCGCAAAAGAAATTGAGAAGATCAACCAAAGCTTTGAGATGGGCAATAATGTGATGCTGTACCTTGACGATATTCAGCACACCAACCCCGAATTTTTACAAAAGTTCATCTCTTTATGTGACGGTTCAAGACGCATAGACGGGGTGTGGAATGGCCGCAGCAAAACCTATGATCTGAGAGGCAAAAAATTTGCCGTTGTGATGGCAGGAAACCCCTACACCGAGTCCGGTGAATCCTTTAAGATCCCAGATATGCTTGCCAACCGTGCGGATATTTACAACCTCGGTGACACTCTCAGTGGCTGCGAACAAGAATTTGCCATGAGCTTTATTGAAAATACGCTCACTTCCAATGCAGTGCTTGGGCCCCTTGCCAATCGTGGTATGGAAGACTTATACAGGCTAGTGCGCATTGCCGACGGAGAAAGCATCTCCATCAATGAATTGGAATTTAATTACTCTCAAGCGCAAGTGAATGAAATTGTCAGCGTACTGAAAAAGCTGCTCACCATTCGCAACACCGTGCTCAAAGTAAATGCCCAATACATTGCCTCAGCAGCGCAAGATGATAACTATCGAACCGAGCCGCCGTTTAAGCTACAAGGCAGTTACCGTAACATGAATAAGATGGCTGAAAAGGTGGTTGCTGCCATGAATGACAGTGAACTTGAAAATCTAATTCAAGATCACTATCGCGGAGAAGCACAAACACTTAGCAAAGGCAGCGAAGAAAACTTACTGAAACTGGCTGAATTACGCGGTACCTTAACGGCTGAAGAAGCAACGCGCTGGCATGACATCAAGGCCGAATATGCCCGCCTGCACCGCAATAGCGATGAGGGAAGCCCAGCGCAGCTGGCAGTTGAACAACTAAGCTTTGTCAATAAATCCCTTTCGCAAATCGCCGCTAAACTCGATAAAGAGCAGCTTAGCTTTGACTACAGTGCGCTGTTGCAACAATTGGCTCAAGTGCTTAACGAGCAAGAGTTTGCCACGCAGTTAACTGAGCTACGTGAGGCCTTAACGCAGCAACCTTACGCTACACCGCTAAAGCAATTGATAGCTTCACAGCAACAAGTCGCAGAGGAAATTGCGGGGCTGCAAAACACTATCAAACACACAGCGAACAATGAGCAGCTACTCACTAACCTTGGCAAACTCAATGACTTGCTCAGCACCCAAGCGCAAATACAACAAGCATTAGGTCAACAAGGTCAGCAGCAAAATACGCTATTTGAAAACCTGTCTGAGCGCTTAGAAGCGGTGGCACAACCGCATATTCAAGTCGACAATCACATTGATGATAGCAGTGCAAAAGCGCTTGAAGCCGTCACCACTTTGCTGACAAATACCTTGGCAAACTCAAGTGCTGAACAAGTCCAGCAGCAACAGCTAAAAGACATTTTACACAAGCTAGAGGATATTCAATCAAGACCTGTAGTTAGTAACGGATCACCTGCGAAAAATCCGTATATGTTGTAACGGCAACAAACGCTTGCGAAACAAGTCAAAGCCCATGCATGGATGGGCTTTGGAGATGTAAAGTGGCAGATAACTTACTCTGGCATTTTTGCCATCACCGCCAAAAACTCTAGTGAGGGTGCAAAAAACGCGGAACCCATATCGGCACTGGAATAATCCAATATGGGGTCGTATTCATCCCCTTCACCCAATCGGCTTCTAAGTACCTGCTCAAAAGCATCGCCCTTGGCACTGCAACTTAGCGACAAGCTTCCTTGTTCAAATACATCACCAAATGGCATGCTTTGGTTAAGCAGTAGCGCATTACCATTTAGGTCTTTCAATTCGGTTAATGCCGCATGATTACAGGGGTCGCAATCTTCAATTAGGTCATTGTCTAGACGTGTACGCCCCATCAATTGCTCTTGCTCAGAGAGCGGCAACGCCTGCCAGCGCAGTAAATCAAACTTCACCCGCTGTACGTGAATATAACTACCAAGGTGGTCGGCTGCATTCGGGTTGTGCACAAGTGCAACTTCCCGTTTGTTGCGCCCTCTAGGGGTGTCTGCGCCATAAATAAAGCCATTAAAATCACGACCATCTAAGAAACGAAATGCGCGTACATGTGCCACCATTTCGACTAGGCCATTTAGCATATGTAGCACACTTTGAGCAAAGATATGATTAACGTCTTCTCGGTCGGAGCGGATCACGTAAAGCAAGTCAAAAGGCTGAGTATGCACTGTGTGCTCAGCCTCAACAATATGTGGAAAGCTTTTCAGCTCTTGAGGAATAAACTCAGGATAAATGTGCGGCCAGTATTGCGCACCTACCGCGACAAAGCTCGACAGCATAGATTCAGAGAATCTATCTTCTAACTCCTCTTGCAAGCGTCCACAATTGGCGAGCGTCGCTCTTAGCGCCTCGTCTTGCCCTTCAAGCACATTGAAGAACAAGTGTAAGCCGTGCAAATTGGCTTCAGCACACACACCTGATTGGGCAAGCGCCATGCTCTACTCCCTGCGTTTATTCATTTGCTATTAAGAAAAGAAATTTACAGCATGTGCTTTAATTTTTAAAGAGATTGGTTGATTTAAGTCGAGCGGTTCATGCGCTGGATGCGGTATTTCGAGCTCTTGTCCCTCTAATGCAACACGGTAAATGTACTCTGTTCCCATAAAGCGCTGATTGAGTATTTTAACGCAGCCAAGCTCGGCGTTTTCTAACGTGATGTGCTGCGGTCTCACATACATTTCGCCCTTCGCGTCGATATTACCGAGCTCAACGAGTGATTTTACGGCACCAAATTGGGTTTCTACCGAAGCGCCATTCACTCGCTGTGCAGGAATATAAATTCCCTGACCCAAAAACTCGGCAACCATTTTGCTCTTTGGTCGTTGGAATAGCGTTCTCGGCTCGCCCACTTGTGCGATCTTCCCTTTATCCATAATTGCCAACCGATCGGCAAAAGCAAAAGCTTCTTCTTTCGAGTGACTAACAAAAATCGCGGAAACTTGCTGGTCTTTGATTATACGGCGAATATCGTTAATTAACTGAAACCGCACTTGGGCATCTATATTTGAAAACGGCTCATCAAGCAGCAACAGATTTGGCTTGTACGCCAGTGCTCGCGCAATTGCGACACGTTGTTGCTGGCCACCTGAAAGCTCGTGTGGAAAGCGGTCGCTATAGTCTTGCAGCTGCACCAAATGGAGCATTTCAGCCACTCGGTCTTGACGTTCACGCTTGCTTTTCGAGGTTAAACCAAACGCGACATTTTTCGCCACAGTGAGGTGTGGGAATAGCGCATAGTCTTGAAACATCATGCCAATATTGCGTTTTTGTGGAGGTACGAAAGTGCCATTACCATTCATGGCTTTGCCTAAAATACTCACCGCGCCTTGAAATGGTTCAATCAAGCCCGCTATCGCCTTCAGCGTGGTAGTTTTACCGCAGCCACTGGCACCAAGCAAACAAACAATCTCGTTTTGTTCTACGGTCAGATTTAGGCTATCCACAACGGCTTCACCGTCATAGCGATAAGAGAGATTTTCAAGCACTAAACTATGCATTAACTTCGCTGCTCCATAGAACGGTTTACAACATAAAGCGGAATTAAACCAACCAACACAATAAATAACGCAGAGACAGAAGCCAGCTCCAGCTGCTCATCGCTCACATATTGGAAAACGTGTGTTGCCAGTGTTTCATAATTAAAGGGTCGTAATAACAATGCCGCTGGAAGTTCTTTCATACACTCAATAAAAACCAGCAGCGCTGCGGTTAAAATGCCGCGACGCAGCAATGGCAAATGTATTGATAACATGGTTTTGAAACGATTGCGACCCAACGAAAAACTCGCCATATCTAGACTTGGGCTGATCCGCTGATAACTCGATTCGACCGCGCCTTGCGCAATTGCATAAAATCGTACTACGTAAGCAAAAACCAATGCAAAAATCGTCCCACTGAACAGCAAGCCTGGCTCAAATGAAGTACCTTCAAGCCAAGTATTTAGCTTGTCGTCTAATAAAGTGAGTGGAATAAGTACTGCAATTGCCAGTACGGTGCCCGGTAGCGCATATCCGGTACTTGCAAGCTTGCCCGGAAGCGTGACGCGTTTACCACTGCTAACTCGCTGGTTAAACACCACCAGCATGCTCATGATAATTAATACCACGCTCACCCAAAACGCTATTTTTAAACTTTGCCACGCATACAAGAAAAAGTCGTCATTCCAAGCTTGTTCAAAATAGTCGATGGCGTAATCTGCAAGCACCCATGTAGGCACGATAAAAGCCGCAATAAGAATAAGCCAACAAAAAGCGCTAGCGAGCCAAGCCTGCGCGCCTTTTAGATGATAAAGCGTGGTACTGTTAACACTCGATTGGCGCTCATGCACTACCTGAGTTGGGCGGCTCACTCGCTCCAGTGTTAGGGCTAAAAATAAAAACAGAAGCATAATGCCTGAAATTTTAGCCGCAGCAGTCAGTGAATAATAACCCAACCAAGTATCGTAAACGGCGGTGGTTAGTGTACTCACGGCAAAATAATGTACGGTTGCAAAATCTGCCATGCTTTCCATGGCGATCAGTGCCAGCCCAGCCACAATCGCCCCTCGCGACAAAGGTAAACTTACCTTAAAGAAGCTCTGTGAAGGCGACTTGCCCATTAATTGGCTGGCTTGCACCAGCTTAAACGACTGCTCTCTTAGCGCCGTTCTAAAAATCAAAAACAAATAAGGATAAAGCACCAGTGCAATCATCACGATAGCACCTGACAAAGTGCGAATATCAAAGAACCAATAATCATCTGGAGATTGCCAACCAAACCACTCTCGCAGCGCTATTTGTACAGGCCCGGCATAATCCAACAAATCGGTATACACGTAAGCAATCAAATAGGTTGGCATCGCTAGGGGTAGCATCAACGACCACTCGAAAAAGCGCCGTCCAGGAAATTCACAATACGCGGTTAGCCAGCCAAGTGGTAGCGCGATCAAAGCGCAAAGGATAGATACACCCACAATCAGCAAAATCGTATTGCGGACATAATCCCACAAAACGGTATCCCAAAGATGAGCAAAGACTTCGGAGTCAGGTTGTAGCGACTCAAAGATTAAAAATATCAGCGGGACTGATAGGCTAAGCCCTATCAGCCACGCGAAACTCTGCCATTTAGACAGTGAAAATGATAATTGCATTAAAGGTCAAATTTTACCTCATCGATTAGCTTAAGCGCTAACGGACGGTATTTACTGATCTCTGACAATGGTAGGCTGTCTTCCTTAAACTCACCCCAAGATGCCACAAGTTTCGATAACTCGACGCCAGGTTTAACCGGGTATTCCATATTCATCGACGCATACATATTTTGCGCCTTATTGTCGGTCATAAACTCAATGAGTTTCAAGGCATTTTCAGTATTTTTAGCGTGCTTGGTCAAGACAACACCAGAAACGTTAATGTGTGAACCACGATCTTGTTGATTTGGGAAGTTAATATACACCGCTTCAGCCCAAGCTTTTTGTTTCTCATCTTCCATCATCTTACCGAAGTAATAGCTGTTTCCGATGGCCAAATCACACAGTCCTTCCTTTACTGCTTTGACTTGTGCACGGTCGTTACCTTGAGGCTTACGAGCTAAGTTTTTCTTCACGCCTTCAAGCCATTCTTTGGTTTTTGCTTCACCATGATGGGCAATCATAGACGCCACTAAACCAAGGTTATAGGGATGTTTACCTGAGCGCGTACATATTTTACCTCGGTATTGTTCATCCGCTAGTGCTTCATACGTAAGCGCATCTAACTTGCCGACACGGTCTTTTGCGGAATATACATTGCGCACACGCTTAGTAAGCGCAACCCACTGACCTTCAGGATCTCTGAAGTTCGCTGGGATATTATTAGTGACGGTTTCGCTGTTAATTGCTTGTGTTAGGTTTTCGTCTTCAAGTTGAATTAGCGCACTGAAGTTTGAAGTGAGTACAAGATCAGCACGGCTATGCTTGCCTTCACGCTTAACACGCTCGATTAAGCCTTTTTTTGCAAAAACCACATTGGTCTTGATACCGGTTTGCTTGGTGAAGTCATCCAAAATAGGTTGGATCAGAAAAGGTTGTCTAAACGAGTAGATATTAACTTCCTCTGCAGCCATTGCTGGTAGGCAAGTAAGCGTTGCCAGTATAGTAACAAGTGCTTTTTTCATAAAGACTCCATTAGGTAAACAATAATTATTATCAACTAATTCTACCTGTAATTGTGCCGTTTTACACCCTGAATATTTGAAACTACGCTCAAGATAAAATTAGCGTTGTAGAAAACGGGAGAATTACCTGTGAGATATATCTCACTTAGCTACCAGAAATTGAGTAAAGACGTGTTGAAATAACACTCGGAATTAAAGTAACCAATTAAAAAATATAAAGTTATTTATTATTACTAGAAAAAGACGAAAAAAAGATTGAATTTCACTGCTCCCGATTTTTTTTAGTCTGCTTATACTTAACAACATCTCAGGAAGAGAGATAAAGGATACACAGGATACGCTCAGGGCAGGACTTGCTAATGGATAAGCACCCACTTAAAGGAAATAGGGAAAAGCGAGCGAGATTGTATGTCACATGGTGTGATTACATTAAAGGACAGGGATTTAAGATTCATGATGAATCTAAGGATTGCTTCAGGGGAGAGGCTAAACGTTGAGGGATAACGTTACTGCATTGGATATGCAGGTGGTTAAGGATGAGGAAGGAAGGTACATCGGATGTACTGGTAAAATGTGGCTTAGGAGATGCCAATTGTTGCAATTAACAGCGCAACACCTAGCTTGAAGCAACACGTTCAGGCTACCAAGTGCCAAGGTAAAACAAGGTGATGATTGGCACTGCTATTTTGGAAAGTAGCAAATAGGGACAATTAGAACAAGGGCTTGTTCTTAGCAAGTGGATGGCAATGGATAAGACAGCGGACGTGTAAAAGGAAAATGGACACAGGGCTAGATGCCTTTATTCGCAAAACGAGAACACCAAGCGATGCCATGGAAGAGGAAAGATTCAGGACGTTGAACTACTCAACTTTGCAGGATGCATTTAGAAGATTCCGTAAGCGCGACTCAGCAATGGGTCGCGCGCTTCTTATTTTGTTCCTATCTATCGCGTGAGATTGCGTTTGTGTTGTCGAGATGTTTGTATTGTCGAGATAAATCTCGACCTACCAACATCTTGCTTGCTGTGCTGCGTAAACAATGGTTTTTTGTCGAGATAAATCTCGACCTACCAGCATCTTGCTTGCCGTATTTCGTAAACAATTCAGCTTTTTGTCGAAATAAATTTCGACCTACCGGCATCTTGCTTGCCGTATTTCGTAAACAACTCA
Organism: Pseudoalteromonas sp. OF7H-1; assembly: GCF_022347825.1. NCBI lineage: Bacteria > Pseudomonadati > Pseudomonadota > Gammaproteobacteria > Alteromonadales > Pseudoalteromonadaceae > Pseudoalteromonas > Pseudoalteromonas sp. OF7H-1. The sequence continues at coordinate 104,098 of NZ_JAKRFX010000001.1, read as the reverse complement.
GTTTTTTGTCGAAATAAATTTCAACCTACCATCATCTTGTTGGCCGTACAGCGTAAACAATTCAGCTTTTTGTCGAGATAAATTTCGACCTACCAACATCTTGCTCGCTGTACCGCGTGAACAATACTGTTTTTGTCGAGGTACACCTCGACCTACAGTTAAGGCTAAGCCTACAGTTTGCTGCGCTTACCTTTTAAGTAGGCATCTCTGAAATCGATAAAATGCGCGGTTAATTTATCTGCCGCATCCTGCTCGCCGCATTCGGCAAACAATACACACGCAACTTCTGCCGTACCAAGCTGATGTTCATGCGGCGCGACTCGTAGCTTGTAATCCGAGAGCTTTTCAGGGGCGATGGATAATACAGGTAAATTATCTAGGTAGGGGCTCTTTCTGAACATTTTCTTAGCTTCACGCCATGTGCCATCCAAAAAGATAAATAGTGGTGTTTTATTTTCAGTGCGGGCCACCTTAGTAATTACCCGTTCAGGCTCCACGCCCTGCTCTGGGAAAACAACTATTGGTGCATACTGCTCATCCGAAAGAAGCGCTAATAACGCAGCGTCAGGCTCAGTTCTGTCCCAACGAAAGGCATGATTATCTGGGATCACATCGGCAATCAAGCGTCCGGTGTTAGAGGGCTTAAAGCTTTCATTATGATACATAAGCAAACACACAGCACAGTCTGCTTTGGCCACTTCGACTTTATCACAAATACATAGAGTCGTGGCTAATAAGCAGCATTCACAACGCGCAAGCTTTGATCCCCTTGCCTTATATTCGCGTTGAGCCGCAGCGATTTGACGCTGTCTAAGCGCTAGTACTGAATTATTCACTCTGTTCCCCATCTAAAAATGCCGGCGTATTTTAGTAAAGCGCTCGGCTGGCGTCTACGCAAACTTATGCAACATCTTTACTCATGACATAAGCTTTTGTACTCTAAAGTTTTATTGGGTTTCATTAGGAGTAAAAAATGCAAGTAAAGGATTCTGCAAGGCTGAGTTATCGCCTACTCACCCCACAAGATGCACAGCTGCTCGCCGATCTTGATAGCGACCCTGAAGTAATGAAATACATCACAGGCGGTCAGACTAACTCACTTGAAGAAGTAAAAGCCGTATATATTCCACGTTTAACCGAGTATACGGACGAGATCAAAGGTTGGGGGCTTTGGGGCTGTTTCGAGCTGCCAAACAAGGCATTTATTGGTTGGATTTTGGTTCGCCCTGCTAACTTCTTTTCAGAACAAAGAAACGATCAGGATTTAGAACTCGGTTGGCGTTTTAAACAAGCTTCTTGGGGCAAAGGGTTTGCAACAGAGGCCGCACAACATCTTATTCCAGACCTAATAGCAGCAAATCCTACCTTGACGCACTTGAGCGCTATCGCTGAAGAAGAGAACCTTGGCTCCATCAATATTATGAAAAAACTTGGGATGAGTTATGTGAAAAAAGGGCTTCACAAAGATATTTTAGGAGATATGGAAGTCGTTTATTATCATAAAGTTCTTAATTAACCGAACAAAAGCGCAACCACTTAACACCACGGTTGCGCATGCTCACTACTATTAAATGCCTTTGCGACGCAGTGGTTCAGCATACATGCTCAACACCAATTGCTTCAGCTCTTCCGGTACAGACTCTAGTTTAGAGATAAAGTCCTCTTTATCTTCTGGACTAACTTGCGCATCATCGCCTGCTGCTAGGTGATTGGTTGAATGCAGATAGTATAAATCTAAAATCTGTTTATCAATGACATTCGCCAGCTCATCTGGGTTTTCAACATCCGCAGTGATAGGGTCGCCAAATGCGATATGCACATGGCCTTTATCTGAACTAAAGCCCTCGACAATGCTGGCAATGTCTTCACCTTGTGCTTTCACATATTGGCCAAACTGCTTTTTATGGTATAGCTCTTTAGCCTTAGCAACCGCGCATGGCTCATATTGATAGGAGATGGCAACGGGCACTATTCTGAGCTGCTTTACATAATCTGAAAAATCTAGCTTCTGTTTGCGACCATTGAGCTGTAGCATTTTTAACAGTGCCGGATCGGTTTGATCCACCCCATCCTTTGCACGCCCCTCTTTTTGCGCAATCCAAATGGAGTTACCTTCACTTAATGAATCAGAAATATAGGCTGAAAGCTGGGTTAATGCTTTTAGCATTTCTTTCGGCGCCTTTGCCGAACGTTTTACAATAAAACTCTTATTAAGACGCATAAGCTCAGTGATATAAGGTACTTGCAGTAAGTTATCACCAATAGCGATACGTACCGTACGCATATCTTGCTGATGCAAACCCCAGTTAACAAGTGCAGGGTCTAATACGATGTCACGGTGGTTTGAAATAAATAAATACGAGGTATTCGAGTCTAATGTTTCAAGGCCAGAATAAGTTACTTTAGACGTCGTTTTATTGATTAAAATTTGCAGATAGTACGCCACTTCATCTTGTACTTGTTCAATCGTACAAAAATCTCCCCACTTCTTTTTTAGTTTCATTCTTACTAGTGGGCGTGCAATTGCTGGCCAAGCATTCAACCAAGCTGGCAGGTTATATTTGGCGATCACATCAATAAATTGATCATCACCTAGTAGACGTGCCAATGCTGGCACTACTTCATCATCATTATACGGTCTAATGTCAGCGTATTTATCCACTCTACTTCTCAAATTGTCGGATTAACGAATACTGGAACGCATTCTATCGTGTCAAATAAACAGACGCTAAGCATTTCATGTCTGACCACCAAGGCAATATACCAAGTTGGAACAATACATGCTTAAGCGTCATGCAATTGTAATACGGTAAAAAGTACCACAATAGTTTATCTTCTAACAACTTTACCTAATTTGAGTATAGCTAATCTTAGTAACAGTGCTGCTAATAATGCGCCCATTGATACTGTTAACCAATGTGGTAGCACTTCGTGTTCTTCACCTATCATTGGCGTTACCACAAAACCGTAAGTATTAACTAAGTAATCAGTTAAATAGCCAAAGATAAGTGCAACCCCAATGACGCCGCCTAGGTAGGCAAACACGGCTCGACGCCCTAACTCTTTACCAACTACCCCAATTGTGGCGATGTTAGTTGCAGGACCTGCGAGCATAAATACCAATACCGCACCGGGTGACACACCTGCCAGTAATAAACCCGCAGCGATTGGAGTTGACGCAGTGGCGCAAATATACATTGGGATACTGATAAGGATAACCACTAGCATGGCGATAATACCGTCGCCCCACTGAGATAAGAAAGACTCAGGCACAAAGGTTTGCACTAACGCTGCAAAGAATAAACCGATAAGAAGCCAAACTGCAGTGTCAGACAGTAATTGATTACAGCTGAACTTAACAGCTTCTACAATTTTACCAAAAATCCCTTGGTTTTCAGGTACAGGAGCAGGCTCACAACAATTTGTCGTGGCTGATGCAGAATCGCAACAACTGGTTACGGTAGGCTCCGTAGTATCACAACAAGACATATTCGCCCCTGCCATTGCTAATTGCGGGCCTGCAGGCGCACAGCAGCTTGAGCTTACTTTTACGGTTTCCACTTTAGTACTGGCGCAACAGCTATCATGGCTGTGATGCTTTTCAGCAGGCTTTGGCTCTGAGTGATGATTAGCGTCACAACAACCGCTAGTCGCGCTTGGTTCTTCTGAGGTATTTAGGTGCTTTAGCGCCACAGGCTTATCATCTTTCTCACTACCAACGAGCAACCCAGCCGCAATTGCGCTAACCACAGCCGCAATTGGCCTAATCACCGCCATAAAAGGACCAAGTAGCACATAAGAAACCGAGATAGAATCCACTCCAGTTTCAGGCGTTGAGACTAAAAATGCGGTTGTCGCACTTTTCGAGCCCCCTGCTCTTCTCAGTCCCACCGCAGCAGGAATAACGCCGCAAGAGCAAAGCGGCATAGGCGCCCCAATCAGCGCTGCCTTTATCGTCGTCCAAAAACCTTCTTTCCCTAAATGCTTTTGCAACAAATCTTTTGGAATAAATACATTAAGTAGCCCGGCCAATATTAGACCAAGCAGTAACCACGGTGCAGATACTAAAAATAGCTGCCAAAAATTTACTATCAGTTCATTCATCGATAGCCTCCAAGGCCGTTAAAATCGAGCAGCTCACTGCCGCTTCCTTACCGCCGCAGCATTGCTCTGCTAGCGTCGATAACGATTGTTCAAATTTTTGTAACTCAGCGATCCGCGCTCTCACTAAATCCCGTTTAGTGATAGTCAGCGTTTTCACTTCTTCACAACTGTGCTGATGCTTTTCAAACTTTATCTTCAGCAAGTCTTGCACTTCTTTGAGGCTGAACCCCACTTCCTTCGCGCGAAGAATAAAGCGCATTTGTTTTTCACTTTGCTCATCAAACAACCGATACCCGCCCTCGCTCCTTGTGCAAGGGTGTAGGAGATCGTTTGCTTCATAATACCTTAACGTGTCAGTTGATACGTTAAGCCGCTTTGCCAGCTCACCAATCTTTACCACTTTACACTCCCAAGTCCTGAAGATTATCCTAGTCGACATCACAAGTATAAACCTTAGAGTTAACTCCAAAGTCAAGAAAAGGATAAAAATAATGCAAATCGTGGTATTAGACGCTAAAACCCTTGCAGGAACCGATCTTTCTCCCATTGCCAAACTAGGCACATTAACGTCTTACGACACCACACCCAGTGAGGACATCATCACACGCTGTAAAGATGCAGCAGTCATCATCACCAATAAAGTACAGTTAACTGAACAAGCAATCGCGGCGTTACCACAATTACAATTGATTTGTGTTGCGGCCACAGGCGTCAACAACATCGACTTAGCAGCTGCAAAAGCCCATCAAATTGCGATAGCCAATGTGGCTGGTTACTCCACCCCTTCTGTAGTGCAGCACACCTTTACTATGCTTGGTAACTTAATGACAAATATTCATCGTTATCAGCAAGACTGCCATGCAGGGCTTTGGCAACAAAGTGACATGTTTTGTCGTTTGGATTACAGCATCAACGAAATTGCAGGCAAAAACTTTGTGATCGTAGGCCATGGAACGTTAGGAGAAGCCGTTGCAAAAGTCGCACAAGCATTTGGAGCTCAGGTAATTGTTGCCGAACGTAGGGGCGTAACTGAGGTTAGATCAGGACGAATGGCTTTTGAAGAAGCACTGCAGATTGCGGATATTGTATCGATTCACTGCCCGCTTACCGCTGAAACAGAAAACCTGATTTCAAGTGCTGAGTTCGCCCTACTTCCAAATCATGCCTATATTATCAACACCGCAAGAGGCGGAATAGTCAATGAGCATGCGCTGGTCGATGCACTAACTAACAAACAAATAGCTGGTGCTGCTGTGGATGTCCTCACTCAAGAGCCGGCGCAAGCAAGCAATCCTCTCGTTCAATACCAAGGGGAAAACTTGCTTTTAACACCGCATACGGCATGGGCAAGTAAAGAGGCCATCGAACGTTTAGTCGGCGAAATTGCCATTAATATTGAAAGTTTTGTGGCTGGGACAACGAGAAACCGAGTGGTCTAGATTATTGTTTTAGTGAGTGATATCACTAAATGTTAGTGAAAACCATCAACTATAAACTGATTAAAAACCAGCAACAAACTGATATTTATAAACTTTATTAGTTGGCAAAGAGTTTGCAACTCTTGTGATAATTCAAGCAAAAACAAATGGCTGTTTGCATTATTTGCTCAGCAACAAAATTAAAAAGGAAAACAACAATGAAAAAATTAATGTTAGTGGCTGCGCTTAGCTCTACTCTATTATCAGGCTGTATCGTTGCTGTATCCGACGGTGAAGTAGAGCACAGTTGGGCTTCTGAATACAACTCGTCTAACTGGGAACATAAACAGCGTAAAAATCGTGACAAGATTGCCAACCTTGAAATGGGCGCGTCTTACTCATCAGTAAAAGACATGTTTGCAACCCCTGATTTTAGCGAGTTGGTGTCAAAAGACGGCGATAACTATCAAGTGCTGTACTATGCAACCAACAGTAAACACTCAGACGGCAAAGTAACAAAAGATGAGTGCACGCCATTGGTATTCAAAAATAACCAACTGGTTGGCTTTGGCGACAACGCATTAAAGCAAATTCAGTAAGACTTTATCGCACCAAGGATGGTGAATAATCAGAGTAAACTGACGCACAGTTGTGTGTGGCCAACTCCTTATTTTCTTGTCATCTTAATAAGTTAAAAACAAAACAGAGCCAAACTTTAATAACCCAGCCTATTAAGCTGAACTGTCCTCTGATACCAGCTCATACCTATACTTCCATTCGAAATAGGCAAGCATGATGACAAACATAGCTTCACAAACAATAAAAGCAATACCAATTAGACTTGCAACGTTAAAATACTGAACAACCACTCCAGCGCAGACTAGCGCCCAAAAAAGATTGCCGAACACTAAAAGCTGCAAATGTTTTATGTTCTTCGCTTTTTGAATGGCAAGGCTAAAAGAGTACGCGCCATACAACAGATTTGATAATGCGATAAAGATAATGGTTTGTTCAGGTATATGATAGATCGCACCAATCATTGAGTGGAAAAGCAATACGATTAATCCCACGGATATAGCCGCGATACAGTCCACCCAAATTATTTTACGCCGTATATCCATAGAATAAACCTAACACCACACCAAAAGGCACAACATACTCGGTTAAAGATCTATAAAGCATGAGCATAGCCAAGCTTTATGCAGTGCACTTATGGTCTGAATGCGAATATGCTTTCGCTCCTGTATATGGCTTTAGATATTTATAGCGCTTTAATAAATACCGTGCTTTGCTGCTTTTGGGCAACGGCAAGGGCGCTATCGGCCATTTTTATCAGCTCACTAAGCTCACTACTACAGTGATTTTCAATATGAACTGCACCAATGCTAACGCTCACATGCGCACATATCGGTGAAGCAATATGGGGGATTTTTAACGCATTAACCGAGTCGTGCAGCGCTTCTGCTATCTCATTAATTACGTCGATATTATGCTGAGTTAGTACCAACGCAAAACGAGTACCATCAAAACGGCCAATAAATAAAGAACGTCGGGTAGCGCCTTCTTCTAGCGCTTTGGCGACCTTAAATAAACAATCATCACCGTGCATGTAGCCATAATGCTCATTAAACGTTTTAAAATAGTCCACCTCAACCAGCATAACGGTAAACGCACTGCCATCAGCTTTTGCGCTTTCTAATGCTGATTTCATCGCTTCATCTAGATATCTACGATTGGGCAACTCCGTTAAACCATCGATAGAGGCTAGCTTTTCTAGCAGGTCATTTTTCTTTTTTATTGCTAAATGGTTTTTGATTCTGGCTTTTACAATCAAAGGGTTAAAGGGTTTAGTAATATAATCCACAGCCCCTAACTCCAAACCTCGCGCTTCATCTTTAAAGCTCACACTACCAGAGATCACGACAACGGGAATACCGTAAGTGCTCGCATCCTTTTTTAGGCACTCTAAAACAGAAAATCCAGCGCCGTCAGCCATTAACACATCTAAAATAATAAGGTCTGGTTTACTTGCTTTTAGTTCATCAATACATAATTTAGTGTCAGTGCTATGGGATAACCGATGGCCGTCACCTAATGTATTGCTTAGGACCATCTTATTTATTGGGTCATCATCAATAATAAAAATGTGCTCAGCTTGCTGCATCTTATGACGCTACCTTTTTAGCTCGATAAAGCACACCACCTGTGAAAGTGCATTTGTTAACACATCCAAGTCAGTGCGATTTGTTATTGTTGTGATCGTTTTGCTTTGCGTTTCAAGGTCTTTTGCAACTTTCGCTAGTCGCTTAAAGCCCAGACCTGCAGCAGCGCCCTTAATTCCGTGTGCTAACTCGAATAATGCTGAACCTTGCTCTATTTCAGCAACCTGTTCTAGGTAATCATGGCAAAGTTTAGCAAATTTATCTAACATTGTTTGCAAAAACGTTTCATTTTGCATCATTTGTGATAAAGCAAACTCATAATCAAAAAAGGCTTCTTCTGTTTTATCCGACTGGAAAATATTACTTGCCAATGCCTTGCACGCCTGTGTGCTATTAATTGGTTTTACCAAATAATCATTCATGCCAACGGCTGTGGCTTTCGCCCGCTCTTCTTTGCTTGCATTGGCGGTCAAGGCGATAACGGGAAGCTCAGTTTCAGACCACACGGCTCTGATCTGCTTGGTCGCTTGATAGCCATCAATATTTGGCATATGGATATCCATCAGGATGATATCGGGTTGCAGTGAGCGGCAAACTTCCTCAATATGTTCGGCGCTTTGGAGCCCTACGGTAGAAATACCATTCTGCTTCAACATATTTTCAGTAATATCTAAATTTAAGTTGTTATCGTCGACCACCAAGCAAAGTGCACCGGCAACCTGCATACACACGTTGTCGACGGTTTGCGTCATATGGGCAAATTCAGCAAGCCAAGTATAAGCTGATTGGTAAAACACACTTTGATTAAGCGCAATATGGTTACTTTGCTCAGGAAACTCCCCTTCACAATGCAGTAGTAATGCGGTATTTCCAGGTAGCGCATAAGCGGGGTCAAGCGCTGCTTCTGGTGGAATAACAACAATAGACTTGTCGAGCTGAGCATGCATCCCGTGCAATCGCTCAACAGATAAAGGTTCCGCAAGACCTGAAAAATAGCTTGGTAAGCTATGTGCTTCGGTGATGAGACAGTAGACTTCTTTGTGACTATCCACAACTGGACAAGCGCCTTTATCTAGCACCAATTCGAAGAAAAAGCAGCTTCCTTCGTTCGGGGTTGAGTTAACCGCAATATCGCCACCTAAGAGTGCAACTTCTTGCTTCACAATCGCAAGCCCCAAACCAATGCCTTCGTGACGACGTGTGAAGCTTTCATCACCTTGGGTAAATGCATCAAAAAGGTGTTCAATTTCTTGCGATTTGATCCCAACGCCAGTGTCCCAAACAGCAAACTTTATGGTTTGTTTTGCAGCTCTATCATTAGTTAACGTTACTTTCAGACCCACCTTACCATGGTTGGTATACTTTACGGCGTTACCAAGTAGGTTTACTAAGATTTGCTTTACTTTATCTTCATCACTGTAAAGGTAAGGCCAAACTTGAGGGTCGACCTGTAACTCAAACTCCAAGCCTTTTTGTATACATAAAGGCTTAATCAGTGATTCTATAGTGGTAAATACATGGCAGGTTTGAAATGTCTCGTATTGAATTGTGCCTTGATGACTTTCTACTTTGGCAAACTCTAAAATACTGTTGAGCATGGTAAGCAGCTCGTTTGCAGCCCCAGAAAGCTGCTGCAATTTTTTACTCTGAACTCGAGTCAGCGCCTCACTTTTGATCATATCCGCCAGACCTAATATGGCATTAATTGGCGTTCTAATTTCATGGCTGATATTCGCGATAAAGCGGCTTTTGGCAAGCGTTGCGCGCTCAGCATCTTGCTTCGCTAACAGCAGACCAGTGATATTTTGAATATGGATCACGTAATACTTAGGGCGCTTATTTTTATCCCAAACTAAAGAAATACTCAATTGTAACCAGCGGTGCTTACCCGACTGTGAAATCATGTGCTCAACGACTTTCTTTTGCTCTTTTAATAGCCCAGCCAAGACAGGCTTCAGCTCTTGCCAGTTTTGTTCATCAAACAAGCGTTCCAGCTGCTTTTCTCCGGTATTCTTATCAAGTGATAAGTAACGTTTGGCAGCCTTGTTCATCTCCAAAATTTTACCGCTGATCGCAGCCAAAATAACGCCATTAGGTGCAAACTCAGTCGCTGCCCTAAAGTTTTCTTCAGAGTCTCTTAGGGCATTATATGCCTCTTGTGCGGCAGTAATATCTCTCGCAACCCCCAAACAACCGATGAGCTTTCCTGTTTCCGATTTCAATGGCGTAATAGTCAAAAAGTAGGTATTTGCCCCAAGGACAAAATTAGTTGCCACTTGTTCTTGCGAGCGCTCCATCGCCGCTTCTTGCTCAAGTAAAATGGTTAATCCAGATGTCACTTCAGGTTGTGTTTTCGCAACTAAATCCGACTTATCAACCCCCATAAACTCTTCAAACGCGCGATTACAGCCTATGAATGAACCGTCTATATTTTTGAAATAGATAATATCGGGCACAGAGTCAAGCACTGCATTTAGCAAAGCAGCTTGACGCTCTTTTGCCTCAAAGCTTTGCTTTAATGCCTGTTGTTTACGCTTAATTTCGTCGTCTAGTTCTTGATTATGTTGCTTAAGGGCATGCATTAAGCGCGATTTTTGCTCCACCACCTGTTTGATTTGTATAAACCAAGGTTGCCATTCTGAGGGAATAGGATAGTTTAAAGTGGCTTGTGGTGTATGCTCTTGCAAAGATAGATAATTCACAAAATGCTTTAGAGGTCGGACAAATATTTGTCCGCTTAACCATACAATAGTCACAAAGGTAAAAAGAATAAAAAACAGTAATAGTGCAAGTTCGAGCAAGATCTCCCGCTGTAGCGGAGCGGCAAACTGCTCATAGCTTTCATGATAGTTTAAACTAATAGGCTCTTTGGCGGGTTTTGCAATAAAGTGCAGTCCGTACTGCCAAGGTGCTGATGAGTTTACAAGCCCATCGTGGTCGTGATCATAGCGTTCCCCCGCGATAATCTCATCACTTTGGTTTTTAAATTCCATCGTACCGTCTAAGGAGCCGATGTTTAACAACCACCTATCAATAATATCGCTATCATAGATCATCAATACATGAGCGTTATCCACCGTTGATAGTTTCTTACCGAGCGCAAACATTTGTCTATCGAAAAACTTCACGGGTGGGCCAACGACTATATTGCCCAAGCTAAAGTCGGGTTCGAACTTACCTTGAACTAGCCGCGTGATAAAATGGCTGCTTGAGGCTTCTCGACGCTTAACATACGCAAAGCCGTCATCTTCTATGTATGCGACCGCATACAATCCACCCTGCAACGCGAGCGCGGCATCAAAAGCGGTATTAAGCGACAGTACGGTTTGCCATCGTTTAGTGGCAAAAAGCGCTTCACTGACTTGCCCACGACCAACAATCTCTCCACCATTGTTTGGTAACGCATGATAATAATGTTCAGGGTGTTGCTCTATATCTTCTAACCACTCTGGTGGCTTTTGAAAAGAAATGGGCTGCGCTAGGTTAACGGCGATGCTATCAAGAACGACATGTGCAGCATAAAACTCTTGTTTCAGCTGCTGAGAAACATATTCATACTGGCCAAAACGCACTTTGTACTGGCGTTCGAGTTTAATTTGATAGAGATGGTAAGCTAAGACGAGGACAAGTAGGATGGGTATTATTACCGCCACTAAAATTCCCTTTCGGTAACTTTTTAGTGGTAAAAATTCTTTTGTCGCATCCATTTACTGGCTCGTTCCCGTTTGCACACAGTGTTAGCAAAAGAGTAACGAGCCAGTCGGCTCAAGGCAAGTTATAAATTTTCTTCAGCAAAACTTGCCAAGCGGCTTCGTACTACACCGTTTAAGTTAATGGTAGCGCTACCTTCAAAGTCTTTAAAGCGCTCGACAATATAGGTTAACCCTGATGTCACAGGGGTGAGATAATTACTATCAATTTGGGCGAGGTTTCCCGTACAAATCAATTTAGTCCCTTCACCGCAGCGAGTGATGATGGTTTTTAACTGTGATGCCGTTAAGTTTTGGCTCTCATCTAAAATAACGACCGCATTTTGAATGCTTCGGCCACGCATAAAATTCACCGATTTGAACTGAATGTTCGCCTTTTCCATAATGTAGTTACGGCTAGTCACGGGGCTTTCATCGTGTTTGTGGAGCACTTCTAAGGTATCTGTGATGGCCGCAAGCCAAGGGGCCATTTTCTCTTCTTCCGTACCCGGTAAAAAGCCGATGCTCTCCGCAATTTCAGGCGTATTTCGCGTCACAATTACCTTATCGTAAATCCCTTTTTCGATGATCATTTCAAGCGCACTGGCAAGCGCCAATAAGGTTTTTCCGCACCCTGCTGGCCCAGTTAGTATCACCAGTTCAATGTCAGTATCAAGTAATGCATCCAGCGCCATACCTTGGTTGATATTTTTCGGTTTCACTCCCCATGCTTGACGGTGCATCAAACGTTCAACGCCTAAGTCTTTTAATCGAATGTGTTCAGAGTCGTAACCCACAACCCGAGCCGCGAAGTGATTAGTATCGTCTATCAGATACTCATTACAGAACACATCAGGTACGAGTGATTTTGGCACATCATGAACCGTGTATCGTCCTTCCTGCTGCGTTTGACACTCACCAACATTTTGCCAAAAATCGCCTTCAACCTTTTTAAAGCCACTGGTTAACAGCGCAATGTCGTCAATCAGTTGATCGGTACGATAGTCTTCAACATACTTGAGTCCAGCGCCTTTCGCTTTTAGTCGCATGTTGATGTCTTTGGTAACCAGCACCACTTTTTTGTCGCTGTACTGAGTTTGCAAATGTACCGCACAATTAATAATGCGGTGGTCATTTTCGTTGCCGGGTAACCCGGAGATGGAATCAGGAAACAGGTGATCGTTTACAATAATCAATTTACCCGAACTGGGCGTTCGGTGACTTTCAATCCTCAATGTTGGTAGCGCTACCCCCTCTAGCATTTGCTCTGGTGTTGCATCGCGAAGCACATCATCTAACCCACGAATGGCAACTCTTGCGTCTCGGCTCACGTCACTCTTTCGATCTTTAATGTGATCGAGTTCTTCAAGGACAGTCATAGGAATAACAACATCGTGTTCTTGGAAGGAAAGGTAAGCGAGCGGTTCATGGAGAAGTACGTTGGTGTCGAGCACGTACACTTTATGGTCTTTGTCTTGTTTTACCATAGCGCATTCCTGTTGTTTACAGATTATTATGCTATACCCAATACACAACATAGTGACCGATTATGTTTTGGGTATAGTTCAAGTTTAGTCTATTTGTCACAAAAGTCGCTTTTATGACAGTAGAAAATCCAACTTGCATATTGATAAAAAACAACTAGTTGGCGATTGCCATGCCAACTAGATAGAAAAAGCGCCAGCACTTGATAAATAAAGGCCTGAGTCACTGTTGTGTATTGAACAAACCGACATGAATAGGTAACATAGCCGCCTTTTTTCTGCATAGACGAGATAACCATGAATTTTTCCTTAGGTCAGCGCTGGATCAGTGATACGGAATCAGATTTGGGATTGGGTACAATAGTGGCACTTGAGGGGCGTCAAGTGACTATTTTATTTCCCGCTAGCGGAGAAAACCGTGTTTACTCAGTACAGGAAGCACCTGTAACTCGAGTTGTATTCAACCCAGGCGATGTGATCCGCCATGTTGAAGAGTGGGAACTACGTGTTGACAGCGTGGAAGAGCAAAATGGACTATTTTGCTATCATGGTACTCGAGTTGATAATGAAGAAGAGACTTCATTCAAAGAGACCTTTCTTGATCACTTCCTCAAGTTCAATAAACCTCAAGATCGTCTATTTGCAGGCCAAATCGACCGTTTTGATCGCTACACACTGCGTTATCAAACTTGGCAACATCAGTTTGATAAAGAACAATCTCACCTTAAAGGGTTGATAGGTCAGCGTGCTAGCCTTATTCCGCACCAGCTTTATATTGCCGATGAAGTCGGTAAGCGCTTTGCACCTCGCGTACTTCTGTCTGATGAAGTAGGCCTAGGTAAAACCATTGAAGCGGGCATGATTTTACACCAGCAAATTCTCTCTGGTCGTGCCAACCGTGTGTTGATCGTGGTTCCAGAGAACTTACAACACCAATGGCTGGTAGAGATGCTACGCCGCTTTAACCTGCACTTTTCGATTTTTGATGAAGAGCGTTGTAGCGAAGCTTATGCAGATGCACCAAATGTATTCGAAACAGAGCAACTGGTACTGGTTAGCCTAGAGTTTATTACTAAAAAGCGCCGCTGGTTTGAACAAGCCACACTCGCTGATTGGGATCTACTGATTGTTGATGAAGCACACCACCTGACGGTCACAAAGGAAAAGCCAAGCACTGAATATCAACGTATTGCTGAGCTTTCTCAGGACATTCCTGGGCTTATCTTGTTGACTGCAACGCCTGACCAACTGGGTCACCGCAGTCACTTTGCGCGTTTACAGCTACTCGATCCAGACCGCTTCTACGACTACGACGTGTTTGTTGAAGAAGAAAGTCATTATAAAGAAGTCGCAGAAGCCGCGAACAACTTACTGCAAGACAAAAAGTTAGACGCAAAAGAAGAGCAAACACTTTGTACACTGCTAAAAGAAACCGATATTTCTGAGCTACTTGCAAAGGCACAAAGTGGCGATAGCGACGCCAAAGCTGAAATCTTGTCTATGTTACTAGACCGTCATGGTACTGGCCGTATTCTATTTAGAAATAGCCGCAGTGGCATTGATGGCTACCCAAGTCGTTTGTTACATCAATACCCAGTACCTTTACCAAAGCAATACAAAACAGCAATGTCGGTAATGGGCAACATTGGTGGTATTCAAAGTCCTGAATTTAACGCGATGCGTGCTTTGTTCCCTGAAAAAATCTTCCAAGAGTTCGAAGGTGAAGGAAGCAGCTGGGCGCAGTTTGACCCGCGCGTTGAGTGGTTGATTGCTAAATTAAAAGAGTTAAAGCACGAAAAAGTACTGCTTATTTGTGCCAAAGCGGAAACCGCAATTAGCCTTGAACAAGTATTACGTGAGCGCGAAGCGATTAAAGCGGCGGTGTTCCACGAAGGCATGTCTATCATTGAGCGCGACCGCGCGGCAGCGTTTTTTGCTGATGAATATGATAGCGCACAAGTATTACTCTGCTCTGAAATTGGCTCTGAAGGTCGTAACTTCCAGTTCTCACATCACTTGGTGCTATTTGACTTACCGCTTAACCCTGACTTACTTGAGCAACGTATTGGTCGTCTTGACCGCATTGGTCAAAAGCACGACATCAATATTCACGTGCCGTACTTTGAAAGTACCGCACAAGAAGTATTACTACGTTGGTATCACGAGGGCTTAGATGCATTCGAAACCACCAGCACTACGGGGCAAATGCTGTATAAGTCTTTTTCTGATGATTTGTTAGCGCTGATCGCTGAACACAACTGTGACGAAGACGAATTAGATCCTCTATTGGAGCAAGCCGCAAAAGAAAACGCACAGCTGCGCACAAAAATGGAGCAAGGTCGAGACCGCCTACTTGAGCTTCACTCAAGTGGTCAAGGTAAAACAGATAATATCGTTGCTGAACTTGAAGCACTTGATAACGACGTCATTTTGCCTGCGTTTATGATTAATGTGTTTGATACTTTTGGTGTTAACCAAGAAGACAAAGGCGAGAATACGATTATTCTCAAACCTACCGAGCACATGCTTAACCCTTCTTTCCCTTGTTTGAAAGATGATGGCATCACAGTGACTTTTGACCGTAACACCTCACTGTCACAAGAAGACGCGCATTTCATCAGCTGGGATCACCCTATGGTCAGCGGCGTAATGGATATGATCTGTAACGATGACTTTGGTTGTGCATCAGTGGCACTGCTTAAAAACAACAAGTTACCTGTCGGTACTTTCTTTGTTGAAATGATCTTCGTTGCAGAAGCTTCTGCACCTAAGTCTCTTCAAGTGGGCCGCTTTTTACCGCCAACGCCAATTCGCGTCCTAATGGATAAAGGTGGCAATGACTTAGCCCAAAACGTGGCGTTTGATGCATTCAATCAACAGCTTTCTGCCGTTGGCAGACAAACCGGCAGTAAGCTAGTTAATGCGCTACAAAGTGCTATTCACCCGCTTATTACTCAAGCTGGCGATATTGCACAAGCTCAACTTGAAAGCATTCAAGCCAACGCGATGGATAAAATGCAAAAGCAATTAGGTGATGAGCAAGGTCGTTTGCAAGCACTTAAGGCTATCAATCCGAACATCCGTGACGAAGAAGTTCAAGTATTTGATAAACAAAGAGCTGAGCTGAGCACACACATTGAAAAAGCGCAGCTTAAGTTGGATGCGATTCGTTTAATTGTGGTTGCCAACCAGTAAACCTCCCGTACCGAAAGAGAGCCTCGGCTCTCTTTCTCGCTACCGCTCACTTAGCAACTCATATATAATACGCGGCTTCGTTCTGTTCATG
Organism: Pseudoalteromonas sp. OF7H-1; assembly: GCF_022347825.1. Classification (NCBI taxonomy): domain Bacteria; kingdom Pseudomonadati; phylum Pseudomonadota; class Gammaproteobacteria; order Alteromonadales; family Pseudoalteromonadaceae; genus Pseudoalteromonas; species Pseudoalteromonas sp. OF7H-1. Next base: position 87,955 of record NZ_JAKRFX010000001.1, on the reverse strand, counting down.
CTGAGGCAGCTGGTGTTACTAAATTACGCTCCCCCCCTTTCTCCCTATCTTGATATTTTGTACCAAGATGAAGATATGCTGGTGATCAATAAACCAAGCGGGTTACTCACCGTACCAGGTAAAGATCCAAAGCATTGGGACAGCGCTATCGCCAGAGTGAATTTTGTCTACCCTACGGCAAGAATTGTGCATCGCCTTGATATGGCAACATCCGGCGTACTGTGCCTTGCGATGAATAAAGCAGCGCATCGCCATCTCAGTATTCAATTTCAAGACAGGTTAACCCACAAACACTACATCGCCCGGGTTCATGGCAAATTACAACAGCAAACGGGTTCTGTTGATTTACCGCTGGTGTGTGATTGGCCTAACCGCCCTAAGCAAATGGTTTGTCATGAGACCGGAAAACCTTCATTAACGCATTTTGAAGTTATGGAATATGAAGCACAAGCAACACGCGTAAAGCTAACCCCCATCACAGGACGCTCTCATCAACTCAGAGTACATATGCTTTCGCTTGGACACGTTATCCTAGGTGATAGACTATACGCTACGGGAGAGGCGTTAGCGGCGGCTTCACGTCTACAGTTGCATGCAGAGATGCTGAAAATTTCACATCCAACAACTGCTGAGATGATGACCTTTACCGCACCGATTCCTTTCTAAGTAACCTGTTTACTCTGTTAGTTAGAAACGGTTTAGAAACTGTGGCCTTCGAAAAATTAAGCAAATTTAGCGTTGCCAGCTAACGCTCAGATTAACGTTTGCTTAGTCACTAAACAAAGCGGGTAAAAAGCACGCGGTTAACACATAAATTGCATTACTATGGTTTCGTGATCGGCAGATGTTTTATATACTGTAATTGTTCCCTAGCTCGTAGGACAGCTGATTAAGTCCCTGAGCCGATAAATTTCGTTTAGGATAGCAGTTTGTTTACTATTGAGCATGCTCGGCATGTACCGAGAAGCCTACGGTAGGCTGTTGCTCTCCGCCTTGAACCTCAGGGTTCAAGGGCTGACATCGGCATCCGCGAAGCCGGGGAACAACCTTTCCCACTTGACACATGTCATCGCCTCAAAGCTAACTCGCTTTTACGTATACTTAATAAATCACATGTTCAACTCCATACTAAAAACAGCTACACGGTTAACGTCGCAACGCAAAAGAAATTGCGAGATAAATGCTCGAAAAGAGTCGCGAGATAAACTCGCTGCTACGGAAGAGCATTACACGCTATGCGCATATCTCGGTGTTTTTAATTAATAGGAGTTAGTACCAACTCACTACAAAACATCTTTATATGATTGGAAAGACCATTAAAAACTTTCATTTTTATTGATAACCTTTTGTTCTATTCCATAGTCAAAGAATATTTTAGCCCAATCAACAAAACCTCTATAGTAGCGCGTTATTTTCATATATTTCGAAAGGTATTCTGATGTCTTTTGCTGTTATCGCCGCGCTGGCAGTTTTTATTGCCATACTTTTCGGTCTTTACCGCTTTCAACAGCGCTCCGAAACCCTGTCACGAACGGTATTATTAGGCTTAGTTGCGGGCAGCCTATTTGGACTCGCGCTGCAGTTTGTTTTCTCAGGTGACTTAACCACCAAACAGACTGTACTAGATTGGGTTGCGATTGTTGGTAGCGGCTATGTCAATCTTCTCAAAATGGTGATTATGCCATTGGTCTTGGTTTCTATGATCGCAGCGGTCGTAAAATTAGATAATCAAGGCTCTCTTGGAAAGATCTCGTTTGTCACTATCGCTATATTAGTGTTTACCACGGCCATTGCAGCGCTTATTGGTATTTTTATCACTCAAGCATTTGGGTTAAGCGCTCAAGGCTTAGTTGAAGGTGCGCGCGAAACGGCCAGAATAGCAGTACTAGAAGAACGTGCAACAACCGTTGCCGATTTAACCATTCCACAAATGCTGCTTAGCTTTGTACCAACCAATCCGTTTGCTGACTTAACTGGCGAGCGCTCAACCTCGATTATCGCCGTGGTGATTTTTGGTGTGTTAACTGGTATTGCTGCTCGTAGAGCCATCATGGAAGAGTCAGATTTAAGTAGTCCGATAAAAAATGCAGTTGAAGGCGCACAGGCTGTTGTGTTGAGATTGGTACGTATGATCATCGCCCTTACGCCTTATGGTGTGGCTGGCTTGATGGCCAAAGTGATCGCCACATCAAGCATGGCTGACATTATTAGCTTACTCGGTTTTATTATTGCCTCTTACGTTGCCATTTTACTGATGTTTTTGGTGCATGGTTTGTTAGTTACTTTGGTTGGTGAAAACCCAAAGCATTTCTTCCAAAAAATTTGGCCTGTTTTAACTTTTGCTTTCACCTCAAGAAGCTCTGCGGCAACCATCCCATTGAATGTTGAAGCGCAGATCCACAAGCTTAATGTTCCTCCTGCGATTGCAAACCTTTCTGCATCGTTTGGTGCGACAATCGGACAAAATGGCTGCGCTGGTATTTATCCTGCAATGCTTGCAGTAATGGTTGCGCCAACGGTAGGAATTGACCCGTTCGCACTCGATTTTATTGTCTCTTTAGTAGCTATGGTTGCAATTAGCTCGTTTGGTATTGCGGGTGTTGGAGGTGGTGCCACTTTCGCAGCTTTGGTAGTACTGCCTGCGATGGGACTACCAGTGACAATTGCAGCGCTGCTTATTTCTATTGAGCCATTAATTGATATGGCAAGAACGGCACTCAATGTATCGGGCTCAATGACCGCAGGTACAGTGACAAGTCGCTTGTTAAAGCAAAAGCATACTAACGAAGCAATATAGTGCTATGACAGCTTGAGGGCTAGCTAGTTATTCTGGCCCTTCACTTCTAATCAATCACGAGCTTTGCAGTACCAAGCCAAAAAGTCAGCAAGGACTTCATTGAATCCACCAGCTCATGATATTGAGAAGGTTTGGTCATATAAGAATTCGCCCCAAGCAAGTAACACTGCTTTATATCTAGCTCAGAGTCCGATGTACTGAACATAATAACCGGAATATGCTTAAGGTTTGCAGCCCCACGCATCTCAGCCAATACATCTTTACCGCTTTTTCGTGGCATATTTAAGTCAAGAATAATAAGGCTAGGTAATAGCTCGGTGCTATTAAGTTTTTCAATCAACTCAACGCCGTCACTGACAAATTGTAGCTTAGTCTCCATCACGCCGTTATCTTCAAATGCATCACGGATTAATTCTTGGTCGTCGGAATCATCATCTGCAACCAAGATATAGTTTACAGAGTGAAGCTGTTTAATTAAATCATGATGATGAACCATACACACTCTCCTTAAACTCGCATTAAACCTCGAGTTTGTATGCTGATATCAGAACCGCATCAATGGCTCTACAGCTAAGTTAAATCACTTGCGCTGAAATCGGCAAGCTAAAATAGAAAGTAGAACCTTGTCCCACTTCCGTTTCGACCCATATGCGACCATGATGTCTTTCGACGATTTTTTTACAAATAGCAAGTCCAAGTCCAGTACCGGCATATGCGCTACGACCATGTAATCTTTCAAAAAGATTGAAGATCTGCTCACTAAATTCGGGATCAAAACCAATCCCGTTATCCTTAACGGCAACAATTAGTTCATTTGCTTTACGTTCGCTGCTAATCGAGACTCGTGGTGCTCTTTCAGGCGCACTAAATTTAATCCCATTATTGATTAAGTTTAGCAGCACGCGTTGCAACTGCCTGCGATCTCCAAATACATCACCAAGCCCTGTGGTATCCACTTGTGCATTTGACTCTTTAATCACTAACTCAAGATCCAGTAAGGTTTCAGCTAACGCATTATCGCCATCAAATGATTTAAATGACTCACCTTTACGATCAATTCGTGAAAAGCTTAGTAATCCTTTGATCAACTTTTGCATTCGCTCAGCAGAATCCATCATGCGCTTAAGATAAGAGGCATGTCTATCATTTAGTCCCTCAGCTGAACACTGGATCCGATCGCCGAACATTTGGATTTTTCTGAGCGGCTCTTGCAGATCATGGGACGCTAAAAATGCAAAACGCTCCAGCTCTTGATTCGACTCATGTGCTTTCTCAAGTGCTATCGTCAGTAATTGCTCTGCAGTACGACGCGAAGTGATCTCATTTTCCAACGCTTCGGTACGCTTGGTAACTTTTTGCTCTAGAATTGCGTTAAGCTTTTTATATCGCTCAGATTTAGCTAGTACATAATTAACCAAGGTATTACGAAACTTCAATGCACAACTTACTTCGGCTTCCGTCCAAGGGTGAGATTTGCACTTCACATTCTCGACCCACAACTTAAACGAACTGCGCGGCATTAAACGGTGGCTACCATCATCCAAAAACTCAATGGATTTCTCAGGCTTCCCTCCCCAATTTTTGGTTTGAATAACTTCCTTTCTAAACCACATGATGAAGTGATTAGCATCCGCTGAAAGTGGCATCAATAGCACCCCACTCGCGGTTTTCGCAAAGGCTTTAAATGCTTCGTTAAGCTCACCTAAGTTATGGCAATAAAAAATGGAGTCATCCCCAAGTTGATGCTCTGCAAGCCAACGGTAAATATTCTCAATATCCGCCTTTGCGGGAGTTTGCCCGTAGCACTCCAAATCATTCTCAACGCGCCACGCGACACCTGTAGCTTTCATCATCTCTTGTAGTGCCGCGGACTCGTAACGTAGTCCATCAACAAAAAAGATTTCTTTTGCCATGCGCTCTGTGACGGAGGAGCTCAATGTCAGTGCATTAGCTTCTGCCATTGCTTCTAAGGATGAGGTTTTGAGAGAGATCAGATAAGACAACATCAACCCCATATACTGGGCGACTTCACGAGTGTTAAATGGGACTATGTGCTTTTCGTAGTGGTGGCAGGCAATCAATCCCCATAATTTACCAGCAACAATAATACTGATAGACATGGTTGCCTGAACGCCCATATTGCGTAAATACTGGCAATGAATAGGTGATACACTACGTAAAATACAGGCGCTTAAATCAATCGCCCTGTCTTGCGGATAAAGCGGTGAATTTTCACCATCAACATCGGCAAGCAAGCGGATCGGATTTCTTAGATAAAGTGCTCTTGCTTGTTTTGGAATATCAGACTCGGGAAAATGCTGATGTAAAAAGGAGTTAAGTCCACTGCGCTTAGCTTCTGCAACCACCTCACCATTATATTCATGGTCAAATTTATACAGCATCACTCTGTCAAACCGCGTTAACTCTCTAATTTCTTCCACGGCCATCTCGTACGAAGCCTGTAACGACTGAGAATCTACCATACTAGACAACGAATGCTTCATAAGGTGTTGCATTGAATGATTGATTTCAACGCCATGCGCCGTGTTTTGCTCAAGTTCTAATATGAGCCCAGCTTCGTTTTGACTAGCGACTACAGAGAATTCAACGCATGTTGAGTCCTTGGTTTTTATGCTGGCTGTCATCGGATTCAAACGATGGATATCAGAGGAGTTACAGTTGCTGGCAAGCAACTCAGAAAATGGAGACGCAAAAATCGTTTCTGCATGAGTATTGACCAAAGCACTAGGCTCAAGTCCTACAAGCACAGCAAAGTTTTCGCTAAAATAGCGTAGTGTTAATGTGTTGGTGTCGAATAGCAATAAATAGCCATGCGGCTGAATTGAACCTGGAATATGAATTGGCTCTTTATGACAGTTGTCTAATGTTGCTTCGAACTTCTCCACCTTTTGTACACCTTTTTCCTTAGTTTACCTCGCAATCTCATCCTATCATGGATCCCTACCTTGTATGCAAGCTGCTCGAAGTCGACAAGCACTCGGTTCACAAAGCAATTAAATGCGATTAGACTTATGCAATTAGGAAGTAAAAAGTAAGTGTATGATGACAACTACAGTAAAGTGTCCAACCTGCCAACAGGCTGTTGAATGGTCTGATAAAAGCCCATTTCGCCCGTTTTGCTCAAAACGCTGTCAATTAATTGATTTAGGTGATTGGTCTGACGAATCAAATACGATTTCAACGCCGATGAAAAGCGGTGAGCTCACGCCTCAAGATGCGGAAAGTTTGATTGAAGATATAGAAGCGATGCTGGCAAAAAACGACGACAGCTTTTTTAAAGAATAAACCTGTAGGCCGATTTCCTCGGCCTTTCCCTCTCGTTACAACTTGTTTGGCAAGACAAACAATTCAAACTCGGCAGCTTATGCTAGCGCTCTATTTCCGTTTGATCTTGTTCCGTCTTTTGCTCTGTGTTTCTCACCTCATTTTGATAGGTTTTAGCTATATGCCCCGCCCCTTCCAAAATATCACTTAATTGGATCCGGCAAATTTCCGACAATTTAATTAAGGTACCTAAGCGAAATGAGCTTGTTCCGTTAAGATAGTCGTCTAGTGTGGTGAGACCTATTCCGAGCTTTTGGCTAATGGTTTTTTTAGTATAGCCTTTGCGCTTTTTGAGTTCTTTTAGCAGTTCTCGGATCCTAAGTGTCACCTCGTATTCTTCAGGTGTCTGCATGTCTCCCTCAGTGATACCTAGTAACAAACAGCCAACAACAAAGAATACCCTTAGTTACTCTGAAGAAAACAAAAGTTATTGGAAAGTTTGTGCGCGTAAATTAAGAATTTTTCAATTCAACACTATTTCAAAGAGTTGTCCGCAGACTTGCAAGATGTACTCTTAATCGAAAAATATCACAACGCAAACATGTTATCAACATGTAACTTAAACCAGTACAAACAGTTGTAATATTTTGTACATTAATCGCAATTGGCCAGTACTCTTTGTCAATTTGGAGTACCAGCTCTCATTATTCAAAAGTGATTGGCAAGAAATGATAAAGCCCTTACCGGAAAGGTCAGGGCTAAGTTGGAGAGAAACATTGAGACTTAATCTGCTTTTTTATGGCCTTTGTGACTACGACGTGATTTAAGTGCTTGGAGCTTATCGCGCTGCTCTTCATTCAATACATGGAATACTTTGTGGCGAGTTTCCATTGAAAGTAGCGCCCACGCTTGCTTTTTATCTTGGCCTTTTTCCAGTAAAAGTTGCGCTTGAACCTTATCAAAGGTTGGCGCTGCCATAAGTGCTTTCATTTCTTCACGATAAGCTGAATGTGCTTCTTTCCCGCTTTCTTTTAGCGCTTTTTTGGCAGTTTTGTAATCCGTATAAATTGTCTTTAGTTGGCCTTGCTGCGCGTCTGTCAACTCTAATAACTTCTGGCCTTTATCTGATAGTAGCAACCTTGCTGAGTGCTCAAGCTGCCCGCCCATCGGGCCCGCGTTTGCAGTGAAGCTGAAAGTCGATACGCCAAGTGCTGTAACTAATGCTAAAGTAGATAGTAATTTCATGGTATTGGCTCCTTGTTCGCCATTGCTTTGTCACTTCCAAATTTAGCAAGCACAAAGAAAAGGAACGTCAGACAGAGGTAAAGTTTTGTCAGTGCTTTGCAAAAAAAAGCAAAGGCAATTTACATAAGGCGTTGAAGTAAGGTGTAATATGCTAGAGCCGAACTATTCAGGCCAACGCCAATCAACAATGCTGGACTAAGTATGACAATGAAACATTCCATTTTACTTATTGATGACGACCAAGAACTTTGCAGCCTGTTAAAAGAATACTTTACTGCAGAAGGCTTTGAAGCGGCGATGGCCCACACAGGAACAGAAGGTCTACAGCTGGCATTAAAGCAAAATTTCGACCTGATATTATTAGACGTAATGCTTCCCGAAATGGATGGTTTTGAAGTACTAAAGGCGTTACGTGTCCAGAAGATGACACCCGTTATTATGCTAACGGCAAAAGGTGATGACTTTGACCGCATCTTTGGTTTGGAGCTAGGTGCTGACGATTATATTCCAAAACCGTTTAACCACCGCGAGCTACTCGCGCGCGTTAAAGCCATTACGCGTCGCGTCGATCATTATAAGCAACACAGCCCGGATGATACCTTTACTATCCACCAGCTGCGTTTAGATGTAGCTTCAAGAAGTGCTACTGTTAATGGCGAGGTGCTGTCACTGACGGGCACCGAATACGAGGTGCTACTCTTGCTGGTCAGAACCGCAGGAGAAGTGGTCGACAAGCAGACTATTTCACGACAAGTACTAGGCCGGCCACTTGTGCCTTATGATCGCTCTATCGATATGCATGTCTCTAACGTTCGCAAGAAAATTGCCGCATTAAGTGAACACACTTATATCAAAACGATCCGCGGCGCTGGCTATATATTTCTAAAGGCATAATGAATGAAGCGGTACTTACTTGTTAAGGTTTTTGCCTGGTTTTGGCTCACTATCATTGCCACTATGTTGTTGTTGCTTGGGATCAGCATGCTACAACCTGATGTTGTAGAAACTCACCGCATCTCAAAACCCATGCTGCAAAATCTAAAACAATTAGAGCAAGCGTTAATACGCGCAAGCGAGCGTCCTAATTTTGAGCTGAATAAGGTCGCCAAACTGCGTAAAAGAAAGGCGAGAAATATCTACTTGAGCCACCGCGATGCCGAAAAAAGCGTTGCCGCCGATCCCAATATAAAAACGCTGAATTTAGATTTACTCAGTTTTACCGAAGATGCCAAACCGGCCGCTATTTTTACCCCAGAGTACAAGGCTTTTGGCCCTCTAGAGCTTACACTTCAAGGTGAAAGCTATCGTCTTTATTTAATTTTTGAAAACCATACTCCAAGTGCGCTCATCAAATTAAGAACTCTGCCGCTTTGGGTAAAAATCGCGGTCGTGCTCGGCGCAAGCTTATTACTGTGTTTTTGGTTTACTCGAGATCTATTGTCGCCAATTAAAGAGCTACAAAAAGCCGCTGCAAAACTTTCTCGTGGGGAGCTGTCGAGCAGAGCCGATATAAACACCAAGCGCCAGGATGAGCTCGGTCAATTGGGTCATGATTTTAACTTAATGGCTGATAAGTTAGAGTCTTTGGTTAACAACCAAAAGCGCTTGCTTGCTGATATATCCCATGAACTACGCTCACCGCTCACCCGCTTACAAATGGCCACAGGCCTCGCTGCCGGTCATGCCACAGCGCAAAGCCAAAGTTATATCGAGCGCATTGAGCGTGAAGCTCAGTTAGTTGAAAATATGCTCAGCGATATTTTGCATTTATCTAAGCTCGAAGCGGATCAAGTACCAATCGATAAGCAGATAATTAAGCTCAATGAACTGCTCGACCCGATATTGGAAGATGCACTGTTTGAGGCACAACAATTAGGGAAGGACCTTGTCGTCACAGCACTACCCGAGGCAACTCTTTATGGCGATCCAATGCTACTTAACCGCGCATTCGAAAACATTATTCGTAACGCGATAAAGTATGCGACTAACCGTATTAATGTCGATATTGAGAGTGATGGTGATCTGTTGCTATGCACTATCAGTGATGATGGTAAAGGCGTAAGTGAAGACATGCTCGACAAGCTTTGTATTCCTTTTTTCAGAGTGTCCAGCGCACGTACGCCAAGCAAAAATCAAATGGGCGGGTTTGGACTGGGTCTTGCCATTGCGCAGCATGCGTTAAAAGTACATGACGCCAATATCGAATTTAGTAATAATATTGGTTTGCAAGTCAGCATTCGAATTCCATTACACAGGTAGCCATGTTTTATAGCCAAAGTCAGCAACTTGAATCACACCTTCCGGAAATTGATAAGCACTGGCAAGGCTGCCAAAAAGGCTTTTTTGATACCCCTCATGGTAGGCTATTTTACGCCTACCACATTCCAAAAAAGGCAACCTTCAGCCTGGTATTGGTTAATGGTCGTATTGAATCTGCTCATAAATACAGAGAATTGCTGTGGGAGTTTGCGCAAAACAACATAGCGGTATTTACCTATGACCATCCAGGACAAGGCTACTCGCCGCGATTACTTAAAGATAAGCAAATCGGCTATGTTAGGCGCTTTGAAGATTATGCAGCAACACTGCACTGCTTTATGGATCAAATCGTTGCCCAGCAAAATACCTTGCCACTTTTTATATTGGCGCATTCAATGGGTGGTGCCATTACCTGCGATTATTTAACATTATTTGCGCCTCACAACATAGAGGGAGTCTATTTATCAGCCCCGATGCTTGGGATCAATACGACTCCCTACCCGGCTTGGTTTGCCGAGGGACTGGCAGGCGCAGCTTGTTTATTTGGGCTAGGTAAGCATTATGCACTGGGACAGGTGCACTACCACAACAAACCTTTTCAAGATAATGACCTTACTGATTGCCCAATCAGATATGCGCTATTTAGAGGTTTGTACGATCAATTTCCCGAGCTACAACTCGGTGGTGTCAGCTTTGCTTGGTTATACACGGCACTACATAAATGCCGCTCGTTTCAAGATATTAAGCTAGATCTGCCAATCCGTATCGCGACAGCCAGTGAAGACAGCATTGTTGATAATCAGGCACAAGTACACTTTGCCGCGCACAGAGACAATGTGACAGTTACAGAGTTTATCGGGAAACATGAACTACTTTGCGAGCAAGATAATACCCGCAAAGCCGTGTTAGATGATTTTTATGCGTTTACAGCCGAGCTACTTAGCGCTAAAGAAACTGGGTCTTGATGGATGAGTACGTCCATCTCACAATCAAACTCTTCTTTAATGCTAGCAACCACCTCATCCGCAACTTGATGCGCTCGCATCAGCGGCATATCGTCATCAAGCTCTAGATGCAGTTGAATAAATTTGATTTTGCCACCTTGCCTGGTACGCAAATCATGTACTCCGTAAACGTCCTCATGACTCGACGCAATAAGTATGATCTGTGCTTTTTCTTCGTCTGGCAGCTCTTTATCCATTAAGTGCGCAGCACTTTCCTTGGCAATGTCCCAACTGTTATAAAGTAAATACATCGCCACCAAAATACCAAAAATCGGATCGGCGTAACCTACACCATAAAAGTTAAGCAATACCGCTAGAAGCACCGCAAGGTTTAATAAAATATCGCCCTTATAATGTAACGAGTCGGCCTTAATGGCGATGGACTGCGTGCGTTTAACGACTTGATACTGCACCGCAACCACCAACAAAGTACACACTATCGCAAATAAACTCACCCACACACCAAACAATGAATGTGGAATGTGGGTTGGATTGATAATGCGCTCTACACCATGAAAAGCCAATAAACTCGCAGAGCCCGCGATAAAGGCTGCTTGTCCAAGCCCAGCTAATGCTTCAGCCTTTCCATGACCAAATCGATGATCATCGTCCGCAGGACGCAGTGCGTAGCTCAGTACAAAGAAATTCATTAAAGAGGCGCTAATATCAAGCAGTGAATCAGTTAAAGAGCCGAGCATAGCGGCACTACCTGAAGACAGCCAAGCCCAACACTTAGCTGCGATCATCAATCCCACCATTATGATGGTAAAGACACTCGAAAACCTAACCCAAAATTCATAGCTGCGATCCACTGGCACCTCATTTTTTCATGTTATTTAATCTGACGTTTGGCTAACTGAAATGATTAGTCGTCAAACCACTCGCAAAATGCCATGGCATCGCGATGCTGTTATATTACAGGGTAATGCTTTGAAATGAAAAACAGATTACGGTTGTATAGTTTTTCACAACAGTCGTACTTTAAAAACTGGGTAATACCTTTCACTCTATCAAGCGCAGCACATATAAATATCGACAAGTATCAGCTATACTGCCGGGCAAAATTTAATTGAGGCCTATCATGTTAGATATCGTTTTATACCAACCCGAGATCCCGCCTAATACAGGTAATATTATTCGTTTGTGTGCCAATACAGGGTATTCATTACACCTGATAGAGCCGCTAGGATTTGAGTGGGATGATAAACGGGTAAGACGTGCTGGCCTTGATTATCATGAATTTAGCGAAGTAGAGCGCCACCCAAACTTTGAAGCATACTTAGCAAAACGAAACCCAAAGCGAGTATTTGCTTGCACGACAAAAGGTACCAAGTATCATCATGAAGTTGCCTATGAAGCTGGTGACTGTCTACTGTTTGGCCCTGAAACTCGAGGTTTGCCAGAAGACATTATTTTTTCACTGCCTGAGCCGCAACGAGTCCGCATTCCAATGCGCCCAGATAGCCGCAGTATGAACCTATCTAATGCTGTTTCCGTTTTTGTTTATGAGTCTTGGAGACAACTTGGGTTTGCTGGCGCAAAATAATAATACCAATTAGCCTCAATATTTGCTCAATTTGAAGGAGCAAATCTGACGCTAACTACGTTAAAAATTTCTCATTTAGAACACTAATTGGTATATATCTAAAAATAGCTCCTATCCTCTACTGCATAGGAGCGAACTTGAGGCACAAAAAAGGCGCCTTACGACGCCTTGCTAACTTTAATTTACATTAACTATAGGGATTCTTTTAAATTTCTGCGTGGTGCAAAATCGTACCAACAATGTCACTGAATTTATTTGCCGGTTTCATTGAATTTACTGCACGTCCACAGGCCTTCATCATATCGATCAGGTCAAAATAACCAACTGGATGCTGAGTCACTTCATCAATAACAAGTAAAAACTCAAAGCCACCTTCTTCCATTGTTTTTAGCACATTGCCAACCACTGTTTGGCTAGTTTGTTTTAAGGTGATTTGACGAAGATCTGTTAGTGGGATCATGACATCATTGACGTTTAAATCACGTCTTGTACAACCACGTCTTTCTGCAATGCTCAACACGTAACGACTACCAATTCTTGCATTAGAGATCATACCAACAAGCTTTTCTTTGCTATCAACAACAAAGCTTGCTCTGCGGTGTGTTTTGTCCAGCACTAACGTAGCTTCATCTATGCTACTGTTTTCATCAATATGTTGCATTGGTGCCAAATGTAAATTGTGCATTAGGCAATGTGCTGGCGCTTGCTCTAGGTTGTCAGTGTTACAAGCTGGGAAGTTATTTTCAGCAAGTTCATAATTTGCAACAGGTTGAGTTTTCAATACTGTGTAAGTGTTCATAGATCACCTCTATCTTTAAAATTAATTAAGCACGGAAAAGGACTAAATTAATTTGCGACAGGTGGTGCTCTAATAGACTCGCATACTGAGTTTGAATAAGAATAGGTGGGTTGTGATTGCGCTATGACAAAGCTACTAGCAACCACGAAACGATGAGTTGTTGATACAACGCAATCATCTAAGTCAGGGCTGGAGTTAGAATTGTCTAGGTCGACAACGATAGGCGCGATTGAAAGCGTGGTATCACATTTAGCAGCATCGGCCGTTGACACTGTCAACAGACTCAACATACAAAATGTAATCATCCAACGAACTAACCGCATAGTATTCTCACTTCTACTGCCTTACTTTGAGTGTATGGGCAGTTTCTTGCGTTTACAAGTATTATTTCTAATCTATTTACTAAGCATCTAAATATACTAAGGTTAATTTTCATACGCACACTCAGGCACTGTGTGAGCTGAGATGAATTGTTACTAATCTCCTATTTGTAGCGCGTCGTTTAGCGTTATACTAACGCCAACATTTTTGGTATGTGCCTTAAATCAAAAGAATTAAACCATACCAATTTGCTTAATTAAGTGGTCTTTTTGAGGTGAGAAAATCTTGCCGATAACCAGGCAAAAATTTTGCTATTTAGTTGTTCTAAATGAGACATTTTTAACGCAGTTAGCGTCAGACTTGCTCCTTCAAATTGAGCAAGTATTAAGACAAGTTGGTATTACAACACGAGGTGTACAGTGCAACTATCACGCGGTATCGAGTACTTTATTGCTGGTTTTTCTTTAATCACCCAAAAAGGATTAAAACGTTTTGTATTTATTCCTTTAACAATCAATGTACTGCTATTTGGTGCATCACTCTTTTTTCTTTATGACTGGCTGACTCAAGGATTTACTTATCTCAACGGATTATTACCAGATTGGCTCAGTTGGCTGGAATGGCTAATGTGGCCAATTGCTATCTTAGTGATACTTTTCAGTTATAGTATGATTTTCACGGTGATAACCAACTTTATTGCTGCGCCTTTCAATGGCTTACTCTCCGAAAAAGTGGAACTTTACCTAACCAACCAACACATCAATGATGATAAGCTAATTGATACCATAAAAGATGTGCCGCGAATGTTGGGTAGAGAATGGACCAAACTCTGTTATTACCTTCCACGTGCATTTGGCTTTTTCATCTTACTTTGGATACTGCCTATCGTTGGGCAAATTTTATGGATTATGTTTACGTGTTGGATGTACAGCGTGCAATATAATGATTATCCGTTTGATAACCATAAAATTCATTTCAAGCAAATGAAAGACGATTTGAAGAGTAAACAAGGGCTGTCTTATGGCTTTGGCTTTGCGGTGTTTGTACTGACCTCAATCCCATTTGTTAACCTCATCGTGATGCCCGTTGCCGTTTGTGGCGCCACTAAATTGTGGGTAGAGAACTATCGTCAGCAATATCGCTAAGACGCTCGTATGACTGACATCTAGCTGTCAAAAACTCATGCTTTACTTACTTTTTTGCAAGTATTCAGCGGAGTCGCTATGCGCCTAACATTAGGCCTTATCTGGTTAACGGTATTTTTAACGGGGTGCCAGGCAACAAAACAGTTTGATGTCGGTACACGGCCTCAATTTTTAGTCTCGCAACTTCCAGATGGTGAGCTTAAAGAAAAGCTTGCAAGCTGTTTAGATAAACCAATCAAGCGCACACGTTTTTCCATAGGACATCGCGGTGCGCCACTTTTATACCCCGAGCACACCAAAGAATCATACATTGCCGCCGCAAAAATGGGAGCTGGCACGCTCGAATGTGATGTTACTTTTACGAAAGACAAGACCTTGGTTTGCCGCCATGCACAATGTGACTTACACGCAACGACAGATATCTTACTAAAACCCCAGCTTGCGGCTAAATGTAAAAAGCCTTTCACACCAGCCAATCCAAACACGAATGAGCCCGCTTTTGCAGAGTGTTGTACCTCAGATCTCACATTAGCGGAGTTTAAACAGCTAACCGGTAAAATGGATGGCGTAAATAATAAAGCCACAACTGCCGCCGAATATGTAAAAGGCACACCGAATTGGCGTACAGATCTTTATGCAAGTTCTGGAACATTAATGACCCACAGTGAAAGCATTGCTTTATTTAAGCAACTGGGTGTAAATATGACACCTGAGTTAAAAGCGCCAGAAGTGCCAATGCCATTTAATGGGTTAAGCCAAAACCAGCTCGCGCAAAAAATGCTGGACGAATATACTGAGCACAATGTCCCCCCATCTCAAGTTTTTCCACAATCCTTTTCTTACCAAGATATTCACTACTGGATAAAACATGCGCCAGAGTTTGCAAACCATGCCGTATTTCTTGATGGTAGAGAAGCTGGCGAACATTTTGATATTAACAAACCAAGTACTTGGCAACCGTCAATGGAAGACTTAGCCAAAAATAAGGTAAAAATTATCGCCCCACCAATTTGGATGCTCATTAGCGAAGATAAAAACGGCGATATCATTCCATCGCAGTACGCCCTAGCCGCTAAACGCGCAGGATTAAAGATAGTTGCTTGGTCGCTAGAGCGCTCAGGCCCTTTAGCGAGCGGCAGCGGTTGGTATTATCAATCCGTGAAAAACGCAGTTAAGCATGATGGCGATATACTTAGGGTATTGGACATATTGGCAAAACAGGTTGGCGTAGTTGCTGTATTTAGTGACTGGCCTGCGACTACCAGCTTTTACGCCAGCTGCATGGGAATTGAGTGATAGGCTAATAAGAGTTGTAGCTTAGTGTAGGTAGAATCCCGCACTAAGTTATGGTTTGCAAATGCCAGAAAGCAAAAAGCCTCGCAATTGCGAGGCTTTTTAAAGGATGGTGCCCAGAGGCGGAATCGAACCACCGACACGAGGATTTTCAATCCTTAACGCTTGTGCATCTAACATACTATTTTTACTACACAAACCCACAAAATATTTCCTATAACTTTCGTCTAGTTTAATATTTATGGTTAATTTCGCTAAAATTACTTTGTTTTTAATAGCTTAGAAATTTTAGCTAAACATACAATTCTTAATTTAAAAATAATGCCTTTTTTATGACTACTTTTCAATGCTTTGTTTTTTCTTATCATCTGGAGACTTTGGCGTGACTGGCGTTACTTGTGAGTAACCTCGCCGATAAACACGCTTTGTTGTTGCCACACTTGAGTGGCCCAATAACTCAAATGCCTGAG
Source organism: Pseudoalteromonas sp. OF7H-1 (assembly GCF_022347825.1). Lineage (NCBI taxonomy): Bacteria > Pseudomonadati > Pseudomonadota > Gammaproteobacteria > Alteromonadales > Pseudoalteromonadaceae > Pseudoalteromonas > Pseudoalteromonas sp. OF7H-1. Next base: position 71,791 of record NZ_JAKRFX010000001.1, on the reverse strand, counting down.
TAATCGTCTCACACTCACTTGCTGTTTTAGCTCGTAAGTCACGATCCTGAAAGCGCTGCTCTGGTTGTAACTCACCACTTTCGATTGCTACACGCATCGCTTTGTTCCATGCAGTTCTAAAACCGTCAGGCGTCAGGGCTTGTTCCTTTCGTGCATTAGCGCTTGATGCAAAGAAATACCAATGTAATAACGGCGTTCTGTGCTTTCTAGTGGTGCGGTAACCATTAATTTGTTTAAGCTCGCTGATGATAAAGCTAAGGTGATCCACCGCTTCAAACTGCAACCGGCTACCTGTTTTTGATGCTTGAACTTTGAGTCCTTTTTCGTCATCCCAGTCTTTGCTGCTAAGTTTAAGCATGTCGGTTTGCCTTAAGCCGGTTGCCAGCTTTAGCGCCACATATAATTGCAGCCATCGAGGGCAATACTTAACAAACACTGCCAATTCATCATCTGTGACTAGCCGATCTCTTGGCTGTTCTGGGTTACGTATAATTCCATGAAATGGTGTGTCGTCAATTACGCCCCAACGCACAGCATGAGACATAATGGTGCTCAGTAACGCAAACTCACGATTGCCTCTTACCGGTGCCCCCTCTCGATTCCTAAGATCGAGATATTGATAGGCATGCCTGGCTCTGAGCACTCTTGGGTTCATATGACCAAAGCGCTTTATCAAATGCTTTGACGCACTAATATTACTCTTGTGTGTCGATTCTGCCTTCGTGGGTGAAATCTCTTTGAGATAGCGGTCAATCAAATCATGCATCGTTTGACATTCAAAATTAATTGATGCGTAAGCGTAGTAATTGCGAAAAGCTTCACTCAGCGTTTTACCAAGGCGGATATCTTTCTGACCGCTTGCCCTTAAGTAATAGGTATTCCCTTTTTTATTAAAGATCATGCCCTTGGGCAGGTTTGCATTTTCTGCAGAACGTTTTCTTCCCATGACCGCTTACCCCGTGTACAGCTCGTCATCACTAAGCGTAGCCCCGCCACGCTTAATTTGACAGCTATCACCAGCGCCCAGCTCTGTTTCAATCGTTTTACGCAAAACTTTAGGCCAGCCAAAGGCATCAAGGGTGAAAGTAATATGCATTGAGGTCAGTTGCTCAATTTGCTTCTGGCGCTGCTTACGACCAGTTAACTCAGCAACTTCAGTTTTAGATAGGAATGTGCTCACGAAATCCTCCTGCGAATAAGTAACCACGACTAACAACTAGCCGTGAATCAGCTTGGGACTCACCTTATTCGCGATAATCAGAATTTCGCTTTTGCTTATTTCTGCTGATTTCCCAATATTTCAGCGTTTTTTACTCTACTTTATGAGTTTTTGGTTTGCAATAGTGCGAATGAAATTAAAAGGGGCGGTTTGTAGTATTTGAATTTTTTGCATACGGCAACCAAATCGTTCTCTATTAAGCATAAAATAGCACCTGAGTGAAACGGCTGTGAAAAATAATGTTATTATCACAACCGAGAAGTAGATGCCTAGGAGGGTTAATGACAGATATGCTCTGGTTTTTGTTGGTGATGGCTATAATAGTTGGTGTCGTGCTTTTTAGACATGCTGAAAAAGCACTAGCAGGTGATATAAAGATGACCCGCTTTGCCATTTTTATCTTTCTTTGTGGATTAATCATAGGTTTCATCTACTTCGAGAAATTTGATGTAGATTTAAATAATACCGATTTTAAAACTTGGGTAGATGTTGCAGTTTATTTCAATAATGCATTTTCTCCCTTGTTACTCTTTGCAACAGTCATACTTTTGTATATGACTTGGAAAACAAGCGATACAGAGCTAAATCAAACAAGGGAAGTTTTAAAGTCTCAAACCGAACTTTTACTATTTGACAAGTTTGCTGAAAACTTACGATATATCACAGGAGAGATATCTACGTTACTTAATCAACGAGATGACATCAATAGAACCAAAGCTAACTTGAGAGAAATATTCGACCAACTAGGTGAACTAAAAGTCACTGCCCTGAACTCACCTTTTATTGACCTCAATAAAATTGATACTGATTCGCTAGCCACTTATTGTTGCGGAGCAGCTGTCAGCCGAGAAACGGTTGTCTCATCAATTGATTATGAAAATAGAATTGAAAACCTAACATCGTTTGGCAAAGCTCTTACTTACCTTTCCAAAAAATATGAGCTACGGCAAATTGGGAGTTCAGGATCTGAACGAGACATTAAAATGCACTTGCGTTTAGGTGCTGAAAAGCTTATTTCATTAGATTGGCTTCGCAGAAAAGACTTCATGGAACGCGTCGATACAGCTATGCTGAACTTCCTCAATTACTTATCTCATATTACCGCCCCAGAACTTCAGAAAATATTATATCTGAAAGTTAGGGAAGAGTTGTCCGACACGCTTGGTTCTAGTGAACTATTTAGCCTCTATGAAACACGTTTTTTAGACTTGAGCGAAGTTAAAAATAATAAGCTATTGCAAGATACGTTAAGCAGTTTTTATGCATTTCAAGCATTTGAAAAGATAGAATTAAATAGCGAAATTATTGAGCTTGCATAATTTTTTTAGACATATTTACTTTTTTGGGGTAATTACAAGGCTTCAGTTGTGATTCGACGACCTCAAACGGTAAAGCCTGCTAAACGCAAAGAGCTATAACGAGGTTATAGATCGATATCGAAAAACAGTCTTTGAATTTGATAACGACTAAAAAGGAATGACACTTTGATTTTATACAAATACATGTCTTTTAGCTCTGCTGAAAAAATAATAGAAAACTCTACCATCGGATTTAGTGGCATGCGTTTCCTTAATGACCCTTTTGAAGGAACTTACCTTCAAGCCAGTTACATCAACCAACATGGTGAAGGCGCTTATAAAAGCTTGTGCTCAAGACTACTCTCAAAGTTTGCAGTGCTTTCATTGACTAGACAACCACTCAACTCTTTAATGTGGGCACATTATGGTGACTCACATACCGGAGTTGTTCTTGGGATAGATATAGAAAAAGCCAATTTATGTGATACACAGACATGCCTAATCCCAGCTCAATATGGTGATTTAGTTTACACATCAAAAAAGCCAGACAAGGCTCGAAGTTTGCCTTCAATAGTTCGGTTACCTCAACTATTTCGACAAAAAGGGTTTACCCATGATGGGTATGAATTTTTCAAACAAGCATACCTGTATAAGTCTCTAGAATGGGCATATGAAGAGGAAGTCAGGGTTGTTAAAGCAATTGAAATGTACCCAGAGCTAGGTCAATACGAAGTTGGTTCAGATCGATGGGAACGTATCAACTTGAACAGTAAATCTAAAAATGAGAATAAGGGAGGCTCAGGGATAGCTGTAGTTGAAGATACTGAAAATAATAGTGAAAAGAGGCTTTTAGATTGCTTTAAAATCCCCTCTGAGTCTATCGTTTCCGCTTATTTAGGTCTCCGTACCAACGAGAACAATAAACAAAAAGCTTTAGAGTGGTCTAATAAAAACATTGAATTGTACATATGTACAGAGGAGCAAAGTTCATGGTCTTTGGCTTCAAAAAGCTACCAAGGATCCAAACCTCAATTGTGAACAACTTTTCACAAACTTAGTTAAGCGCTAAATGTTCACCAAGGTGTTCGGCTCTGTTAGGGTATTAATACGCAGCACCGTCGAGTTATTTCCTACTGTCTCTATAAACTATTTTTTATCGAGGCTTATATAAAATGGAGAGTCATAAAAAATTTAGGCTGCAGGGATCGCTGGCAGCATTATGAATTGAGCTTCCAACTGATGAAGTAACTCAAAGGTATCTATATATTGTACCCCGAAGTGCTCGCAGACATTTGGAATCAAGATCTTGCGCCTAATATTTCGATCGAGTTTTTCATGGGTAACGATAGTTGCACCGCTAGTCATAGCCTTAGCGATTAACCATGGATCCGCGCCTCGAAGAAACTCTTCTTGGGCACCATTTTTCATCCCTTCCTGTTCCATCACATGCTGCACAACTTGAGTATATGCAATCTGTGTCGGCTCATCGTCATTGGCTAAAAATAGATGCGAGTTGTCTTTAGCCCACTGAGCCAGATCATCATTACCATTGGTGAGTTCATCCTTTATAAACCGGATGCTAGCCACTCCTGAGTAGATATTCGACTGTAAAATCCATTGCCAATATCCAGGACATATAGACATTGAGTAGTAACGGTTTTTAGCTTCGATAAAAGTGTTTGCATCCAGCAGATAATTCATAAAGCTAATTTTCTCGCATAAGTTTTTATGTTACTCGGTTTAATGCCCAAAAGGTTTCCTGCATCTCTAAGTAGCATTCTTCCACTTAATGCTTCAGCAACAACAGCACTGGAAAACAATATGCTGTTTTTTGCCCCGGCGTTTCGATTAAAGTCCCCTTTTCCACCTTTTTTATTTCTAAAAGCATTTAGCTCTGTGTTGTAATATTTCCAATAAGCTTCTTTATCTATTGCACCGCAATCTAAAGCTCTTTTTGCAGCAACCAGCTTACTTACGTGCAGCTGAGAACTAATCTCAGTTAAATTTGCAAGTATGCTGGTATTTTGGCTCCATATGCGATGAAATGCTTCTTCTGGAACAAGAAATTCACCAGCAACGGCGTTACAAAACTTTTCTTCTTCTGCATGAGAGTGCTCTATATCGGACACACCACTACTTCCAATCCATAAGTGGGCCAGCTCATGGATAAAAGTAAAAAGGCGAGCAGTTGGAGCATCAGAACTATTAATGAACACTACAGGCGCTAGTTCATCACAAATAGCAAATCCTCGAAACTCAGAAACTTCAAGTTTTCGCCTAGTATTATTGCCAACAATACCACTTCTCATCACGAGCACGCGCGCGCCTTCAGCTCCTTTAATAAGTGCTCTGAAATAATCTTCCCAGCTCCCCTTTTGAGGTAAAGGCACTCCCAAAATATTCCGGATATCTTGCGCCACCTCAATTACAGAATCTTTAACGGTAAATTTTCCGACAAACGCCAAAGGAAGAGCGTCAAGTTTAATTAAATGCTCTTTGTACCATTCTTGCTTCATCATTACCTGCTTGATAACGTCTTTCATATCAATAGAAGCGTCATCTGCATGTCTGTTGCCAATGGTACGCAGGTCAGGAATTGGTAGTTTTTCTTGGGGAGGCTTGGGTAAAAAAAGGTAGCCGAAGGGAATGCTTGTAACGTTTGCAATATTTTGTGCTTGTCTAAACGTAGGTCTAGCCCCACCTAGTTCCCATTTTAGAATTTTTTCGGTGTCACTAACATTTAATTTACGAGCAAGCGCATCCACACTTAGGCCTGCACGCTCTCTAGCCCAAGTTACAATTTTTGGATTAATCATTGCTTGCTCAACCATTTCTACTCAACTATGACAAACTAAATTTAAAAACATACTGTTATTATACGAATAGACTCGTATTAAACCAGCAAAATAACAGAATATACCTCAAGTTTACCAGTCTAGTTCATAGTAGCTATCTGACATTCTGATCAAGTCCGTATACTGTAATTCCCAGAGCTAGCTAACGACTCAATACCATCCAAAATGCCTTTTACTAGACCTAACGCAGTCACTTCCTCATCTCAAACTTTTTATTTAATTCATCTATTTGCTTATCTTTACGCTCGATGATTCGAGCCAATTTTTTAAGCTTGAACTTCGCTTGTCCTTGCACAATTTCTAGCTGCTTTTCTGAATCATGTGCTCGCCGATTTAACGCTTCTAAATCGCATTTAAACCTTTCCCATTCGGATGTTGGTATGAATAACCCTTCAACATCTCTGTACATTATCTTTTCCGCCAAATGCTCCCCCTATCATCGACCTAAATATATGACTGTGATCTGTTCTCGGCCGTGGCCGAGTTCATTCGAAACTTGTAATCGTGCTTGCCTATCAATTTGTTTTTGTTCTGGTGTGAGCTGTTTGCTTGTTGGCCCACCGGCAATTGGAGAGCGCCAACCGGTTAGTTCTAAGTAGCGCTTTTGGGCATACATGTGCCTAAGCCCGTGGTTTTTATCTAGCCCTGCTTGGCTTGTTTGCCGTTCATACGCTTTGAGTTGTTGAATATAGTTTCGGTCGGGGCGGATCAGCGCGCCTCCACCGACTTGCTTTTGCACTTGTTGAAGTAGATGTCGCTGAGATTCTGTTCTGATAGGAATGACTCTGGGACGACCGCCCTTTGTCCAGCTGGGTTTTAGCACTAACTGTTCGCCTCTAATGGCATAATTAGGTCGAAATTTAATGGCTTCTTCTCTACGTAAGCCAAACTCTCGCTGCAGCCGAAGTGAGAGCTTAACAAGTGGGTCGCTGACTTTATCAAGCTTATTTTGTTCTAGTTCTTTTGCTTTTGACTCGGTAGGTGTGTAGGTTCGCTTTTCCAAATCCAGTGTGATTGCTTGGTTTGCGCCATTGTTGGACTTTGGCAGCATCGAGGCTTTGCCGATTTTTTCCGCCCACCATCTTACATGACTAAGCCGGTTTTTAATGGTGCCAGCAGATAGCCCTTCTCCCTGCCAGCGCTCAACAAGATAGTTTACGTGTTTGGGTTTGAGTGATTGTACTGATTGCAAGCGATATCCGCCCTGTTTAAGCTGAGCAGAGATCTGGACCAGTACTTTTTTACGCTCAGCCTTAACTCCAAAACTGCCGTCTTGGTTTCTGAGCATAAGCCCTTGAAGCTGATATTTTAAATTACTCAATATTTGTTCACTCACCGTGTTTATAAATTCGATTACACGTTACCAACCCAACTAACTATTTGAATCAATATCCAAATGGTAAGTTTTAAATGCCAACTGCACGTTGGAGCGTACAATTTCCGTATAAATACGAATAAGGGCACAACAGTTCAAAATGGCCAAATTAGCCTCGCTTTAGATGCTTCCCGTAGTGGGCGTGCATGATAAAACGCAAATAAAAATGTGCTCAGCACAGGTCAGTTAGGTCATAACATTTCTCCTATTTGAGTTCGTTAGGGATCGCTTAATTCTCTGCAAAACGCAGGTACAAATAGCCAAATTCAAGGCATAAAAGTGCCTAAATCAGATGAACTAATTTGTAAGTTAAAAAGCCCGAAAGCTTGGTTTTTAGTTGTGAGTAGATCTCACTGGTATGACAAAGCCAAAGGCTTTGTTTGATGACGCGATGACCAATGTCTCGCTATTGTTGGAATCATGTTTAGAGTGTCATAACGCGCACATAAGCTCAACAAATAATTTCCCCTCTTTGTTCTGCTTTGTTTAGCGCGGGACTTATCACCGCGTCATTCCTCTTTGCTTCGCGGAATGACGCGGTCATTTGTGTTAAAGTTGTAGACTATGAGTTCGAGCAGAATGCTCAAAAAAGGCTTAAAAATGCAAAATAACAACCAACCTAAGACATCCTTGTTTAAGTATGTTGCCTCTGTAAAGCTCCCTATCAACTGTGTTGCATTTAGTGCTGTAACTTTTGTAGTCGTTTATGAGCTTTGGCTTTCAAAGCTTCCTGAGCTATTTTGGTGGGGTGCTGAAGTGTCTTTGATATGTAGTCAGATCTGCTTATCTATTATCGCAAGTTATGTATTCTACTTGATTGTTGTGCACAAAAAAGAGCTTGATGACTGGCAAGCAATAAAGCCATCAATAACGGCACCTATTTCTACAATTTTGAAATCTCACCAGATGCAATTGCAGCATTTTAAAGATCACACCGATACAGAACTTAATCAGTACCCGACAAAAGATGAGCTAGAAGTTTCATTATCGAAAATATGTCCTAGAGACAAAACTGCGCCCGTGTTTTTGGCACGCATGAATTGTAATGCTAACTGGTACCAATACTTGGAACTTTGCTTACGAGAAAATGACGAGCTTCTTGCACAACTCTTCCGTCTATCACATTTTATGGATGGTGAGCTGATCTTCATTCTGCAAAAGTTGCACTCTCTCACGCTTAAAAAAGCGGTATACGAACAAGCAAATATGATTGAGAATCCAAATATGGGTTGGCTTTCTGGCCAATTTTACCAGTATAGCGATGTTTGTAGACAACTCAGTGAATATAAGCGTAATTGCTTAGAATGAAGAACTCTTAGCGGCAACCTGATAATGGAGCCTAATTACTTGCTTAGAGAGTCAAAAACACTCCTATAAGCGCTTAGGCCTCTACTTATCACCCCGTTACTAACAGTTTCAACTTCATATGAGTCTATTGGATCAATAGCGCTTTCTTTCCAAGAAGAAAACTCATTGATTATACTTGCAGAAGTTGGTTCTATATTTTCAGGCCACAGTACTTCTCTCTCATCCATATAATAGTCTTTCCTATTTAACTCTTTGAAATCTAGAACCATATAGAACTTATGCCGCCAATATTCTTCGTGTTCAGATAGTGATGTTTTGTATAGATCTGTTTTTATCGCTTTAGCTATCTGATAGTACCTACATAAATGCCTAGCACAAGTTAGCCAGTTTAATCTGTCGGCTGAAGGTGGAGCACACCTCCCTTCATCGGTTAGTGCATCATAAGCCCATTTTAACGAGAGTACAGCTTGTTCAAAAATCTCCATATCCTGTGCCATTTCCATATCTAATCTCTGTTTTTTAACATTGGAGCGATATGTCATATAAGCGATAAAAATTGACAGTGGTGTCAGGCCGGAAATAACAACTTTCATTAGTTCTAAATTTATTACCACACTCACTCCAAAATATTAACAATCTGAATAAATACCATATATCAGCCGTTTAACTAAGAACCTGCAACTTTAGAACTTCCATTGTTTAAAGCTTTTACGCTCTCATGCCTTTCACTTGTGAACTCGATACAACTGCTTGGAATAGTTATGGTATGTACTCCATTGAACAAAGAGTGATATTGAGTTGAATTTTTTAAACTAAAATATGGGCCTGAGAAGGTATCATGAAATGACTTGCACTTTATCTGAATTTTCCCATCATTAAGACCTTCGTTTTTACTCATTGATTCAATCTGGCTTTTTGCATCTTCTAGCAACTCTTTAGCGTCAATATGCCCCACCACTCCTGCAGGTAAGATTGCTGTAATTAGAAACACAAGTACCGAATAAACAATAATTGCAACCTGTAATCCTCCCTTTTGCACTGAGTTCGGCTGAATATTTTCAAGTGGCGTAATCAAGTCTATGTCTCTTACTATATTTTCTTTACGCTTTTGTTTTTTTAATACTTTATTAAACTTGTTTCTCACCCAGTTCATAACCCTATCAGTCAACAGGCACGCTGATATACCAAAACAAAAAAGAAGTAAAAGGCCGGTTAAAAAAGGCTCTTGCATATAGATCGTCACTGAATATGACAGGACTTGTTCGAAGGTCAATGGGTAGTAATCGGGATCGACTCTCAATACCTTAAGATACTCGACATAATAAACAGTTCCTTGTAAGTAGAAAAAGATGCTCAATAGCCAAATATGCTTTTGTAAAAAGTTAACCATGCGTCCAATCAATTGAGATAAATTCACAGCATCTCCTTCCTTAAACAATGTCGATTAAGCATAACTTTTCTCATAGTCTGAACTAAATTGTCAATCTGGAGGTACTCCACGCAAGAAACTAGAGGGGAAATATCTAAAGCCTCAACCACGGCGAAACGCACCCCCTCCTAGACTTGTTCACTTTTTAGTGTGTACCACTACTACTCAAAGGCTTTTCATCAGACATGCTCAAAATAACTTGCATCATATAGTCTTGAATTGCTTCACTTTCATCATCTGACACACCTTTCAACACAGCTCGTTTTGAAACGCACTCGACACCAAATCGCTCAAAGTCAGTTTGACCAACACAGAAAAATACATTTTCACCATTCAGATCATGCTGAAACGTTACTGGCTCAACTCCAAGCTCAATCTTTTCCATTACAACGGCTACCTTTAAAAAACTTAAAAATGATTTTGGCCAAACTAAGTTTTGGTAAAAATCTATCTATTTATATTTAAACACTATATTTAAAGGTATCACCAGTTAAAAGTGATAAATCACTAAATTTACCACCTTGTGTCCTAATTTAGGCTGAGCCTAAAACACCTACCACTAATTTACCTACACAGTGCCCTCAAGGCTTTGCAAAGAGCACATTTAGACCTTTAAGTTGCTTAAACTAGGAAAACTCTGACTTTCATTCATCTTGAAAAGCCAACGGAGAAGCTGTGTGCTCTATTTCTTGAATTTCAGGCACTACAAAGCCCTACATCGAGGCAGTTCTGATTTAGCTTTGCGAAAGCTGTATTAAGCTATGGGAATATCGCGGTATCGCTCAATTGGAGGTGTTTCGAACTCTTTGTTGGGAATTATCGTTCGGTGCACTTTGGCTTTACTAGCCTTCACTTCACCAAATATAAACTTTGCTACACGACTTACTTGCTCTTTTATCACAGACAACAAACCAAGTGGCCGCATCGTTTCAATTAAAGACTTTACTGTCATGTATGCCCATCCCAACTTTTTAGAAAGCTGGGAAATGCTTTGTTGGTAGGTATCTCGTTTATTGCGTGTAGATAGTTTGCTAGCTTTGATTTTACTGCTGATCAACGCATGTAGCATCAGCATTTTGTGTTGGTGACGAGAGTCATATCGGCTTTTTGAGTCGAATAAATGTAACTGAAGACCATAGAGGGGAAGTGTATTCGCTGCTTGTTGGCCATGAATGATTTGCGTGTAGCTTTGAAGTAGTCGGTAGCCTAGCGGATGTTTTAAATTAAGCCTCAATGTACGACTGTAGTCTTTTGTACACTCTTCGAACAACAATGGCTGTTTTTCATCATTTTCAGCGCTTAGAAGCTGACTCAGCGCATTTTTTACAGCGTTGATTGAATAGCACAGGTGTTTCGCGATAGATGAAACGCTGGAGTTAAATTTTCCGTGTTTAGCATGATGATACGCAATATGACCCAAAATTAATGTCTGGGTATCAGATTTAGTTTCATGCAGCACTTCTAATGAGAAGAAGACTTGCTTCTTTCTACCTTGGTTGCCCAAGTTTTGCTTTGCATTTGGTGCAAATTTATTTTTTTGGTTGTGACTCAACTCATTTTCGACAGGAACGTCGTCAGCAAATTTTTAACTACCTACTAGACACAGGATTACCCTACGGCTAAGATAGCCATATAAACACTTTCGAATGTTTATGAAAGCCGCGTTGGAAGCTTAAGTCGCCAAACTTAATCTGAGTTTCTATATCGCGGTTTTTTGCTTTCTGGCGTTCGCTAAATCGCCTCCGTCATGCGCGACGAAGCTATAGATTTTGTAGGAAATGGGTGTTTTTGTAGGAAACGGTATTTTAAAAATGTGCTGTAAGCGAGAGGGGATGGTGCCCAGAGGCGGAATCGAACCACCGACACGAGGATTTTCAATCCTCTGCTCTACCGACTGAGCTATCTGGGCAAATTTTTTAGTATCTAAATAACTAAGCTATCTAGAAAACACAGGCTAACGCCTAAATAAAGTGGTGCCGACTATCCGAGTCGAACGGATGACCTACTGATTACAAGTCAGTTGCTCTACCAACTGAGCTAAGTCGGCACACTAAATTATTGGTGCCCAGAGGCGGAATCGAACCACCGACACGAGGATTTTCAATCCTCTGCTCTACCGACTGAGCTATCTGGGCAAATCTTTTTTAATGTCTAGGAAACTCTTCTTACTAAGCTAACTAGAAATTATTGGCTGACGCCTAAATTAAATGGTGCCGACTATCCGAGTCGAACGGATGACCTACTGATTACAAGTCAGTTGCTCTACCAACTGAGCTAAGTCGGCACACTAATTCGTGTACCATGCAGTTTCTGCATGCACCACATTGCTAATGCAATGATTTTAATCTGGTGCCCAGAGGCGGAATCGAACCACCGACACGAGGATTTTCAATCCTCTGCTCTACCGACTGAGCTATCTGGGCGTGCGGCGTATTAAACGGGTTTTGCGGTTCTAAGTCAACCCTTTTTTTAAATACATTTATCGTTTGCACAGTTTTCAGACAAAGCGGTTAAAATACCGCTTTTTCGATGAAAAAACACCCGACTAGCCATGTTTTACTGTATTTATCGACTTATATCTATGAATAACGCAAACCGCTCTAGGCCAACAACAAAGAAAAAGGCGTCACTTAAGAGAAATATGTGCTTAAAGGAATAAAATAGAATGGAGATACATATTCTATCTCATCCCTATAGCGAAGCTCGGCAACAAGGTTTATCAACCCTGTTTAGAGATTGTCTTTATGTTGAGCTTCAAATCTTTGTTGCATGACCTGTATCGCTTTTTCTACCGCTTGTTTTGCATTACTTGTATCGCCATTTGTTACCGCTAATATCGCTATGTTCTTTTCTGGCAACACTAAGTTGTCTAAATAGAAGGTCCCAGTAAAGCCATTGTGATGAAAGCTATTGTCGTTTGGAGTAAGGATCCAGCCTAAGCCATATTCTGGGCTAACCGGTGTGAGCAGTCGCGTATATGAATTAGCACCAATCAAATTATCACCACCTCTGGCACCCGCGAGATAAGCACGTAAATAGTATGACAGATCGGTCAAGGTCGTACTGACTAACCCAGCAGGTCCAACAACGTTTGGTAGATCGACCCTGTCGGCCGGTGTTATTGGATGCCACTGCCCTTCTCGCATCTGATGACCACTCGGCTGTCCTTCTGGGTCTCCATAACTAGCAGGCCCAAATCCAATATTTTCCATTCCAAGAGGGATGAATACCTCTTGCTTCACTAACGCTTCCCATGATTGCCCCGTCACACGCTCCAACATATGGCCTGCAACAACATAACCTGCATTGCTATATAGATAGGTTCCGTGAGTCACTTCTGGTTGCGTCGTTAACACCTCTTGAGTCCAGGCATATCTTTGCTCGACCATGCCACGTTGATCTAAATGCCACTTACCAGAATACATGGAGTCAAGATCACGCTTTAAGCCCGAAGTCATCGAAAGCAGTGCAGTTAGGGCCTGTTGACCTTTGCTGTTTGATTTTTGTTCTTCTGAGTGTGTTTTGGTCGCGACGCTCGACTTGCCGCCTAGTAATCTAGGCAAAAGTTGAGCAACAATGAACAAAGCGCACTCAGGTGAACCCAAAGGGCAGCGCTTGATTGGCATTTCTTCTGTGTTGCCCCACAAGGATGTGGGGTAAGGTGACTTTGCAGGAGCATAAAGTCTTTATCGCCTGACTCACATAGAATAACTATGCTACGCCGGCTCTGCCTTGTATAAATACCAATCAAACTGCTGCAAAAACAAACTTGAAAGATCAACAGGCCCTAGTGTAACAGACTCAAATTCAGGGTTAATTTTTCCGATTAACTCAGGAAAAACATCACTCACCCGACTGTCAAATTGAATTAACCCCTGCTCAACCAAGCGAGCAGCGACGGTTGCTGTCATGGATTTACTGAACGAACCAATCGACCACTTATCAAGTTTGGTGACCAGAGCTTGCCCTGTACTCACTCGCACACCAGCTACATCAAGCTCAATCAACTCATCCCCATAAACGATAAACCCGCCAAGTGCGGGCATAGCAAACTCAGCTCGGATTGCTTCCAGTTGTTCGTTGAGTAGCCCGTCTCCCACCTTGCCATAGCGCGGCGGAGTGACGGCTATGTCTTCGCGAGCACTCTTTTCAATAACAATAGAATTGTCACTGTTATTACAGCCAGTTAGTAAGGCGCAGCCCAGCAGTGTAATAAGCCAACCAAACGCCAGCCGACTTTGACGTAGAAACATGAGATATCCTTATAAGTATTAGGTTGAACGAATACTACTTTATAAAAACGTTACGTAAAATTTAATTTTTATTAAAGTTTAATGCTTTACACATCGCAGGCGTAGTTACAATTATCGAGATAACAACCTGATTATTTTAAGATTTAAAACAATCAGGTGATCTCAGTGTATTGCCACTATTGATTGAAAAACGAGAGGTAAAAACTTGCCGAAGGTGGTAGGATTGCTACAACTAATAAGTATAAATAATTCTTTCGGGATTAAGCATGCCAAATAGCGCGAATACCAATGCAAATGGACGGATACTTTTTTTATTTATCGCAATACTGACTGTTGGACTATGTAGCGCCGCAGGTGCTTACCTACTGCCAAAGCAAGCTGACGTCCCTGCCGCACCAACCGTAAATCTACAACAACAAGCAACAACAGTTGCAACTCCCCTTGCTAAGGTGGTCACACAACACGGTTTTGACAGTGCCAAACAGATTGTATCCGCATTATTAGCATCTAACGAACATTTGGGCGGCTATTTGTACGTCAATACGGGGATGGGGCAACCAAACTTGGTATTTCAACAAAGTGCAGGTGAGCAAATCATTGCACTGAATCGCGAAGAGTCTTATAACAGAGACACAATGCAGGTTTACCACATGCCACTGCGACTAGATGAGCAAAACGTTGGTGAACTCATTTTGACTTATACACCACCCGTTGCAACTACATCATCAGGCGATCCATTCATTGCCTATATACTGCTCGCTGCCGCTATTATTAGCGCCTTGATGATTGTTGTGATTGCGGCTCGTCGGCTTTCTGGCGCATCAAGTAACGATACTGAAGAGCTTATCTCAGAAATCAATCATCTAACGACGGATAAAAACTACAAGTCGACGGTGGGTACTTATTATAGTGGCGGTCTGGCTGAGGTTGCTGAAGCGATAAATGCACTGTTAAAGCAAGTTCAATCATCCATAGAGTCCGATCAAGCAACGCAAAATGAGTTAAAGCAGCTTCAAGAAAGTCTCGAAACTGAAGTTCAAGCCCGCACGCTGGCGCTAGAAAAAGCGATTTTAAATGCGGAGCGTGCTAGTGATGCTAAAACCACTTTCTTAGCCACCATGAGCCATGAGATCCGCACGCCAATGAACGGCGTCATTGGTACTATTGATTTACTGCGTCAAACCGATCTTGATGGTGCTCAACATCGCCTCACCACGATTATTCGCGACTCGGCTTTCTCTTTACTTGGTATTCTCGATGATATTCTCGACTTTTCTAAAATTGAGGCCGGTAAATTACGCATAGACAACAGTGCTTTCTCGGTGGCTGAAACCACAGAGGAAGTCGCACGTGTGCTTTCATCAGTAGCAAAAAAACGTAAGTTAGACTTACAACTGTTTATTGCTCCTGACATTCCAACGAATTTAGTTGGTGACACCGTGCGCGTTAGGCAAGTACTTTATAACCTGTGCAGTAATGCTATTAAATTCACGACTACAGATGACTCAACCCAAGGTTATGTAAAAATCTCCGTTGAAGTTGCACAAAACACCTCGGAGCATTACACCTTACGCTTTACCGTCACTGACAATGGTAAAGGCATGACAAAAGCTCAGTTGAGAGAAATTTTTAATCCGTTTATTCAAGCTGAGGGCTCTATCACCCGCGAATTTGGCGGTACAGGACTTGGCCTTTCTATTTGTAAAAGTTTAATCGAACTCATGCTGGGTAGTATCCATGTTAACTCGGATATTGGCATGGGAAGCGAGTTTGTCGTGGAATTGCCATTTAGTGTGGATGGCAAAGTTAATTACGCGAATAAGCAATTGTTAAACGGCCGTACTGTTGCCCTACTCACCCCAAATAATGAAAGACGCACTATTTTAAACCGCTACCTTTCATTCATGGGCGCGAGTGTGATTGCTATCGATGAAAGCGAAATAACCGAACACCAGCACGAAGATAAACTTATTTGGGTGCTAGATGGTTTAGACGGCATGGACAAGGTCAATGAAGAGCTAAGAACCGTCGTTTACTCGCTTGAGAAAAACGAACAGCAAGTTGTTGTTCTAAGTAAAATGGACGAAGCTGCCCTTAATCACAAAAATATTTTCTATCTCAATGCATCACCGTTATGTAAGTCTAGCTTTATGACGGCTATCTTGGTTGCTGCCGGTTTGCATAAACCAAAGGAAATTAAACCATCACGCACTATCAACGACTTTTTAAGCGTTGATGAAGCAAGAGCAACCAACAAACTGGTGTTGTTAGTTGAAGATAACGTATTAAATCAGCAAGTGCTGACCGACCAATTACACCTGTTAGGCTATGGTGTCGAGGTTGCGGAAAATGGTGAGGAAGGCCTAGAGCTTTGGAAAAAAGAGCACTTTCCAATCGTACTGACCGATTTACATATGCCGAAGATGTCGGGCTACGACATGGTCAAACATATTAGAGACTATGTAGAAACCGCAACAGATACCATTGAACAACCATACATCATTGCCGTGACAGCCAATGCGCTCAAAGGTGAAAGAGAACGTTGTGAGGCTGGTGGCATGAATGACTATATCACCAAACCAGTAGAGTTAAATGTATTAGAGGCAACACTTAATAAGTGTATAGAAAGCTTACCAAAAGCACAGCAACCGAAACCAAGTGCTGAGCCATCAGCTGCTGTACCAGCAGCCGCTAGCCAAGTACAGCCGGGATCAGAGCAAGAAACAGAGCTGGAGCCTGAAGTTGATGAAGTTATGGTTGCAGAGCCTGAAGTTATTGCGACAGCAGCAAGCGAGCCCGCGCCAGCTATCAATATGGACATGCTCAACAAGTATGTAAATCATGATGAAGCGAAACGAAATCGCTTTTTTCGAATGTACTTAGAGCAAAGTAGCCAGTTAACACGTGATGTAAATGGTGCGGTGATCACGATGAACCAAGAAGAAATCATTGAAGCTTGTCATCAACTTAAGTCCATTTCTAAAACTATCGGTGCCGAAAAAGTAGCTGAAACAGCCATAGAGTTTGAGACTTTATGTAAGGAAGGCACGCTTACCACCGATCAGCTGATCCAGATGCGTGATAAATTGGAGCAGGACTTTTTAGCCGCAACCGAGTTTATCCAACAATATTTGAGTCAAGAAGCCTAATGATGTGGGGGTCGCAGCCCCCACAAATCCTGTCACCACTAGGGCAGGCGTTTTTTCAGCAAGGTAAAGATAAATGGATCGCAGGGTCAACCTGCTCCTACACCTGCAATGAGTGGTAAATATCAGCGATATTAATGCTCACGCCATTCGTTTAGATATAACCGCCATCTAAAAGCATGATCCTTCCCTGAATCACTGACCGCATTTTATGCGCTTTCTGACTCCAAACACTTCCCCTATTAATTCTCACTGAGTATACTGACGCACTTTTTTAAATTAGTTAGTCGTTACATACAACAAACGCTAGTTGAAATAGGTACTGGTCACCCGTTCAAAAAAAGTACAGGCATGCCTGAGTTCATACAAGCAAATATCTGATTAAGATTTTTACTCGGTGACTCGATGAGCAATGCCAATCTGCATTGAAAAGTGTTCTATTTACCGCACGTCGCTTCAAACGTTGCACGCTAAGTACATGGCTCATTATTCAGTGTTGATTGAAAAACATTAGATGCAATAACGCATCCTTTATAAAAATGACCAGATACAACACATTGATTAGATTAGGAAGTACATATGAATTCAGTTCCGAAGGCCGGAGAATTTCTGGGTCACCCTAAAGGCCTCTTCTTATTATTTGGTACCGAAATGTGGGAGCGCTTTGGCTACTACGGTATGCGTGCCATCTTAGTTCTTTATCTTGTAGCACAAGTTCAAAATGGTGGCTTCGGTTGGAGTAATGCCGACGCACTAAGTCTTTACGGCACATTTACGATGGCCGTTTATCTCACCCCACTATTTGGTGGTTGGCTTGCAGATAACGTATTAGGTCAGCGCAAAGCCATCATTATTGGCGGTATTTTAATGGCTGCTGGCCATTTTATTATGGGTATTCCTCACAGCGTTGTGGCAGGACAAGAAGTAAACGTCTTCTACCTTGGCTTGGCATTGCTTTGTTTAGGTAATGGTTTATTCAAGCCAAATATCTCAACGATGGTTGGCGATTTATACCAAGAAGGTGACAAGCGCCGTGACGGTGCATTCACTATCTTCTATATGGGTATCAACTTAGGTGGTGCATTAGGTCCACTTGTTGCGGGTTATGTAGCAGCGGTCGTGAACTGGCAGGCAGGCTTTATCGCAGCAGGTATTGGTATGATCATTTCTGTGGTTATGCAGCTTATCTTAAGCCAGAAATACCTTGGCGATATCGGTAAAGTACCTTCTGCTAAACTTTCTCAACAGATGTCTGACTCACAGACTAAAGAACCGCTTACGAAGAAAGAAAAAGATCGTATCCGTGTTATTTTCACCATGAGTGTTTTCTCAATTATCTTCTGGATGGGTTTCGAACAGGCTGGTGGTTTGATGAACCTATTCGCAAACGACTATACCAACCGTATGTTTATGGGCTTTGAGATCCCGGCTTCTTGGTTCCAGTCGCTTAACTCTATCTTCATCATTGTATTTGCGCCATTAGTAGCGATGATCTGGTTAAAGCTAGATAACAAAGAACCGAACTCTCCCGTGAAGTTTGCAATTGGTCTAGTGTTCTTAGCACTTGGTTTCTTAACCATGATGCTTGCGCTTGCAACAGAAGGTGGTGAAGCCGGTGGCACACTTCAGATCAGCATGATTTGGTTAGTATTGTTCTACATGTTCCACACCCTTGGTGAGCTATGTTTATCACCGATCGGTCTTTCTATGGTAAGTAAACTGGCGCCGCTGCGCTTAGCATCACTGCTAATGGGTATTTGGTTCCTATGTACAGCTGTTGCAAACAAGCTTGCTGGCCTTGTTGGCTCTTTCATCGGTGAAGGCCAAGAAGCAATGGAAAACGCGATGAGCATCTTCATTGGTTTAGGCGGCGTTGCCTTGCTATCTGCTGTGTTAATGTATCTATTAAGCAACAAGCTTGTAGATTGGATGCACGGCGCTGAGGGCAAGCACGAACCTCATACGCAAGAACATTACCTTGCGGAAGAGCTAGAAGTATCCGCTGAGAAGCAATAATATTTGCTGTAAACCACGCTAATTTAGCGTGGTTTACCTCTCCCACAATAGCCATACGTAAAGATTTAAATACACTTAGCGCCATTTTCCCTCTCAATGTAGTCGTGTGATAAAAATCCCCTCTCTCATATAGTCCATCAACTAAAAACATAAAAACCAAATAAAATCATAGCAATATAAAAATAAAGTTACAAAATACCCCGCAAAGCACCTTGCTGTTTTTAGTCAAAATTTAAGCAAAAATAATTATCGTCACGCCTGTGTCAATTTTGTGTCTTTTACATGGCAATTGTGCAACTAAATTTACAAAGTCTCCTACTGCTATTTACTGCCTCTAACTTCCCCTTTGCAGTAATTTGATTAATCATCCAGTCATAAATACTAACAAGTCACCCAGTGCTTAATACGGGAGTAAAACAATGAGTGAAGTAAATAATCCACTAGGCCTAGTCGGCATCGAGTTTACAGAATATGCAACACCAGACGCTGATTACATGGATAAGGTATTCACTGACTTTGGATTCTCAAAACTAAAGAAATTTAAAGACAAAGATATCGTTTACTACAACCAGCACGATATTCACTTCCTGTTGAATAACGAGCGTGAAGGCTTCTCAGCACAGTTTGCTAAAAGCCACGGCCCGGCAATTTGCTCTATGGGCTGGCGTGTAGAAAATGCGCAAAAGGCGTTTGATACTGCGGTTGAGCGTGGTGCAAAACCTGCGACTGACTCAACACACAAAGACTTACCATACCCAGCGATTTACGGTATCGGCGATAGCCTTATCTATTTCATCGAAAACTTTGGCGATAAAGGGTCAATCTTCGAGCAAGACTTCGTTGACCTAGAAGAGCAAAAAATTGTTGAAGACAAAGGCTTTAAGCGCATCGACCACCTAACGAACAATGTTTACAAAGGGACGATGGAAACTTGGGCTAACTTCTATAAAGACGTATTTGGCTTTACTGAAGTTCGTTACTTTGACATCAAAGGTCAAAAAACGGCGCTGCTTTCTTATGCACTTAAGTCACCATGTGGCACCTTCTCTATTCCAATCAACGAAGGCAAAGACGACAACAACAACCAGATCGATGAGTACTTAGATGAGTACAATGGTCCAGGTGTACAGCATTTAGCATTTTTGACTGACGACTTGGTTAGTTCACTAGATAAACTAGACAAGAGCACCATTGCCACCTTAGATATCGTAGATCACTACTACGACACTATCTTTGACCGTGTGCCTTGGGTTAAAGAAGATAAAGAAAAGATCAGACAGCACCAAATCCTAGTAGATAGCCAAAGCGAAGACTGCTACCTACTACAGATCTTCACTAAAAACCTGTTTGGCCCAATCTTCATCGAAATGATCCAACGTGTTGACGATGGCGGCTTTGGTGAAGGTAACTTCCAAGCGTTATTCGAGTCGATTGAACGCGACCAAGAGCGCCGTGGTGTAATCTAAACACACATATCAAATTAATAAAAAAGCAGCTAGCGATAGCTGCTTTTTGTGGTTTATCAAATTGCTATTACGACTTGAGTTTTTCACTTTTGACCATAACTCAAGTTGAAAGCCAAAATTAAAGGAAAGGCAATGTCTCAAATTAATGAAACACACGACATCCAATTAACAAGTTGGGTAGCTAGTGCGAATGCGACTGGAACTGATTTCCCTATTCAAAACTTACCTTTTGCAGTATTTCGTCGTAAGAACAGTAATGAAGAGTTTCGCGGCGGTGTTGCGATTGGCGATCAAGTACTAGACCTTGGCGCTGTTGTTGACGCTAACCTATTTACAGGCGACGCAGCTGAGGCCGCCGAAGCTGCAAATGCCCCAGCATTAAATGAATTTATGGGTATGGGCCAGCAGTACTGGTCAGCACTTCGACTTGCCCTGTCTCGCGCATTACGTGAAGGTTCTGAGCTGCAATCAAGCCTTGAAAGCGCATTGGTTGCACAAGATGACGTGGAATATGCTTTGCCTTGTCACATTGGCGATTACACCGACTTTTATACCTCAATCTACCATGCAACAGCGGTAGGTAGCCTGTTCCGTCCTGATAACCCACTGCTACCAAACTACAAGTGGGTACCAATCGGTTATCATGGCCGTGCATCGTCTATTGGTGTTTCAGGTCAAACGTTCCCTCGCCCTAAAGGCCAGACCAAAGCACCAGATGCAGATACGCCGTCATTCGGTCCTTGTAAGCGTCTAGACTACGAATTAGAGCTAGGTATTTACCTAGGTAAAGGTAATGAACTTGGCGACTCTATCGCAATTAAAGACGCTGAAGATCACGTTTTTGGTTTTTGTTTATTCAATGACTGGTCTGCACGTGACTTGCAAGCTTGGGAATATCAACCATTAGGTCCATTCCTTGCGAAAAACTTTGCTTCAACAGTTTCTCCTTGGGTTGTAACCACCGAAGCACTTGCACCATACCGTACTCAATGGCACCGTGATGAAAACGATCCACAACCGCTAGAATACTTAGAATCAACGCAAAACCGCGAGTCTGGTGCTATTGATATTCGCATGGATGTCTTACTAGAGACTGAAAAAATGCGTAGCGAAGGCGCTAAACCAAGCAAACTGTCTGAATCCAGCTTCAAGCACAGCTATTGGACGGTTGCGCAAATGGTTACACACCACACTGTGAATGGCTGTAACTTCTTACCGGGTGATATGCTAGGTTCAGGCACGCAATCAGGCCCTGAGCATGTAGAAGCGGGTTCATTACTCGAACTATCACGCGGCGGTAAAGAAACTATCACGCTTGCAAACGGAGAAGAGCGTAAGTTCCTAGAAGATGGCGATAAAGTAATTATGCGCGGTTGGTGTGAAGCCCAAGGCTACAACCGTATTGGTTTTGGCTGTGTTGAAGGCACTATACTTCCAGCAAAATAATCGCAATTATTCGTGCGTTAATCGCAATTTTATTTACTTTTAAATCAAAGGCATGATGATTTCATGCCTTTTTTTAGTTCTAAAAACTGGAAATTTGACTAAAAATTGTTAGAGTGTAGCGCTGATTTAAATCCGAGGTTGAATGTTGCAAGTACTCAAGCGCCTATATCTAAAGCTGTTTAAGCCGACTCAATTAATTGTTCGTCAAGACGCAACTGTCAAGATGCTGAAACTGCCATCTTGGGTTCAAGCTTGCTCGATTTTGATTTTGCTTGCTGTCGCTATTTGGATAGCCAATGCCTCACTCAAATTACAAGAAAACGGTGACCAGCTCACTAAAGAGCAACAAAACTTAGCGCAGCTGCAAGCCAAGTGGCAAAAAGAAAAATCACAGCTTCAAGCACAATTAGCACAGCAAAAAGGCATGCTTGACCAACTGTCACAGCAGCACAGTGTGCTTGAATCATTGGTTGATTCGACTCAAACAACTGACGACAACGTAGTGGAAGGCGAGCTAGAAGAAACACCGACAGACCTTAACAGCTCACAACCAAGTACCACAACCGAATTTGCTCCCCAAGCCAGTCACCTACTTATCCAGCAACGACAGCTCAGCGAACAACTTGGGCAATCGTTCAGCGCTGAAATTGCAGCGATGCAAGAATCCATCGACAGTGCAGGATTACAACTATCATCTGACTTCTCAGAAGCACAAGGTGGTCCCTACTTCCAAGCCGACTTAGAATTGGTAGAAGCCAGCTTTATTAATGCCATTGATCAATACGCTGTTTATGCGCAGTTAGCGACGATGATTGGCCAACTGCCAGATACACTGCCTGTCGCTCAGGAGAAATATTATGTCTCCAGTGCTTTTGGTTTTCGTAAAGACCCGATCACTGGCCGCCGTGCCTATCATAAAGGTATCGATCTCGCAGGTTGGCACAAGACACAGATCGTAGCTCCAGCTTCTGGCACAGTTAAACGAGCGGGGAAAAATGGCGGCTATGGCAATTTTATTGAAATTGAGCACGCCAACGATATCACCACACGCTACGGGCACCTTCACACCATTAAGGTAAAAAAAGGCCAGCAAATCAATAAAGGTGACGTAATTGCACTAATGGGCAGCACAGGAAGAAGTACAGCGACGCACTTGCACTATGAAGTGATTCAAGGTAAAAAACACCTAAACCCAATTAAAATCGCCCGCGCATTCAATAAGTAACATCTAATTGCAATTACGCTGCGATAGTGAGGCATTCGTGTTTAACTCTTTTAAAAACCAACGAAACGACGTCCCAGCCATTATTGCTCAAAGCACTAAAGTCACGGGCGATATTGTCTGTGAAGGTGAACTGCAATTAGATGGTACCGTCCATGGTAACCTCGACATCGAAAAACTAATCATCGGCAATAAAGGTTTAGTACAAGGTAATATCCAAGCCAATGAACTGACGATATTAGGTAAGGTCGAAGGTGATATTCAGGCCAAACAAGTTACGCTGCTTCCTAGCGCTCAAGTATTTGGCAATATCGAACACGAGACCTTAACGATTGAAGCTGGTGCGCATGTCGATGGTAAACTGACGCACCGTAACGAGCGAGCCAATAACGTCACGGCAATTGACTCTGCTGACGATCAAATCATAAACAATTAAGATCTTTTTGCGCTGATATACATGTTAATGTCGGCGTGAAACACTTTCTCTCCCACAGTATTAAAAACTTCCACCGGAACAACGAGCTCTTCTTTATCTTGCCATGTTCGCGGATATTCTATTTGCGCCACGGCATGTAGATCTGTCTCGGCTTTAGCTAGGTATTGCACTGACATCCCCTTTGGGATCCAGCGATGGGTTTTATGGTCGATGGTCGCGTCTGTCATGACTCCAGCACACAACTCCGCAAGATTACACTGAGCAATAGCGTGAACCGTACCTATGTGGTTATGAATGGCTTTACGGTTACGAATTGTGGCCCTACAAACGCCGGGCTTCAATTGTGTGATTTTAGGCTTAATGGTGCCAAAGTAAGGTGCCTTACGACATACCGCCTTACTGAACATCCATTTACCAAATGGCAACCAACTCATCCTTTTATAAATTTTTAAAAGTGGTGCAGACATAAGATTTTTCTAAAATGATTTTGCTTAAAATTAACACATCTGACCAGTTAATCAACCGTCTACAATTATCAGCGAATAAAATATCTTAAAAATTTGCTAAATCGGCGCTTTGTCCTGTCTTTTCTCATTCTCCACAATACAATAACGGCCAAAAGGAGACGCCATGACCCAATCAAATTCAAAAGCACTGATTTTTATTCTCGCTTTACTTGTTATCTTTTGCCCTTTAGGTATCGATCTCTATCTACCTGCGTTTGTGGACATGCAGTCCAGCCTTCAAGTATCAGAAAGCCAAATTCAGCAAACTGTGAGTATTTATATGTTAGCTGTGGGTCTTGGACAATTGATAGCAGGTCCGCTTGCGGATAAATATGGCCGTAAGCCAGTTGCACTGGTTGGAATCGTGTTGTTTGCGCTTGGCGCCGTGATGGCAAGCACAGTCTCCACTTGGCCACTTATGATGGTAGCTCGAGTGTTACAAGGCCTGGGCGCTTGCGCCACATTCGTCAGCGCTTTTGCTATTGTTCGTGATAGCTTTGGACACAAAGGCAGTGGCCAAATGATCACTTACCTCAATGGTATTGTATGTTTTATCCCAGCATTAGCCCCTATTTTAGGTGCATGGCTCACCGTCGAATTTGGCTGGCAAAGTAATTTTAGCTTTTTGTTTGGCTTTGCCGCTCTTGGCCTCATCTTGGTTTCTCTTATCTATAAAGAGACTCGCCCCGAAGATACACATTACAGCGGTCATATCCTTGATTT
Source organism: Pseudoalteromonas sp. OF7H-1 (assembly GCF_022347825.1). NCBI lineage: Bacteria > Pseudomonadati > Pseudomonadota > Gammaproteobacteria > Alteromonadales > Pseudoalteromonadaceae > Pseudoalteromonas > Pseudoalteromonas sp. OF7H-1. Next base: position 47,093 of record NZ_JAKRFX010000001.1, on the reverse strand, counting down.
GAGACGTTTTAAGCCGATGCTCAGTAGCACGACTTTCATTTACAATGCCGCCTTAGCGATGCTTGGTATGGCTGCAATGCTGGTATTTGTGATTTCGGCTCCGGGGTGGATCATGGCAAAAATGGGCGGCAGTGTTTCCGACTTCACGTTTTGGTTTACTGGCAATGCGGCGCTGAGTATTGTCGCAAGTTTTATTGCTCCCCACTTCATCAAGCGCAATAGCCAGAAGTCACTCACCTTTGGCCTTGCCGTTTTTAGCTTTAGCGGCCTGTTGTTACTGGCTTTGCCACAAACTGAAATAGCGCATTTTGTACTGCCTATGTATATGGCGTCAGTCGGCTTTGCATTTACAATTGGAGCAGCGGCAGGTAAAGCATTATCTGGGTTTGCGAAACAAGCTGGGACGGCTTCAGCGTTGATTGGGGTACTACAGATGAGTGGCGCAGGGGTGCTTGCAACCATGACGCAACCACTAGCATTGGATGCCCCTATTCAACTCGCGTTGCACTTACTACTGGCGTTACCTTTCTTGCTATTACTGGCTACGAAGCACCGTCATCAGCTTCACAGTGCAGCTTAATTAGAATTGATATAATAGCAATTATCAGTACAGTTCCTTTATTAATAACTACGATGTATGGTTAGACGTCCTATCATAACCATACATTATATTAAAGTAATTAAATATTCTTATTAATTCCACAAATCTGCATAATTTACTCTTTACGAGTTCTTGTTATTGGTTATATGCTAACCACCGTTAAGAAGTTGTTAGTTTTTATTAACAACAATATTCACGCAATGTAACTGAGAAAATAACAATGAAATTAAACAAGTTAACTGGGGCACTACTTATCGCAGGCGCTTGCGCTATGTCACAAGCACAGGCATCTGACGATCGATACATCATTCAGGTCGATAATTCGAAAAAAGGCGTCGTAAAAGCACTTGCTAAAAAGCTTGGCGCTGAGCTGCACGTTGATGGCGATGGCTTCTTCGCTGCAACTTTTACTGGCAAAGATCTTAGTCAAGTAAAGGGCTTATTAAACAACCCACACATCAAACTCGTTGAAGCAGACCAAAAGCGTTACCCTCTGGGGATTTATAACGACGACGCAGGTAACCCAATGCAGCAACAGGTTACGCCTTATGCGGTGTACCAATCACAAGCTGATCAACTTACTTTCAATGCCAATGCCGGCATGAAAGTATGTGTGATTGACTCAGGTCTTGACCAATCAAACCCTGATTTCATTTGGGGTAATATCACCGGTGATAATGACAGCGGCACAGGTAATTGGTATGAAAATGGTGGTCCACACGGCACACACGTAGCCGGTACTATCGGTGCTGCTGACAATAATATTGGTGTTATCGGCATGGCACCTGGCGTGCCAATGCACATTATTAAAGTATTTAACGCAGAAGGTTGGGGCTACTCTTCTGATCTTGCTCACGCAGCAAACCTATGCTCACAAGCAGGTGCAAACATCATCAATATGAGTTTGGGCGGCGGTGGCTCAAACAATACAGAATCAAACGCATTTGAAAACTTCCGTAATGCTGGTGGCTTAGTGGTTGCGGCAGCTGGTAACGATGGCAACAATGTTCGTTCATATCCTGCAGGCTATCCTTCAGTAATGATGATCGGTGCAAACGATGCAGATAATCAAATTGCAGACTTTTCTCAGTATCCAAGCTGTACTTCTGGCCGTGGAAAACGCGCGACTAACGACGAGCATATTTGTGTAGAGGTAACTGCAGGCGGTGTTGATACACTTTCAACTTACCCAGCAGACATGGCGACTTCTTCAAGCATGACAGCTGACGGTGCGGCGTTTGCAAGTTCAGCAATGGAAAACAGTGGTAACGCTTCAGGCTCGCTTTACTTTATGGGCACCGCTGAAGCAACTGATGGCGCTGCAAACGGTAAGGTGTGCTTAATTGACCGTGGTAATATTTCATTCCACGATAAAGTAGCAAACTGTGAAGCATCTGGTGGTATCGGTGCGATTATCGTAAATAATGAAGCTGGCATGCTATACGGCACTTTAGGTGATACTAACAGCACATCAATCCCAGCGGTTGGCGCTGCATTTGAAGATCGCACTGCGTTGATGGCAGCTACAAACGCGAACATCAGCATTGGTACGAGTGATTATGGCTTAATGAGCGGCACGTCAATGGCAACTCCTGCTGTTGCAGGTCTTGCAGCACTGGTATGGTCTAACCACCCAGAGTGTACTGGTGAAGAAATCCGTAGTGCATTAAAAGCAACCGCAGCAGATGCTGGCGCTGCAGGTAAAGACGTGTACTTTGGTTACGGTATCGTTAAAGCAGCAGATGCGAGCGCTTACTTAACCGCTAACGGTTGTGCTGGCGGTGGTACAGGTTCAGGTGACGGTGATAACACGACAAGCGTTGAGCTTTCAGCTTCGGGTTATAAGCAAAAAGGTAACAGTTATGTTGACTTAAGCTGGAACGGTGCAAGCACGTCACAAGTCGATATTTATCGTAACGGTAGTAAAATTGTCACAACTAGCAATGATAATAGTCATACAGACAGCATCAGTGTTAAAGGCGGCGGTACATACGGCTACCAAGTGTGCGAACAAGGTAGCACTGCGGCCTGTTCAGCAACACAAACTGTTGTGTTTTAACTCCCAACCAACCAATTCAAGAATGCCGGTCTTTTGATCGGCATTTTTTTATTCTACTACTCCCCCCATCTTTTGTTGATAGCTTATTCATATCCCTCTCTTAAGATCTGGACACAACGAGTAAGCCTGTATCCACAAAGATTTGTTCATTTCCATTTCACTTCTACACTCTATAATGGATTTGGACAGTCACAGAAGGAGTTCATGAAATGAGTACATCGGGTTATACCCCACCTAAAGTTTGGCAGTGGCCATGGCAAAGTGGCGATGGTAGTAAGTTTGCAAATATCAACCGCCCTACTGCAGGCGCAAGATTCGAAAAGTCCCTACCGCAAGGCAAACACCCGTTACAACTCTACTCTCTCGCGACCCCAAACGGCGTGAAAGTGACTATCTTGCTAGAAGAGCTTTTAGCAGCCGGGGTAAAAGAAGCAGAATATGATGCCTTTTTAATTAATATCATGGAAGGTGAGCAATTTAGCTCAGGGTTTGTTGCACTTAATCCAAATTCTAAGATCCCCGCGTTATTAGATACCAGCACCAAGGAACCTACCAAAATCTTTGAATCTGGCTCAATTTTGCTTTATTTAGCTGAAAAGTTCCAAAAGTTCATTCCTCAAGATCCCACAAAACGCACCGAGTGCCTCAACTGGTTATTTTGGCAAATGGGGGCTGCACCACTACTTGGTGGTGGATTTGGTCACTTCTATGCCTACGCACCAGAGCACTACGAATATCCAATCAACCGCTACACGATGGAAGTGAAGCGCCAACTGGACTTACTAAATCAACACCTAGCCACAAGAGAATATATTTGTGGTGATGAATACACTATCGCAGATATGGCAATCTGGCCGTGGTATGGCGTGCTAGCCCAAGGACACCTATATGATGCGGCAGAGTTTTTAGACGTCAATGGCTATGAACACGTGATCCGCTGGGCTGGACTCATCGCTTCAAGAGAAGCGGTCAAACGCGGAAAAATGGTAAATAAAACATGGGGAGAACCTCATGAGCAGCTTCATGAACGGCACGATGCCAGCGACTTTGATACCAGCACCCAAGACAAATTAGCGCTATAATCTTACCTTGGTTTAATTCTTGGTTTAACAAGGGTTAGCTCTATCTATCGGGTTTGATTAATCAGATTTAATCAAACCCGATTGTCTGTATGTCAGAAAAGAATGGTGTTAGTACCTTGCTAGAAGCGTAAAACGCTTTGGTGGTATTCTTCAACGGGTTTGTAGCACTTTAGTCAGCACTTTCTTATTAGAGCGTCGAACACATCTGCATTAGTGTTTACCCAAAGATATGAAATCCACTTTGTAATCTTCCGACGATCGCGACTAAACCGCTTCCCATTATCACACCTATAAGAAGCGTTCCGAAAATAAGACATACATAGAGTAATGTCCAAGCACAGGAAGATTTTGACCTCGCCTGCTCCTCTGAAGTATTGTAGGAACATCGGTAGATTCTACGCAGGCTTCTTTCCACCCCAAAAACAGTGCCACCGATCAAGCCAAAAAGCAGTGCGACCGCGAAAGTAATAACCCGATACTCTGCATTATCAAAACCATCCCATAAAAGAATAGCGCCGTTGATCCAAGCTAACCCTGTACAGCCCCATGAGGCAAGTAGATAGATTATCAGCATGCGTTTCATTGATTACCTACTTTATTTACGTGAAAATGACAAAGCTCGGTGCTACTTAAACAAATTACAAAAACGCATGAGCAAAGCCAAAGCACTTTCAGTGCTCGCCCATAAGCTCGGTCGTTGTGTTTATTTTATGCTTAAGAACAAAATAGTATTCGACGATTAACGCTTTTTAAAAAGCTAAGTCGCACAATGGGGTGAGCTCTACACCTAACTAGATAAGCACGAACAACCATGCATTATTTGTGTTTTGTCAGTAATAGCTGAATTTTACAGGTTAAGTGTTGTCGAAGTAATAAGCTACTTGGCCTTGATTAGGCACCCCATTGGTGCGCATTTATTTAAGCAATGAATTGAATCGTTTACACCTTAGCTGAGCCTTTAACTAACTGGACGAATGAGCCATCCTCTTGAGTAGCGCAAGATTAAGGTTAACCGATGAATGTCTAGTGGCCCTAAACTATAAGTTGTATCGACTGATTTAGGCAGCGATGAGTTCGCAATAAGAGGCCCTCAATATGTGTCTGCCGTAAACGATTTTAATGGCTAACTGACATAACGAAGTTGAACAGGTTTAAGCGTTGCCAATACAAATTAGCCGCTTAAAAGCAACTAAAAAGAATCTTTATGCTTACTTGACCGTAGAAGGCTCATATGTGTTAGCTCTACCCCTCTGCACCCTCTAACTCACGATCTTCTTCAGGACTCCTTCCGGCTTCTCTCAAGAGGGTTAGAACAGATTCTCTATCATCATAAAAATCTTCAAGTATTCTCTGACAATAGTGCCTCGCCGCCTCGACATCATCCTCTGGTATTTCATGCCAATCGTCGTGCAAAACGTCATTACCTAGAACTCTAATTTCATCATGAGCCCTACGCTTCCTCGCTTGGGTTATTACACCATCTTCAGCGGCAGCTTCAATTTGTTTGTACAAATTGGATTCTTGTTTGGTTTTATACCCGTTTGCACGTAGTGTTTTATCAAGTACCGATCGAATTAGCCCCGCTGCAGCCCTGATGCACTGGTTTTCTAAGCAAGTTTCAGCTTCGCGAAATTCATTGACGATACCTTGCGGAACTGAGTGAGGTATGGATAACCTCTGCTTACTTTCCGGGAAGAATTTTAATAGGCGATTATAAGATCCAGGATAGTTTCCTCCCCCGCCAAATTTTACAATGCCAAACGCTCCCATTCCGCAGCCTGCGCATTTAAACAATCTATAAGAGATGATACAGTCCCGCCAATATCGGTCTTCTTCACTTCTCTCGTGAGCCCCAATTGCTCGGCCATCTACTTTCCATTCGAAAGTGCTTCTACCTCCACGACAACCTGGGCAATGGCTGACGATAGATCCTTCTTGTTCATTTAAATGTGCCATGATTTTCCTTTGGAGCTAACATTTTAGTATTTATGCGACACGCAGTTTGCGTTGCATAATCGCTTGTAGGACTGAGCCGCTACCCGCTAGTTATGACAGGGTTCGTGTTGTTTATGCTATAGCTTACTTAGGCTTTTTAGAGGCTCTAGCTCATCTAGCTAGTGTAATCAGTTTAGCTAGTGTTATGTAAACTTTCCCTGCATTGCTCAGCGCTTATTATGTATTCATTACACCTAAATTTGGCTTAATAAGCAATTATATTTTTTTAGCGTACAGAGGCCGCTAACCTGAGCAATTAAGCAGGTTAACTACTTGATTTTACGCATCAGTCCTAATCAAGCATCCCCTCCTTGGTTAATATCAAAGCGCATCCATGCGCTCCTCGTTCATTCTTTTTAAACGACGAAAAAGAACGAACCAAGAAAACGTCGCCCCAGCATCACACTTAATCCTCAAACCCTAAGCCGATATAGTGCAACCGTCTTGTAAGGCACGTCCTTGTGCCTGACAAGACTTGGCCGACATCCTGTCGGCACATTGCATATCAACTTATGCTTTTCGGGTGCGATGGAGGGGAAATCGCGCTGTTTGTTAGTTCTGGTTTTATCTCCTGAAGCAGCTAAGTCGCTTACAAGCACCACAAGAATTTATCAGCGCCTTGTGTCTCCCTCATCACACCCGAAAGTAAATTGCCAATGAGTCATTTCAACGCATGGATGCGTGAAAAGCTGTGACAGGGACAGGGATGTCCCTTACACAGCGGTGACGTTCATATTGGCTATTTACTTGAGGAGTCAGTGTGATGTTGGGAGTGCCCTTTCTTTTGCATACTTGTTCTTTGGGCATCAAAGAAAAGTATGTCGTAGCCCATGGATGGGCGTCGAAACTAGTCAGGAGGACATATTAGCCTTACCCTCCTTGGCTTATATCAAAGCGCATCCATGCGCTCCTCGTTCATTCTTTTGAAACGACGCGATCGAGCGAACCAAGAAAACGTCGCCCCAGCATCACACTCAATCCTCAAATCCTAAGCCGATATAGTGCAACCGTCTTGTAAGGCACGTCCTTGTGCCTGACAAGACTTGGCCGACATCCTGTCGGCACATTGCATATCGGCTTATGCTTTTCGGGTGTGATGGAGGGGGGAATAAGTTGCTTGTGAGATCGTCTACGATTTTTACGGTGAAGCTGTTTGCAAGGGTTACAAAAACTATCAGCGTAGCCTCCGAACTCACAGTCTGAATCATTTTGTGGGGGGCGGTTCACCCGCCGAGAAGTTACGCTTTTCGGGCGTGGTATTGACTGTTGTTTCTGGTTTTATCTACTAAAGCAGCCGATTAGCTTACAAGCACCAAAAAAGCTAGCAGCACCGTTTTCCTCCCTCATCACACCTGAAAGTAAATTGCCAATGAGTCATTTCAACGCATGGATGCGTGAAAAGCGGTGACAGGGACAGGGATGTCCCTTACACCGCGGTGACGTTCATATTGGCGATTTACTTGAGGAGTCAGTGTGATGTTGGGAGTGCCCTTTCTTTTGCATACTTTTCTTTGGGCATCAAAGAAAAGTATGTCGTAGCCCATGGATGGGCGTCGAAATCCGTCAGGAGGACAAACTGAATTTACGATAAATTTCGAGCTATTAGCTATTAGCTATTAGCAACATAAACCTCCATGTTTAATATCAAAGCGCATCCATGCGCTTTTCGGGTGTGACGAAGAGGAAAATGCTGTAGTTTGTGAACTCAGCTCTTACTTAAGCAGCTGAACTTTTAGGCTACGTTGAGCATAATGATTCAATATTACCCAAAACAAAATCTTAACAATTCAGTGATGTAGATTTCGCCAGAACCCTGTATTATAAGCCTGTTAAAAGCTTAGGAACGGGTGCGCCTGTACGTTAAGCGAATGGATACTAAAATCAATAACTGTGCCTATGGAACTTTTTGCGCGAATGGATACTAAAATCAATAACTGTGCTTATGGAACTTTTTGCGCGAATGGAATGATATTATGATCAAGAAAACCGCCATCATCATTGCAATATTGGCTGCTATTAGCGGCTGTAAATCGCTAGTTTATAAAGGTAATAAACTTTACGAAGCGGGAATGTACCGCCAAGCTGCTGAATATTATTCACAAGCACTCGCGGAGGACCCAGAAGATCTTGAAGCGAAACAAGGCTTAACACTGGCGCGAGATAAGCTTATAGATAAAGGTCTTATCGATGTACGTATGCTGCGCTTAGCAAATAACTACACCGCTGCTGCAACTAGGCTAGAAGAAATCGTAGAGAACCAAGCACAATGGCAAATGAAGCCGACCGGCGCGATGGCAAATACCCAAAGAGAAGAACTAGATTATGCGAGGCAATGGCTACTCGACGAAGCCCGTTCACTCTCAAATACGCCCTATCCCGATAAGTTTAAGCTGTTTGAACATAACTATCGCCATCTGATCAGCAATGCGCAATTAGCAAGCGCCATGAGCACCCACTATGACACGCTAAGAACGCAAGCGCAGAAAAAGTGTGATGAACTTGCAGGACAGGTCAGTGGGCAGCGTTTCTATTTAAAAAGTTTCACGGAAAAATACTGTTTAGCGTGGCAAACTCCAAAACGTTTACGTGTAGATAACCAAGATAAAAGTCGTTATTTTGCGATGAACATACGAGATCGTGTCGATATTGGCTTGCGCTTTGGCAACTCAATCAGAGGACAATATGGCGCATTTATCTCAAGCCTAAATACGGCATTTAATAATAGCCTGTGGTTTGATAGTGATGGCAGTCAACAGCTTTCATTAGAGTTATATGCAGATGCAGATTATTACCGCACTAGCAATCAATATATTCAACGTAAGCATTATCAACAGGAAGTTGAACGACCAGACCCAAATAACTCAGATAAGACGCACACCGTAGAAGTCACAAGAGAGTTCACTTACCCGGTGACCATCTACGATGAGAAATTTGATATCAACGTTAATTATGAGGCGAGTTTAGCCCATCGTTATATCAAAGGCAGTGCAAGCGATAGTAAGCATAATAAAACCCGTGCACATCAGGCTGATTTTGAACAACTTGATATCACCCCGCTGTCTCCAGACTTTCTTAATCTTTCACAAATAACAGAAAAGACCTTTGACGAATTACTCAAAAAATTCTCTCAAGATCTTACGCTAACTTGGAAGCAAAATTACTGTGGGCAGGCACTTGGCACCAATAAAGGTGAAAATATTCTACGCTGTGCCAAGCTTGAACCTGAGCATGACTATATCAACCGTTGGTTTGACCAGCACTTTGGGATCAAGTACTCAGAAATGACGACTTTATACGGTATTTGAGGCTCAGAATGAGTTTTGAAACTCGCCAAAAAGCCGAAAAATGATTATATTGTGCCAACTTTATTTGTATTAGGAATTAAGCTATGCCAAAGGCAAGTGAAATAAAAAAACATGCCGCGATCGAGTATAACGGCCGCGTAATGATTGTTCGTGACATTGAGCGCTCAGTACCACAAGGTCGCGCTGGTGGTAGCCTATACCGTATGCGTATGTACGATGTAGTAGATAACTCTAAAGTAGATGAAACTTTTAAAGCGGAAGAAATGCTAACACTTGCAGATCTTAACCGCCGCCCTGCAATGCTTTCATATGTAGATGGTGATGAATATGTGTTTATGGATGATGAAGACTACACGCCATACCACCTGAATAAAGAGTCTATTGCTGAGCAATTGTTATTTATCGATGAATCAACGAAAGGTTTATCTATCGTCGTGGTTCAGGGCATGCCTGTTTCTATCGACTTGCCTTCAAGCGTAGAGCTTGTGATTGAAGATACTTCTCCTTCAATCAAGGGCGCATCTGCTAGCGCTAGAACAAAGCCTGCGACATTAACGACAGGCCTTGTTGTTCAAGTTCCTGAGCATATTTCAAGCGGTGACAAAATTAAGATCAACACTGCTGAATCTAAGTTCATGGGCCGTGCAGAATAAGTCCATTGCACTTTTGATAGCGAGCCGTAGTGCTCGCTAGCGTATAAAAATCCCCAAGTTTTCTTTGCAGCAGTAGTGCCATTCTATAATTTTGGCCTTACTCTTAAAAATCGCGCGAAACGCGGTTTACCAAACTTAGTATATCCTTGATATCGATAGGTAATTTGACTACCAATCGGTGGTGGTGATGCGCGCTCTTCGTCGCTAAACCCCGACCCAACTTTAAACTCCATACCTTGTTCATCTCTCACCAGTAGCGACCCCATCATCCCTTGGTACTTTCCCTTGCCGGGTAAATGCTTAATCACGATGGCTTCGTCATCAAGGTACGGCTTGTATTTTAATACATTGGTTGTTCTTCCATCTTCGTGTTTGGCATTTTTAGCATGCAACATAACCCCTTCACCGCCTCGCTTTAAGACATCATGATAATAGTCGTTTAGCTCATCAACGGAGCCAAATGATAGCTGCTTGACGGGTTTGATGTGTGATAACTCAATATGGCTTAGTAGGCTTAAGTAACGCTCATGACGCTCAGAGAATATTTCTGTAGAATTTGGCGCATCAAATACATAATAAGTCACTTGACGCCAGTGCTCATTATTAGGCGAGTGGCGTCTTGCAATCGCGCTCACAAAAGCAAAGTTATTGTACCCAGCCCACAACTCGCCGTCTAACCATGTATCAGGTAGCCCGTGCGTAAACCAGTCTGGTGCCTTAATTAAATGACCACCACGCGTACGCAGTTGCGAGCCATCCCAAATGGCCCTAACACCATCGAATTTTTCACTAACAAGATAATTAGAAATATCTTCGTCGCCTTGATATACCGAAGCAAGTTGGATTTTTGTGTGGGTTTCACTTCCATAAAGAAGATTGGAAAAGCCTAAAAAAAGACAGAACAAGAATGGTACGTATCGCATAGCATAATCCTTTGCAGTGGATAGTTAATACCAGCAACTTGGTGCATTGTTTGCGTTCGCCGATATTAAAAATTAACAAATTTCACACTTAAAGATTACACAAGAATCGACGTTTGTAAAATCGAACAGCTTTGACTAACAGTCCCTGTTTATACCAATTGCAATTACCTTTCAGGGCAAAGCCAGTCAAAAACCGCTTCTAGATCGGTAAATGAATGATCGGCAAGACTTAAATCTTGTTTATTAGAGTGCATATTTGGCACGACAACCGCAGTTAACCCGGCTTCCTTGGCTGAAGTTAGCCCTGTGCAGGTGTCTTCTATTGCCACGGCTTCGTGTGGCGCAATGTTTAGCGCAGCGAGCGCCTTGCGATAAGGTTCTGGATGAGGCTTCGGCTGTTCGACGTCGTCTTTGCACACAATGACAGAGAATAACTCTAATAACCGATAATGTTGTAAAACAGGGAGCGCTTCTGCTTTGCTACTTCCTGTCACGAGTGCGATTGGACAACGCGTTGAGGTTAATTCAACCACTTGCTTTGCAAAATGCATTAACTTAGGGAGTATTTCCGCAGCGGTTGCGACAAAGACGACATTTTTCTCATCACATAAATGGCGGGCAGAAGGCGCAAGCTGGTGTCTTTCTTTGAGTATATGCGCGGCTTTAAGCGTTGGTACACCCGAAAACTCATCACAAAAGTCATGCTCCGTATAAGTAACCTGATACGGGGCTAACACCTTCATCCAACTTTGGTAATGGAGTGCTTCTGAATCAACTAATGTACCGTCAAAATCAAATAAAACTGCCTGAAAACGCATTTACACTCCTTAATTTGGTTGTATTAATTAACCGTTGATCCCTGCTGGTGGCTCAGCAGTGGCTTCTTCACCGCTATCAACTTCAACTAATGTATAGCCTCGTGGCTGTCTAATCACTTTTAGAATTGGCTTATCGAAAGCTGACTTCAGTCTATCTGCATCCGCTTGCAACTCTTCCATCGAACGACCAAAGGGTGCAGCACCCGTTTCAGACCAATTCGTTACCTTACCATTTAAGTTATATTCCACTTCATGGATTTGATATAAAGCCGCTTCGTCTTTTGTTGCTTCACAATATATCACTCGATAATTCCAAAAACCTGACATATCCACTCCTAACATAAAAATTTCATTAAAAAGCCCGCTTAATGCGGGCTTTAGTTACTCTATTATAATCACTGTAGCGTGAATTAGAAGAATTTCACTTTGAATTCAGCACCAATGAAGCGCGCTTCATTTAGCATACCGGTGTTGTTATTGAAATCTACACCACCGATAACCACTTGCTCGTCAAATAGGTTACGAACAAAGGCTGACACTTCATATTCGTTATCGCCTTCAGACCACATATAACCAGCACGAAGACCTGTTTCAAACAACGCTTCGCCTTCAAATTCTACTGATTTGTATAAGAAGAAGTCTACTTCACTACGGTAAGACATATCACCATAGACGAAGAACTCGCCATCTTCTAACTCTTTCGTGTAGCGAAGTGTTGCGTTTGCGATCCACTCAGGAGCGTGAGGTAGGCTGTTACCGTCAAGTACTGCTAGGCCCTGACCATTAACTGCGTTTGTGACGGTACATTGAGCACAAACTTGAACCGCAAGGTTTTTATCTTCAAGCTCAGTTTTGTTATAGCTTAGGTTAAAGGTTGCATTTAGCTCATCCGTTAACACCCATTCGGTATCAAGTTCGAAACCATAACCGGTTGTTTTATCAGCATTCACTAAGCGGTTGAAGTTTGAGCCGCCACCTACAGCTGTTAGCTGTTGGTCATCCATCTGATAGTAGAATACTGTCGCGTTTACACGACCTTGACCATCAAGTACGTCTGACTTAATACCTGCTTCAATTGAGTTGGTAGTTTCTGACTTAGCAACAGTCACTTCATCACCGAACAAAATACGGCCTTGAACACTTGGAGCACGGAAACCGTTAGCTACGCGACCAAACAAGTTTACGTCATCAGTTAGCTTATAAGTAGCACTTAAGTCCCAGCTTACGTGGCTATCGCTTGGGTTAGCGGTACCATCAAGTACGTCTGGAGAGCCGTTCCAAGGTGTTGGGTTTTTAGTACGCTTGGCGTAAAACTCTTTCTCATCGTCAGAATAACGCAAACCTGCTGTTACTTTTAAATCATCAGATACGGTGTAATCAAAAGAGCCGAATACCGCCCATGCTGATGTATCTTGATCTTGGTAAGCATAACCATTTTGTGCACCGTACTGACCAAGGCCAGCATCAAATGCAAATGTATCAAAGCTGTAGCTTTCAATCATGAGATCTTCTTCAAATAAGAAGATACCTACCTGATAGTTGTAATCGCCAGAGAAGTTGCTAGATAAACGAAGCTCTTGCGTGTACTGATTATGCTCAGGAATAACGTCAGCTGTTTCAGAAGCAAATGGAATGATACCTGGGCCTTGGAAACCAAGGAAGTCAGCACCGTAACCACCGTCAACGTCTGCACGAGAATAGATTTCAGCACTTTCCCAAGCAGTAATTGACGTTACAGTATGCTCAGGTAAGTCCCATTCAAGCTTTAGACTCAAACCTTGAGTTTCAACCTGTTGCGTCGAACGAGAGGCCGCATCGTGGTATACCACATCGTTGTCATACAATGGGTTAATGTTATTTGTGCCAGCTTCAATTAAATTTGCGCGAAATGCAATTGGGCGACCATCTAAATCACGGTAGTGGTAGTTAAGTAGGCCGTTAAAATCATCGCCTTCATATAGGAATTGAACACGAACGGCTTGCTCGCTGTAACCACCTAGAGAGTCTTCTTTCTCGAAGCCAGGCGCTTTTACATCGATATAGTCTTCTTGTTCCTGCCACAATGCAGAAATACGCGTTGATACACGCTCAGTTACTGAGCCGCCTACTGCGCCTTCAAAGTCTACCGCGCCGCGGCTACCATAAGAAACAGCAGCATAGCCATCAAACTCTTGGCTTGGTCTAACTGTGTCAAATTTAACAAGACCTGCTGGTGTGTTACGACCGAATAGCGTGCCCTGAGGACCACGTAATACTTCAATACGTGCAATATCGAATACAGGGAAGCCTTTTAGAATAGGGTTTTCTTGAACCACTTCATCAACAACCAAAGATACAGGTTGAGAAGCATTTAGATCGAAGTCTGTGTTACCTAATCCACGTACGTAAAAACGTGGGAAAGTACGACCAAACGAAGATTCTACCGATAAACTTGGGATCTTCGCATTCATAAAGCGAATGTCCATACCCGCTGAGCTGTAAGCATTCAAGTTATCACCTTGAAGCGCTGAAACAGACACAGGTACTTCCTGCGCGTTTTCAACACGTTTACGTGCGGTAATTTGAATAACTTCTAGTTGATTTTTTTTGGCTTGCTCTTCTTCAGCAAGTGCAGAAAATGAAGTACCTGCCACAGCAGAGAACAACGTAGCATTAATAAGGGTAGCTAACGTAGATCTTTTCATTGCTTTCATGTTGGTTTTCGACCTTTTAGTGCACTCTTTGTTCAACGGTTTAAAATTTGGGCGCCGTTTCACTTGGCGTGAACGTTCAATTTTTCGCGATTTGAATGTAATAACGCGGACCTTACAGTCGAGAGTGCGATACAACTTTATAAGGCTGAACGAGACGGCGGTAATTATAGCAGGTAATTTCTACTTTGCTTTATAAACCGAACTAAAAAATCAATTTTTTTGCAACTTTCAGCGACGTTAGCTGACAGTTTACAACATTTAGCAACAAAAAACACAAAAAAGCGGACAATTGTCCTTTAAACTTAATGGTATATAAGTTCCAAAAAACCATCTTTACCGATAACAGAACCATAACACAGTGGTCGAAACTGTGCTGGTTACTTAAACAATACAAATTTGCGCCCAAACAAACGTATTGGCCATATCGGAAACCATGATTGCAATGCCAATGATATGACACCGGTGTAATGATAAAGTTCAAACAAAATTAAAAAGAGGACATTAGACCGATTAAAGGGAAGTTTTAGCCCTTCTATGCCAATTATGAATAAAAGGCTTAAGGTAACTGCATCGATGTGAATTCGGCACGGCCAGTCTGTTCATTGTATTCAATTATAGCTACCGCGGCAGTCGAGAAGATAGGCATTGTATCCGGGCACAAACGGTCTACCAAGTAACTAACTATTGGCATATGTGCGACTAAAATCCAGGTTTGGTATGTTGGATACATAGAGATAAGTGTTTCTAAATAATCGATAGCTGTGTGTGCTGATCCACTCGGTACTATGTCTGAACAGGTTTCAACAAATTTAGGAGTTTGAAGTGCAAGCACTTGCTCCGCGGTTTGTTGTGCTCTGACGAAGGGACTCACAAGTGCTGCGTCTATCTCAAAATATTGTTTCAACCATTCACCTACATCCTTGGCTTGTTGTAATCCTTGTTCGGTTAAATTTCTGCTTGCATCGTCGGCTTGCATGGGCTCAGCTTCACCATGACGCATTATCAAGATAGTCTTCATACTGTTCAGCACCTTCTGTTTATATCACCCTACATATATGCGGACTTATGCGTGATGAGATCCACGTTTAACCTATTGTCGCTAATGGCCTTTCCCTTCTACGCCACTCACACTCGGGATCTTATACTTGCTGACTACTCACATATGCAGCTTGGTATTATTTTCTTCTAAACCGGTAGCTATCTCACTGGTTTGTTCGCTATATTAAAACAAATGAAGGATTAACATGAAATGAAATTCTAATTACCTTCAGTTATCTTTTAACTAATTTATCGGCAGCAGCATATTGAAACTGAGTAATAATGATAGTCGGCAGTACCAATTACTAACACTGGACAATGGTCTTAGAGTCTTGTTGATCAATGACGATTCAACTGCTAAGTGCGCCGTATCATTAACAGTTAATGTCGGCCACTTCGACGACCCCGAAACGCGTCAAGGGATGGCGCACTTTTTGGAGCATATGCTATTCCTTGGTACGGCAGAGCATCCTGATTCAGGTGGCTTTTCGCAATTTATTAGTCAGTATGGTGGCCAGAGCAATGCGTGGACCGGTACCGAGCACTCGAGCTATTACTTTGATTGCGACGCCGAACAACTAGACGAAGCGTTAGAACGCTTTAGCCAATTTTTTGTGTCTCCACTGCTGAGCGAGAGCGATACTGAAAAAGAGCGTGAAGCCATCGATGCCGAGTTTAAGATGAAAATCAAAGATGATGGCCGTCGCATCTATCAAGTTCATAAAGAAACCATCAATCCTCAGCATCCTTTTGCCAAGTTCTCTGTTGGTACCCGAGACACTCTCGCAGATCGTAATGGTAATATTGCCAGTGAATTACGAGCGTTTTTCAATCAATACTATCAGGCCCAGTGGATGACTTTGGTGATAGCTGCACCACAACCGCTGGCTACACTTGCGACCTTTTGCTCACCTTTTACAAAAATTGTTGGCAGCAAAGCGCAAAAGCCAACGATCCAAGCCCCTATGTACCGAGAGCAAGATCTGCAGCTAGAACTGCAAATAAAGCCTAGAAAACATATGCAAAAACTTATTGTCAGTTTTGCTATGCCCAACCCTACAGATTTATACCGCCATAAAAGTGTGAGCTTTTTAGCACATTTGTTAGGGTATGAAGGTAAAGGCTCACTGTATTCTATCCTCAAGTCACAAGGTTGGATCAATGCACTATCGGCTGGTGGTGGGATCACGGGTAGTAATTTCAGAGATTTTAATATCAGCTTTGCACTTACCGATGAAGGGATTGAATACTATGAAGATATAGTGGAAATGCTGTTCGAGTACATAGCATTAATTAAGCAAAATACCGCCGCACTACCACGCCTTTATCAAGACAAAAGCACTTTACTAGATATCGCGTTCGATAACCAAGAAGTCGGCCGCATGTTAGACTGGGTAAATTCAATCAGCGTTAATATGCACCACTATGAGGAAGAAGATTTTCTCTATGGTGATTATCGCATGGATGGCTTTTCTCAAGAGCAGCACGAAAAACTACTGATGCATTTGTGCCCTACCAATATGCGCCTTGTGCTTATCCACCCTCATGTGGAGGTTAATAAAAAGGCCAAGTGGTACAACACGCCATACAGTGTCTCGCCAATAGCCAAAGATTGGATTGAGTCGCTCTATAATGTGCATATGCCTTTGCCACAAATGTCGTTGCCACTAATTAATCCATACCTCAGCGCAAAAAATCCACTTCATGATGTAGAGAGTGAACAGGATACGCCGATCCGTCTAGCTGATCAGCCTGGATTTGAATTTTGGTTTAAGCAGGATTTGACTTTTAGAGTCACCAAAGGGCATTTTTATCTCGAAATAGATTCCGCCCCATCCGTCACCTGTCACAAGCATATGGCACTCTCTCGCCTGTTTGCCGATCTCTTTATGGATGCGGTCGCTGAGCGTTTTTATAGCGCAGAATTAGCCGGCCTTAGTTATCATATTAATTCCCATCAAGGTGGCTTAACACTGCACACCGCAGGGCTTACTGGTAATCAAATCACCTTGGTTTTAGAGCTAGTCGAGGCACTACTGAATCAACCAATTCATGCAGCTCGCTTTGCGGAATATAAAAAGCAACTTATCCGCCATTGGAAGAATCACAATAAGAATAAGCCTGTTAGCGAACTGTTTAGCCGACTTGGTGCCCATTTGATGCCCTGGAACCCAAGCCCTGAAGACTTAGCCAGCGCACTTAAAAGTGCCAGTTTTAACGAATTTCAACTATTTCGAAAGCAGTTCTTTTCAGCCATTCATGTCAAAGCTTTCATGCATGGCAACTGGCAACTAAAACATGCTGAAAAATTAAAAACATCCGTGCACGGGCTATTTTCAAGTAGCGAAATTTTAGAAGATTTGAAACGTCCCTTAAACGAGTTGACGAAATTAACGGAACAACATATCGAGCGCGAAGGCAGTGATTATGCCTTCATTGAATATTTTCAATCACGTACCGATTCCGTTAAAGAAAAAGTCACCATGATGGCGATTAATAATCTCATTAATCAAGATTATTTTGAGCAATTAAGAACAAAGGAACAACTTGGTTATTTAGTTGGCGCAGGGTATGCGCCATTCAATACACGTGCAGGTATCGCTTTTTATATTCAATCTCCCAACTTTGATAGTGAACACCTACTTGCACGGCACAACCAATTTCTTCATCACTTTGCCAAACAATTGCATCAGCTCGATGAAGTGAGTTGGCAACGTTCGAAAGAAAGCTTGTTGCTACATATATCGGAGCAAGACAAAAATCTAAGACTAAGGGCGCAGCGTTTGTGGATTTCTATTACCAATGACTTTCACCAGTTTGATATGCAACAAAGATTAATCCAAGCTTTGGCCGACTTGGAATTAGAAGACATCCTTACTTATATAGATAAGATGTTAGAGCCAAATGCTCCACGACTGATTTTAAAGTGTAATTAGCGTTTTAGTGTAAGCAAGGAGTGCTTATCAAACTTTTGAATTACTAATAAGACTTTTCTCACCTAGTCCATTAATTTGAGAGCTAATCAAAGTTCAAAAAATACGCAACCATACTCGTTAGAACAATGAATTTCATCTGAAACTTTGTTTCGCTGTTGTGAAAAACCGCAATTAACCTGAATTTCCCCTTAATCAACGTTTTCCTTTTGACTACTACAATGGCTTGATTTAGATTAGAGATTGCAGTTATGAATTACGCATTATATGAGCCTAAAAATAAAAACAATAACAATCAATGCACTACTTTTATCACTGACTCCGCATGTAATTTACGCCAGTGACGCAAGTGTATTAACAGGTGCCCAATTAGCTTGGCTCGTACCATGCGTGATTGCTCTGCTCAGCATTCCCTACTTAGTTTGGTCAAATCACCAACTCAAAAAGTCCACTCTTCAACTTAAGCATTCAGAACAACGATTTAAAAGTACCATTGAAGGCAGTGGCGATACACTATGGGACTGGAATATTCAATCAGGTGAGATTGTTCGGATCAACGATAAATACGGCATGAACTCTGCGAAGCCTGGCAGCGTCATCCCCAACCAGCATAGGATCCATCCACAAGACCTATTAATCGTTGAAAAGCTGATGAGACAGCACTTCGCAGAAAAGACACCATTCTTTGAAGCAAGCTATCGTATTAAAGATGAACTAGGCCAGTATCACTGGGTGTTAGACCGAGGCAAAATTATCGAGAAAGATGCCAACCTTAACCCCCTAAGAATGACAGGTACGGTTCGCGACATTAGTCACTTCAAGAGTACCGAGGAAAGGCTAAATCTGTTTGCAAAATGTGTTGAATCTCTTACTGACGCGATCGCAATTTATGACCGACACTATAATTTGGTCGATCTAAATCCGAGTTACCTTAAATTATTTGGTGGCCAACGAGAACACTATCTAAATAAACATTTTAGCTTACCAGGCTATGACAATAAGTTTGTTGCTCAGGTAAAGGCTCAGCTTAAACAAACAGAGCATTGGCAAGAAGAGCTCAAACTTCGTAATGCGGCAGACGTACTCTTACCAATCGAAATTACGATAGATGAAATTAAAAATAACCACGGTCAGATAAGTAACTATGTGGTTGTTTACTCTGATTTAACTGAGCGTAAAAAAGCAGAGTCTCAACTCCATAATTTATCTAATCGCGATCGTACAACAGGTCTTCCCAATCGCAACTTGTTCTTTACCAATTTACAAAAGTTGTCATTACAAGGCACGCACCACGCTCTACTTGTCTTTGACTTAGATAACTTTAAAAAGATCAACGATTCGCTAGGCCATCAGTTAGGTGATACGCTACTTGCGAAACTGGCAATGCGGCTAAATAAACTAGCTCGCCAACAAGATACCTTCTACCGACTAGGTGGTGACGAATTTGCGCTGGTGATTTCAGGCACCAATGATATTCACACGATTACACGTACAGCAAAACAATTTCTAGCGGCGATTGCGACACCTTTTAAAATTGCTAATCACGAGTTAGTGATCACCTCTTCTGTTGGAATTGTACTGTGCCCTGAAGATGGTAAGTCTCCTGAAAGTCTGCTGAAAAATGCAGATACGGCTATGTATCATGCCAAGCAAAAGGGTAACCATTATTTATTCTTTAATGATTCCATGAACGAGCAAGCGGTTAAGCGTCTGCAAATTGAAAACTTAATGCGCTATGGCCTCAAAGAAGATCACTTTGTTGTCTACTATCAGCCAAAAATGAATATTAAAACCGGTGAACTGGTTGGCATGGAAGCGCTAGTCCGTTTCATTACCCCAAAAAAGGGGGTAATAAGTCCTGGTGTATTCATCCCTATCGCAGAAGAAACCGGACAGATCATCGAAATTGGTGAAGTCGTTTTAGACAAAGCATGCCGTGATGTTAAGCGCTGGATTGATAAAGGACTGTTCAATGGCAGAGTTGCGGTTAATTTATCAGCAAAACAGTTTAGCTTGCCGGATCTAACCACTCGTATCGACATTATCTTGCAAAAAAATCAACTTCCTTCTTATTTTCTTGAGTTAGAAATCACAGAAGGAACGGTGATGGACGATCCAAAAGAAGCAATTTCGATAATGCGCTCACTTAGTGCTAGAGGGATACACTTAGCCATGGATGACTTTGGTACTGGCTATTCGTCACTGGCTTATCTCAAGCAATTTCCGCTAAATACACTCAAGGTCGATAAAGCATTTATCGACGATATGGGTAACGAGCGCGGTAGAAACATGGTTGACTCTATTGTCACTATCGCGCATAACTTAGATCTTCACGTTGTTGCGGAAGGGGTTGAAAATGAAGAACAACTTAATATTTTAGAGCAGCTAAACTGCCAAACAGTTCAAGGCTATTACTATTCAAAACCGCTTTCAAGCAGTGAATTTGAACAATTTTTAAAGCAACACACCCCGAGTGAAAAGCCAAACCTACAGCTGGTGCAATAGTCTAGTTTCATTTGACCTAACCACTTTACGCTTTCCAACTAACTAAATTTGCGCAGCGACGCATCCACGCTCTGCGATAGTGCACTCGAAACAGAATTAACGCCGCGGGGCCTGTTACTACGGCCAAACTTAACCAGCGTTTTCTTGGCATTCCAGTCCATAGAGTTTGAAGATACATTACCATCACACATAAAGCTGAAATTATTCCAAAAGCCACTGATACTCCTCGGTTTTTTAATTCAATAAGAAAACTAAAACATTCTTTATTAGGAAAGAAACATCACATTTCGATACTATTTACTAATGCGGCCGATGAGTCTACACAACGTTTAATATTTAATCAATGAAGAAATTATTGTTGCATATTTTTGTATTATTTAATTTAATAGCGGACTGTTTAGAGGTATAGCATTGCACAAGGGATGTTATGCCGTAACTTTTCCTAATTTGGGAAACAGAGACAAGTGGGAAATTTTTTACGGTCAACTGGCAATGATTTCCTAGCTTAGTCCACTTAGGTTATGAGTGTATTTTTAGCATAATTTGTGAAGCCAACTTAGTCCTTAACTGGAAATTAAAAGTTAGCTTTTCTAATATTGTAGACGACTGAAATTTTAGTGCTTTTACACACTGTACTTATTTTAATCGTCAACTGTGAGTTAAACCGATATAAAACGGTCAGTTATTCAATAATTGTCTGCGTTATAACGCCATAGTATAGACTTTCTGATAGTTTTTACTGATAGACGATTACAGTATTATCACAAGAGCTGCTAAACTTACTCTCATGTAGTATTAACTGTTACTTCAAGGACACGGGCTATGGATCAGAAAAGCGTACATGAATATTTGCAGGCCAAGCCTGCAACCTTTATCACTAAGCCTTTTGCGCAAGACGTAGATGTGTACAAAGTTCAGCATAAAATGTTTGCAACTCTAACTGAGGGGAAAGAGGGGCAAGTAGATGAAAATGGTGAACCTGTTTGGTGGTTAAATGTAAAATGCGACCCTGACGAAGCATTATTGCTTAGAGACAAGTATTCGTCTGTTGTGCCTGGTTATCACATGAATAAGCGTCTTTGGAACACAGTCATCTTAGATGGCACTATTCCAGAAGACGAAATAAAGAAAATGATCGATGATTCTTATCAAATCGTCGTAGATAACCTACCGACCGCACAACGTGAAGAACTTGCTAGCAAAGTCACGCAACGTTAATTAAAACGGCATTTAGGTAGACCTAAATGCCGTTTTACCTTTCTATATCCTCGCATTTAATCTCTCTCTTTAATGTCGATCAACTTGTCTTCAAATCACTCTGGTAGTATACAAAAAGAATAACCAAGCGATAATAGAGTGGCGACATGACGAAAAGGATAGCAGTACTGACAAGTGGCGGCGATGCGCCCGGTATGAACTCAGCGATTAGGGCTATCACGTTAAGTGCCTTGAGATCTGGATTTCAGTGCTTTGGCTTTTTTCATGGTTACAATGGTCTAATTAATCAAGAGTACACCGAGCTAAGTGCGGTTTCCGTCACCGATATCACCCAACTTGGTGGCACAATTCTAAAAAGTGCCCGCTGCCCTGCGATGCTAGAACTCTCTGGCGTGCTGCAAGCAGCAAATGCCCTGAGAAAGCTCCATATTGACGTACTTATTGTGATTGGTGGTGACGGCTCGTTTAGGGGAATGCAGGCGCTGGCAGCTCACTGGCAAGGTCAGCTAATTGGTATTCCCGGTACTATAGATAATGACCTTTCAGGGTGTGACAACACCATTGGTTTCTCCACAGCCATCAATACCGCCACCTCCGCAATAGATAAAATCCGTGATACCGCAAATGCTTTTGAGCGAGTTTTTATCACCGAGGTGATGGGTCGTCATAACGGGCATATTGCTTACCATGTAGGTATTGCGACAGGTGCTGAGGCTATCATTTCATTTGAAAATTGCACGGCAGAGAATACCTCTCAGGTCTTAGCTCATCTCAAAAATGCCATAGAGCAGCAACATCAACACGGTAGCTTTTTGATAATACTGGCCGAAAATTTATGGCCTGGCGGCGCTCAAGCGCTTAAAACAGAGTTAAATAGCAATGCCGATATCAATTGCGCACTTTGCGTGTTAGGGCATATTCAACGCGGTGGGGCACCATCTGTTGAAGATAGAATGCTCGCCACGGAATTAGGGGTAGCGGCTGTGGAAGTGGTCAATGGCAGCATCAAAGCAAACACTAAAGTTGCGACGCCTGTTATGGTAGGAAAAATACATGGTGCTATTGTAATTACTGAAGTCGAGAAAGTGCTGAATATGGATAAACCAGTATCACAGGAATGGGTGCAACGATATCAGCACTACCTCGCCGAGCAATAAATACAGTGAGAGTGAAGCACATATTGATTATTCACTCTCACTATACTTTGTGTAAGCGCTAGCCAAACACGCTAAAAGCAGATTCGTTAAGCCACAGGTGACATAAAATACTCGCGATATAACCAAGCAAAATCACGGGTGCCCATTTTAAGTGCCCCATAAAAGTATAATAGCCTCTAGCTTGCCCCATGAGCGCAACACCTGCCGCCGAGCCAATAGAAAGTAAACTCCCCCCTACCCCAGCCGTAAGCGTGATCAACAACCAATGGCCATGTGACATTTCAGGTTGCATCGACAGCACCGCAAACATCACAGGAATGTTATCGATGACCGCGGAAATAATCCCTAAGAATACGTTGGCATAGGTTGCTGACCATTCACCATATAATATCTCTGACATTAAACTTAAATAACCGAGAAACCCAAGACCACCAACACACATAACAATACCGTAGAAGAATAATAAGGTATCCCACTCAGCGCGTGAAACTTTGCTAAAGACATCAAATGGCACAACGCTTCCTAACTTCTCAAGACGCTCTTGATCCCCTTCTCTTTCCGCCATCGCTCGCTTTCTTGCTAATGACCCCGGTAATGTCATTCTTAGAAAGTAACCAAAAAACTGTAGGTAACCGAGGCCCATCATCATGCCAAGGACCGGTGGTAAATGCAGCAAACTATGTGAGAGCACAGCGGTTGCGACAGTCAGTAGGAACAAAGTTAAAATTCTTAAAGCGCCGCGTTTAAGCTCTACTCTTTCATAAACTGCACTGGGCTTTCTATCCGCCACAAAATAACTCATTACGAGTGCTGGTACGATGTAATTGACCAGTGAAGGAATAAATAGCGCTAAGAATTCGCTGAAATGTACCATACCGGCTTGCCATACCATCAAAGTGGTAATGTCACCAAAGGGACTGAACGCACCGCCTGCATTGGCTGCTATCACGATATTGATACAGCTTAGATTGATAAACTCTTTGTCACCATCAGCCACCTTCATCACCACGGCACACATTAGTAAGGCTGTGGTTAGGTTGTCTGCAATTGGAGAGATAAAAAAGGATAAGAACCCAGTGATCCAAAAGAGATTCTTATAGCTAAAACCCTTTTGGATCATCCACGCTCGTAGTGCATCAAAAAGACGGCGCTCCTCTAGCGCGTTGATATAAGTCATCGCAACGAGCAAGAACAACATCAACTCCGCAAATTCTAACAAGTTGTGCCGAAACGCATGCTCGGTAACATCGGGTTGTCCCTGATTGACGTAATACGCCCCAATCATGAGCCAAATGATGCCTGCCGCCACAAGCACTGGCTTTGATTTTCGCATATGAAGTTTTTCTTCGAGCATTACAAGTGCGTATGCTAAAACGAAGACAACAATACAAACCAAGCCGAGTGTCGAGCTGGTAAGATCTAAGGTGCCTTGAGCCGCCAAGGCTGGTGATGGGATCACGGATATGACCCATGCGCAACAGAATAGCAGTAGTCCATTGATTTTCATTTTTTTGCCTATCGATGAGTGCAGAGGGATGGCATTTCAGCCAAACTCACTTTAGCATAGATAAAAAGTAATCAGCATTGGACTGAAGTCTAAGGCATCCTGTTTACAGTATTACAAACAGGCCCATACATCAGCAGTAGGTATATATGCTTCAACTTTCGCAGCAACAACAAACAGAATTACAGCAAAAATTGAGCAACGAAGGCTTTGCACGGATTGAAAATATTCTAGACGATACAAACGCTCAACATCTACATGAGTGCCTCTGTAACCTAGACTACCAGCTAGCACTGTTTCATAACGGGGCAGCAAAATCAGTCAAAGACAGTGATATTCTTGCCTTAACACCGCAAGAGCAGCAAGCCTTGCTTGAAGATATACATAGCTATGCATCACGTGGTGTTGGTTTTATGTATGGCCGCCACTCCATAGAATCGACGAGCCCTGAGGCTCTGAAAAAGCTCTACAATAACCTCAATAGTAGCGCTGTACAGTCCTGCTTTTCCGCGATATCTGGACAGAACATAATCCGTACTTCTGCCCAAGCAACACGATTTATTGGTGGTCAGTATTTAACTCGACATAATGATATTGTTGAAGCTGAGGGCCGGGTTTATGCCTATGTACTCAGCCTAAGCAAAAGTTGGCACCCTGACTGGGGCGGGCTACTGCAGTTTTTTGAACGTGATGGCACCCCCACTAAAAGTTATGCACCTAAGTTCAATTCACTGGTGGTTTTTGATGTAAGCAAAATTCATTCTGTGACTTACGTAGCACCATTCGCAAAAGCGCCGCGACTTTCTGTAACGGGGTGGTTTAGAACAATAGACACGTAAGCTCAACGCGTGTCTATTGTTCTAGGTGTCTATTTTATTAATATTTTTCGCTTATCTTTTCAATGGTTAAGATCAGCGCAAGGCCTGCGATGGCAAGCGCAATACATGCCAGCGTATTTGGATCTTGACCGTATAGTGTACTATATTGCGCTGGCAAAATATTGGCCTGACTCAATGGCTTTTCGATACCACTGGAATTCACGTAAGTCGTAAGCACTTGTTTCCAAGGCCACAATAAATTAAGCGAGCCAAGTAAAAAACCAGCTAGTAGCGAAAACGTTACTTGTTGATAGTGCGCCAATAGCCAGCTGAGTAGGCGCGAAAACGACATTAACCCCACAATACAACCTAGTAAGAATAGACTCACTAAGCCAAGTTCAAGCTGGTTCACCGCACTGAGTACATGGCCATACATACCCAATAACAGTAGAATAAAGCTCCCTGAGATCCCAGGTAAGATCATCGCGCAAATGGCAATAGCACCTGAGATAAAAAACATCCAATGAGATGCTTGTGCTTCAGCTGGTGAAAGGGAAGTAATAGCAAAGGCCACGACAGCACCAACTGCGCAGGCAATAATATTTTGGCCGTTCCAATGAGAGACCTGTTTTGCAACATAAATAAAAGAAGCGACGATAAGACCAAAGAAAAATGACCATACCAATGTTTGATGTGCTTCCAATAAATAAGTGATCACCTTCGCCAAAGACGCTGCACTGATGAGCAAACCAGAAAATACCGCCAGTAAAAAGCTACCATCAATGTACTGCCACGTTGCTTTTAGGCCGTCACGGCGTAATGTGCTCAAAGCCTGTAAGTTCACACTTTTGATGGCATTTAAAAAGCGTGCATAGATGCCGGTAATAAAAGCGATAGTACCGCCAGAAACGCCTGGAACAACATCCGCAGCCCCCATTCCGGCCCCTTTTAAAAACATAAAGAGATAGTCTCGTTTGCTATCTTTATACTGCACAAATTTCTCCTTTCATTTCCACTGCCGAGCAGTTTAACTTAAAACGCTAAAAAATAGCGACAGCTAAAGCTTTCGCTTAACTGGTCGATAACCAATTATGATATTTTACGCGCTTGTACCATGATCATCAGAACGCTTTTATTACTTGTTACCGCTTTACCCGCGACGACTTTTGCAGCAGAACATATTGATGCAGCACCACTTGGTTCTCTTTATCAGCAAGACGCTAATCGTTTCTACGAGCCATCGCAGCTGATAAAGCTGGAAAGCGAAAACGAAAGCTTTTATGTATTTCATCAAGAATATATGGCAGCTGCTCGTGAAGGCATCGTGATCTTATTACCAGACATGCAAACTCCGCCTCTCAATAACAGCGGCATAAGCTTTCTTGCAAAACGCTTAAGCGATGATGGCTACGACACCTATACCCTTACTCCG
This sequence comes from Pseudoalteromonas sp. OF7H-1, assembly GCF_022347825.1. Lineage (NCBI taxonomy): Bacteria > Pseudomonadati > Pseudomonadota > Gammaproteobacteria > Alteromonadales > Pseudoalteromonadaceae > Pseudoalteromonas > Pseudoalteromonas sp. OF7H-1. The sequence goes on along the minus strand of NZ_JAKRFX010000001.1, from coordinate 20,359 downwards.
CCGGACCTTTCTTATGCACCGAGGCTGCTAGAGCAAGACATCGCGCTCCCCGATGCTGAAAAACCGGCTCAGCAACCGCTTGCACCCATTTCAGAATCTAATCTCGACGAATATAAAATGGCCTTGATCAGCCGCTTTGAGGTGCTTTATAACACCCTGTCCATGACTCAAACAGAAAAGTTGGTGGTTGTCGCATTTGGTAATAGCGCAGGTTTATTTGGAGAGCACTTAGCCACCCTGCCCAATCTACGTATCGATGCCTTTGCCGTTGTTAGCCCACAACTACCTAATGCAACGCGGCAAAAGCACTTGGCATCCAACCTTTCTTTGGTAAGCCCAGCTTTACTGGATGTTTACTACAGTTTTGACAACCCTATTGTGGTCGACAATACGCCGGACAGAGCCCGCTGGGCGAGAAAAAACAGTAAATTTGATTATCGCCAACGGGAGCTTTTTGGAGAAAAAACCGATCCACTCCAACATCAAAGGCTCAGAAAGGAATTACTCGGTTTTTTACGCGTCTTATAGTGTTTCAAGTTAGCTCTTTTTTAAATATTCATAGGCAGACTGAATATCTTGGCTTTTGCGCTTTGCCACTTCCATCATATGCTTAGGTAATCCCTGAGACACCAATTTGTCAGGGTGATGCTGCGACATCAGTTTGCGGTAAGCTTTTTTGATTTCACGCTCATTCGCCCCTTCACTCAATCCCAGTACAGCCAATGCTTTAGCACGGTTTAAACCGTTATCTTGTGGTGCTGGTTGACGGCCGCCCTGTTGCTGGTGTTGATGTTGCGATCTCCCCGACGCCTGAGAGCGACGAAACTCAAATTCTGCTTGGTAGCGCTTTAGCAGGAACAAAAAGTGGGTTTCTGCGAAACCTAAATACTTGCTCACCTGTTTAAGTAAGGCCTTCTCCGCATCAGACACATGACCATCACAAAATGCCATTTGAATTTGAATCTCTAAAAACAGCTGCCTCAAGTCATAGCGTCTAGCAAAAGCTTCTTTAAAATCGGTAACCGCTTCTTTTATCGAAAAGTCGCTGCTTTTTCCCGCAGTAAACGCATGTTGCGCTTCTTTTCGCTCTTCACCCTGCAAGCCCATTTCGCTCATAAACGCAGACGCAGCTTGAATGTGGATTTCACTGACTCGGCCATTAGACTTGGCGATATGTCCCATCACAGAAAAACAGCTGGAAAAGAACAAGGCTTGGCGCTCATGCAGATCTTCACCTTTCATGAAACCTTGAAAGCCACCGACTTTATCAAAATCCTGACGCAAACTTTTATCAAATAAATGGCCGAGATAAAAACCTAAAATAGCGCCTAACCAACGACCAAATAAAAAGCCGAAAATTGTGCCTAATAATTTACCCCACATCGCTATACCCTAACTCTTCGTTGATCATTTTTAGTCGCTCTGGCGTGCCAATGTCGTCCCATGCGCCCAAATATAGTTCAGTAGAAACTTTATGCTGCTCAAGCCCACTGCGCAGCAACGGCCCTAGTTTTATAAAGCCAGCCCCAAGCTCGGCAAAAAAACTTTGGTGATATTTGCCAATGCCAGACAAGGTATACTTTTGCTGATTGAGCGGCTGATGGGCAAGGCAAAAATCGCCTTCAGGATTATGTTCGGGATTTTCTACCAACACAATGTGCGCCTCGCAATGACCCTCTGCTGTGCTACCGAGCTGTAACTGCATTAGACTGCTGACATCATAGTCAGTAAAAATATCGCCATTGAGTACAATAAAGCTATCATTCTGTTCACATAACATCGGCAATGCTTGAATTATTCCACCTGCAGTTTCTAACCCACCTTCAGGCTCATCGCTGTACTCAATATTGACACCGAAGTGAATGCCATTGCCGAAATAGTCTTTTATCACCTGACCTTGCCATGCAAGATTTATCACAATATCGCAGATCCCAGCCGCTTTTAAACGCTCGATATGATGCTCAAGTAGTGGTTTTCCTGCGACGTTAAGCATAGGTTTTGGTTGGTTCGCGGTCAGTGGCATCATGCGTTTACCACGACCAGCAGATAAAATTATCGCTTTCATTGTTACTTCTATTTAGTGCCTAATTTGGCCTGCGCTTGAGGCATTATGTCATTCTCCAGCCAGCTTGCAAGCCACTGAAATTCTTTATACTTATTCGCCACTTCAACAAGATAGCGTAAGGTTGGCAAAATATTTTCTAAGTACCCGCCTTTGCCGTCTCGCTGCAATAGGCGAGTAAAAATCCCGGCAGCTTTAAGGTGCCTTTGCATCCCCGTTAAGTCAAAGTAATGTTGGTAGGAGCTAAAATCCATATCGCCTAATAAATTTGCCGCTTTTAAGCAATCAAAGCTATGTTGCTGAAGCTCGGTAAACTCATGTGCATCAAGGCGAGTATAACAATCCCGCAACAGCGAAACCACATCATAAGTGACAGGTCCTTGTACCGCATCCTGATAATCAATGAGATACCACTGAGACTGATGACATATCAGGTTGCGACTATGAAAATCTCGATGCATCGTAACCTGCGGCTGGCGAGTCATCGCATCGACGAGCTTCAACTTCACATTATGCCACTGCACTTGTTGATATTCGGTGGGTGTTAAACCAAGCCATTTTGCTACAAGCCACTCGTAAAAGATATTAAGTTCCATATCAACGAAATCAGCATCATAGGGCTTCATCCATTCACTCTTTGGTGTTTTGGCTATTTCTGGAATAAGCGCTATCAACGCACGATAGTCCTCTAGCCGAGAAGGCAATGCCAATCTATCGGCCAAATGCTCAGAACCCAAATCTTGTAACAGTAACAGCCCTTGCTCTTCATTACTCTCAAGGATTTGTGGCACATTGAGGCCTTGCTCTGCAAACACCGTATTTAAACCAATAAAAGGGGCATTATCGAGTTTATCGACTGGTGTCTCCATCAAGATCCACGACATCGTTTGTCGCTTGACGCGATAATAACGGCGGAAACTGGCATCCGAGGTGATAGCCTCACACGTAAAATCGTCGCTATGTATTGCTTGCTGTATAAACTCAACGCGCTGGTTTTGACTATTCATGGATTTACTATTACACCTTCTACTTGTAAATATTTAAATGCTACTGTATTTCCGACAGTTTTCATTTATCATGATGAGCTTATTATTAAATGCTCAGCTAATAGGTTATTAAATGCGCAAAATTTGGGGCTTGGCTGTATTATCCGCGATTCATTCTACAGCTTTTGCTAATACGAACATTGTCGCCGCACAATGTAAAGACTATATGCAGCCAGAAAACTGGAAGCCGTTAGCCTCGCTGCCCAAACATGCCATTGATATCGTTGCCGATGACTTAGAACTACAAGGTACTGATAGCGCTGAATTTTCGGGTAATGTGGTGATTAACACTGAAACCATGAGCTTAGAAGCTAGACGTGCGCTAATCGATAAAAAAGAAGGCCTGCTCAGCGCTTCTGGACCACTACTCTATCGTGACCAATTTACCAAAGTTCACAGTAATGGGCTATTCGCTGATTTAAATGCTAACACCGTGAGCTTGCTTGGTGCTGAATATGAATTAACAGACCAGCAGGGCCGCGGTGGTGCAGAGAAATTGCATGCCTCTGGCAGCAAAATTTCACTCGACAACTCGAGCTTTACCACGTGTCCTGCTGATGACCCATTTTGGAGTATCGAAGCGAGCAGCATTGTACTTTCTCGAGAAGACGGTTGGGGTGAGACCTATAATACGGTGTTCAAAATTATGGACACGCCCATTATCTATTTACCCTATTTTACGTTTCCAATCGACGATAGACGAAAATCAGGCCTGCTGACGCCGACAATTTCCAGCTCAAATAAGTTTGGTTTAGAGCTGATCACCCCTTATTATCTCAACCTAGCCCCCAACTACGACGCGACCTTAACGCCAAGATACATGGCTAATAAAGGATTTCAGCTTATTACCGAGTTCAGATATTTAACTGAACAACATCAAGGTAAAATTGGCGTGGAATATCTCAGTAAGGATGATTCCGAGCCGCAGCTAGACGATCGCTATCTTGTGCATTGGCAACAAAAAAGCTATTTAAGTGATAAATGGCGCGCATTTGTTGATGTCACAAATGTCAGTGACGATAACTACCTCACTGACTTAACATCCGAATACGCCAATGAAACCGACACTCAATTGTACCGTACTGGCAGCTTGAGTTATCTAGGCGACGATTGGCTGGTTGACTTAAAACTGCAAGATTTTGAAGTGTTGGGTGATCACAGAGAATCCTACACTGCACTACCGCAAATTAGCTTCCGTACACGTGACAGTTATGAACTTGTTGGTCTTGATTGGGACTTTGAGGGTGAATTTGCCTATTTTCAAAATGATGCTCTACCAATCTCAGAGGCGTCGCGATTACACCTAGAACCTCGCGTGTCTTTTTCACGTAGCGACTACGCTTGGTCATTTACTTCGGAAGCACGCCTACTTCACACGCGTTATGAACAAAATATAGATGTGCCTGATACAGAGTATGAGGAGTCTGTCACGCGTACATTGCCAAGTTTACGGGTACATGGACAACTGAATTTTGAACGCAGTACCGAGTTCTTTTTTGAACAAGGCACACAAACACTTGAGCCACAAATTCAGTACCTTTACACACCACACAGAGAGCAAAGCCAAATTGGCTGGTACGACACGGCTAAATTACAAGATGACTTTATTGGTCTGTTTAGAGCACGCCGTTACTCAGGTTATGACCGTATTGCAGAAGCCAATCAATTCACCGTGGGTGCAACTACGCGTGTATTCGATAGCAGTAATGTCGAACGCTTTAACTTCAGTGCAGGTCAGATCATTTATCTTGAGTCATCTGTAAAGCCTTCTGAACAGCTATTTACTGATGATACCAACTATAATGCACTATTTGCCGCTGAATCCATGTTACATTGGCATAAGCGCTGGTACCTCTCAGGTGGGGTGCAATACGATGTGGATAGCAAAGAGTTAGTGCAGTCTCACTTTACCTTGGACTATAAAGGAGACGACAAGCAGTTAGTGCAATTGAACCATCGTTATGTTAATGATGTCTCAGACTATGAAATTGACCAAGTCGGTCTCTTTACAAGTTTACCAATTGACGATAACTGGCAATTTGTAGCAAGCTATCACCGAGATATGACGGCAAATAGAAGTGTTGAATCCTTTGTTGGTGTTCAATACCAGTCTTGTTGTTGGGCTATTCAGGTGACTGCGAATCGTCAAATTGAAACAAACTTAAACCAAACACTTACAAATGATGAAGCAGTGTTTGATTCTGGCTTCAGCCTGAAATTTGTCCTTACAGGGCTTGGAAGCCAAAGCAGTGGTGATGCGAGTAAACTCCTTCAACAGGGTATTTTTGGTTACCGTAGACCGTATTTTTTGAATAAATAGAATTTAGAAAGCCGTATGAATTTAAAAAAGTTGTTATTAGTGGCCTCATTAAGTGCAGGCCTGTTTACTCAAGCACATGCTGAGCGTGTAAAGCTAGATACTGTTGTTGCCACGGTTAATGATGGTGTAATTTTACAAAGCGAAGTCGATCAAATAATAAATCGTGTTAAAGAACAGGCTGAGCAGCAAGGCACAGAGCTTCCTAGCGATAAAACATTACGCTTACAAGCCATCGATAAACTCATTGAGCAATCTTTAATGTTGCAACTGGGTGATCGCATGGGTATGCAAATTTCCGATGCTCAATTAGACCAGACCATTGCAAATATTGCCCAAGATCAAGGCGGTACTATCGCTGACCTACGTCGCTCAGTTGAAGCGAGTGGCGAAAGCTTTCAGGCATATCGAGAAGAGATCCGTAAAGAAATAACCACAAGCCAAGTGCGCCGTGCCAGTGTTGACCGCCGTATTTATATTAGCCCTCAAGAAGTGACTAACCTGCAAAAAATCTTGAGTGAGCAAACGGGTAACTCGGAAGAATATGATATTGGCCATATCTTGATTAAGATCCCAAATAAAGCAACGCCAGAAGAAATTGAAGACGCTCGTGAGCGCGCTGATAACGTGATTAAGTTTTTGAACGAAGGTAAAGAGTTCAAGCGCATCGCAATTGCCTCTTCGAGCGGCTCAAAAGCACTAGATGGTGGTCAATTAGGCTGGATGGGCATTAACGAAATGCCAACCTTGTTCGCTGAGGCCATTAAAGGTGCGAAAAAAGACGACATCGTTGGTCCACTGCGCTCAGGTGCAGGTTTCCACATTCTAAAAGTACAAGATATTCGTGGTCGTGAAGTCGTTGAAACCGTTGAGGTACGTTCACGTCATATCTTAATCAAACCGTCTATTATCCTAAGTGAAGAAAAAGCACGCTCAATGCTAACAGGTTTTGTAAAAGACTTGCGCGCAGGTACCGCTGACTTTGCGACGCTAGCTAAAGAATATTCTGAAGATCCGGGCTCTGCACTTAAAGGCGGTGAGTACGATTGGACGGATCCAACTACATACGTACCAGCGTTTAGAGACACTCTGTTGTCGCTAGAAAAAGATCAGATCAGTGAACCATTTAGAAGTACATTTGGCTGGCACATTGTACAACTGCTAGATAAACGCGTGGCCGATAAAACAGAACAAGCCAAGTTAAATCGCGCACACCGTCTGCTGTTTAACCGTAAATTTAAAGAAGAAAGCTTTAAATGGATTAAAGAAATGCGTGACCAAGCGCATATTGAAATTATCGAAGCGGAATAACGGCTATGACACTCAGAATCGCAATTACACCGGGTGAGCCTGCAGGTATTGGCCCAGATCTTGTTATCAAACTGGCTCAGCATGCATGGCCTGCTCAGTTGGTTGCGGTGGCTGATAAAAGTATTTTAGAAAAACGCGCCAAAGAACTTGGTGAGCAAATCAAGTTATTGCCGTTTGACAGCGATGCTGCGCCTGAAGCGGCACCTGCTGGTGCTATTTACTACCTTCAAGTAGACAAAGGTGCTGAAGTGGTCGCAGGTCAATTAGATGAAGCCAATGGCCATTATGTGCTCGAAACCTTGCGCATTGCCTCTGAAAAGAATATGGATGGGACATTCGCAGCGGTAGTCACGGGTCCTGTTCATAAAGGTATTATTAACCAAGCTGGGATCTCGTTTAGCGGCCATACTGAGTACTTTGCACAGCAGTCTGATACCGCTGATGTCGTTATGCTACTCGCAACCGAAGGGCTGCGTGTAGCGCTAGTTACTACGCATATCCCACTGGCGTATGTATCAAAGGCGATTACGCCTGAGCGTCTCAGCAAAGTCATTCATATTTTACATCACGACCTACAAACCAAGTTTGGTATTGAACAACCAAGAGTATTAGTTTGTGGATTAAATCCGCATGCTGGGGAAAGTGGCCACCTTGGTCGTGAAGAAATAGAAACCATTGAACCAACACTGGAAATGCTGAATAAACAAGGCATGAACTTGGTTGGACCGCTGCCAGCTGACACCCTTTTCCAAGCTAAATATTTAGATAATGCTGATGCTGTGCTCGCAATGTATCACGATCAAGGCTTACCTGTGTTAAAATATAAAGGTTTTGGAAACTCAGTAAACATTACCCTAGGATTACCCTTTGTTCGCACATCGGTTGATCACGGTACAGCGCTTGATTTAGCTGGCTCTGGTGATGTTGAAGTGGGTAGTTTTGAATTAGCGATCCGCGAAGCAATTAAGCTCGCAACCAAAAAAGCACAGAATGCATGACAGATAAAGTACATCTCGGACACAGAGCGCGTAAACGCTTTGGTCAAAACTTCTTAAATGACAACAATATTATCGACAAGATAGTAACTGCCATCGACCCAAAACCTGAAGACAATCTGGTTGAAATTGGTCCTGGTTTAGGTGCTATCACTGAGCCTGTTTGTGATTTAAGTGGTCACCTAACCGTTGTAGAACTCGATAAAGATCTTGCCGAGCGCTTGATCCATCATCCATTCTTGGGACCTAAATTAACGGTTCACCAAGGTGACGCGATGAAGTTTGACTTCTCTTCTTTAATCAAAGAAGGGGAAAAACTGAAGATCTTTGGTAACTTACCTTACAACGTATCAACCCCTTTGCTATTTCACTTATTTGAATTTGCCGATCAGGTCGAGCATATGCACTTTATGCTGCAAAAAGAAGTGGTTAACCGTATGGTTGCAGGCCCTGGCAGCAAGGCCTTTGGTCGCTTGAGTGTAATGACGCAGTACTATTGTCACGCTATTCCCGTGATTGAAGTACCACCACATTGCTTTAAACCGGCACCAAAAGTTGACTCAGCAGTTGTTCGATTGATCCCAAAAGATCCTTCACAACGTACAGCCAAAAGCACTAAACTTTTGAATACTGTTTGCTTAGAAGCGTTCAACCAACGTCGTAAGACACTAAGAAATAGCTTATCGAACCTGTTAACCGAAGAGCAGCTGCGAAACTTAGGTATTGACCCTACGCTTCGTGCTGAAAACCTGTCGCTTAACCAGTTTATTGAAATTGCAAATTGGATATATGACAACTCAAACTAATATTGGCTCACCGATTAAAGTATCGGTAGAGACCTTTTACGTTGAAGCGCAATCACAGCCTGAAAAGGACAAATATGTGTTTGCCTACACCATTACCATCAAAAACCATAGCTTATGTAACGCTAAGCTACATAGTCGTTATTGGCTCATTACCGATGCTAATGGCAAAGAGACCGAAGTAGAAGGTGATGGTGTTGTCGGTGAGCAGCCCACCATTCGTCCTGGCGAAAGCTATCAGTACACCAGCGGCGCGGTGCTCGATACCCCAGTTGGTACGATGGAAGGGTATTATTTAATGCGTAATGAGTTTGGCACCGAGTTTAAAGCGCCAATCAATGTATTTAGACTCTCCTGTCCAAATATTTTGCATTGATACCGTTTTTATTTTGCGGAAGCGGGTTTACCCCGCGTTCCTCATATGTGCTAGACATCAGAATAAAAACATTGAGTTATAAAAACCACAGGTAATAAATGGCAAAATACGCAATTGGAGACCTGCAAGGCTGCTTCACTCCACTCATCGGGCTACTCGATCAAGTCAACTTTAACCCAAGCCAAGACCATTTATACTTTGTCGGTGACATCATCGCCAGAGGCCCAGATTCGCTTGCTTGCTTAGAGTTCCTCTATCAACACGCTGGCTCTATTAGCATGACACTCGGCAATCACGATCTCCACTTTTTAGCCTGTCTTGCTTTGGGAGTCGCTCCAAACCCAAAAGATAAATTAGACGCGGTTTTTGCCAGCCCTAAATGCCAAAAATATGCTGACTTATTACGTTCACAGCCGCTGGCTATTTGGCTTGAAACACAGCAAACTTTTATTTCTCATGCAGGTATTCATCCAAGCTGGAATATTACGCAAGCGCTAGAATATGCGCGCTTTGCCGAAGCTATTTATCAATCGACAAAAGCCCCTGAGTTTTACGCCAATATGTACGGCGCTCACCCAGGCCTTGAGCTCGATAAGCTCGGTGAACAAGATAAGTTTAAAGCCATTGTTAACGTCTTCACTCGAATGCGCTTTCTAAAACAAAATGGCGAACTGGATCTTAAGAACAAGTCTGGCCTAAAAGATGCGGCAGGTCTCACTCCGTGGTTTGAGCTCAGCCAAACATCAGCCGACACTACCCTACTTTTCGGCCACTGGGCTGCTTTGGAAGGCGAAACCAACAAGAAAAATATTATTGCCTTAGACACTGGCTGCGTGTGGGGAGGCCCTATGACAATGATAAATATCGACAGTGGCGAAAAGTATCAGCATAGCTAACCTCTATAACAGCCCTAAATCAACGTTAGGGTAAGCACTTACTTTAACTTTTATTAAACTAGGGCCTGTTGATCTTTCAAGTTTGTTTTTGCAGCAGTTTGATTGGTATTTATACAAGGCAGAGCCTGCGTAGCATAGTATTCTATGTGAGTCAGGCGATAACACAGTAGAAATGCCAATCAAGCGCTGCCCTTTGGGTTCCCCTGAGTGCGCTTTGTTCATTGTTGCTCAACTTTTGCTTAGATTACTAGGCGGCAAGTCGAGCGCCGCGACCAAAACACACCCAGGAGAACAAAAGTCAAACAGCAAAGGGCAACAGGCCCTAAGCTACACTCGAAGAAAACGTGAAGCTTATACTTTTTATCCGTTGAGCTGCTATTTTTTGTAATCCGACCTTTTTTACTGAAATTTTTTGTCACATCTGCTATAAAATACTTAACTTATCCGCAATAAATCCGATAAGTATCCGTATTGCTTTGTAAATTTTGTAGGACAGCTATGAATTTGACTGTTAGCCAACGTATTTGGGGTGGTTTTATTACCATCACCTTGTTGCTTCTTCTTATCGGGGGCAATTCTTTATTTAGAATTGCAAACATTGACAACTCAACTCAACAGGTTAATAACCTGTCTTTACCAGCACTCTCTAAAAGCTCCGCTCTGCAAGTAGAGTTCACTTTAATGAGCAAAATGGCTCAGGGAAGTTTTTATGCACGTTCAGAGACTGAGCTGGCGACGCTAAAACAGCAATTTGCAGAGCGCCAGAAGATCTTTGACAAAACCTATTCAGAGCTGCAGCAGGTCGTTGCCGCTAATAATAAATTGGCCTCAAGCAGTCGTGATGTTGGCAAAAGTTATGATGCGTTCGTAACAGCCATGAACAGCTTGGTAAACGAAAAAACAACTGAGCTTTCGTTACGGGACAAATTAAAAGAGCAGTTATCAACTATCGACGTTGCCGCAGAAGATGCGACTATGGTGACGGTTGATATCATTGATTTGGATGGCTTAGAAGATGCTGACAAACGTGCTTTTCAAGCTGCAAATAACTTAGAAAATAACTTTTCTTCTGTTGTGACCAGCGCCAATGATGTTGTTACGGTTGAAGACATCAATACACTAGAAATCGTAAGTCGAGATCAAAGCTATCTCGTTGAAGAGCTAGGTCGTAATATTGATTTAATGCGTGGCCCCGTTAGCGCGCTTGATAGCAGTTTGTTTGCTGATCTCGAAGGCTATTACACTAATTTAAAAGGTGCAGTTACCGGCAGCAACAGCATCGCGGAAAATCAAAAACGCTTGATCAACGCATTAGCCGAAACGCGTAAGGAATTATCCGACGCCGAGAAAACCACAAAAGCCGCTCTGTCTCAGCTAGATGACTTACTCTCCGAAGCAAGCCAAGTCGCCTTTAACTTACAGCAAGGCGTACGTGCCGATGTAGGCACAGCAAACCTATGGACTTGGATCGGGATGATAGTAGCAACGCTAATGGCAGTCGGCGTAGCTTACATTACCGTTAGCCGTATCACAAAACCACTATCGGAAGTAAACCGAGTTTTAAACATTGTCGCCAGTGGCGATATGACACAGCGCTTAGATGACACTGCAAAAGATGAGTTTGGTGAATTATCTAGAAGCTGTAACACCCTAATCTCTAGCTTACGTGAACTTATCACTGGCATTATTTCTCGTTCGACACAGCTTGCTGCAGCGTCCGAAGAAACATCGACTATCACTACAGAATCCAGCCAAGCAATTAAGAATCAGCAGGCACAAGTAGAGCAAGCAGCTACCGCTACCACTGAGATGAGTAGCACCTCTCACGGTGTTAGTAACAGCGCGCATCAAGCATTACAAGAAATTAAAAATGCTGATAAAGAAGCTGAGCGTGTTAAAGGCATTTCACATGAGAACAAACACACTATTGAGCAACTCGCAAGGGAAGTGGATGAAGCCTCTCGCGTGATTAACAAACTACACCAAGACAGCGCTTCGATAGGCAGTATTTTGGATGTTATCCGTGGCATTGCCGAGCAAACTAACCTCCTTGCACTAAACGCTGCAATCGAAGCTGCGCGTGCTGGTGAACAGGGTCGTGGCTTCGCAGTAGTAGCAGACGAAGTGCGCTCGCTCGCAAGTAAGACTCAAGAGTCAACTCAAGAAATTCAAGCAATGATTGAATCCTTACAAGCAGGTGCCGAAGAAGCGGTAGGCGCGATGTCGAAAGGCAAACAGCAGGCGGAGTCGTGCGTAACTCAGAGCGATCTTGCTAATGAAGCATTAAACTCTATCACTGCAGCCGTTTCTCAGGCCCATGATGTGAGTGAAGAGATTGCAAACGCGGCGAATGAGCAACAACAAGTAGCACAGGAAATTAGTGAACGTTTGGAATCGATTGTAACAATCGCAGAGCAAACGGCTGAAGGCGCGAGCCAAACCTCAATCTCTAGTTCTGAGGTTGCTAAACTCGCCGAAGAGTTACGCTTATCGGTAGAACAGTTTAAGGTTTAGCTATCTAACCTGAGCTTTGAGCAGGAAACAGTCTCAAAGCTTTAGGTGGTTTAGCAAAACCGCTAAGCATAAAAAAACCCATGCATGGCATGGGTTTTTTTGTTTCTTTTCTTTGATTATGCAAACAATGCGTTTGCCTTCTCAACGATATTTTCTACCGTAAAGCCAAATAGCTTGAATAGCTCATCAGCAGGCGCTGACTCACCAAACGTTGTCATACCAACGATAGCACCATTTAGGCCTACATATTTGTACCAGAAGTCCTCAATACCCGCTTCGATAGCGACGCGACGCGTTACTGAGCTTGGTAGTACGCTTTCTTTGTATGCTGGAGATTGCGCATCAAAAATGTCCGTTGAAGGCATAGACACAACACGTACCTTTTTACCTTCTGCACGAAGCTTATCCGCAGACTCAACTGCAAGTTGCACTTCAGAGCCGGTTGCAATAAGGATGATTTCAGGCTCACCATCACAAGATAGAACATAACCACCTTGCTTAATCGCTGCAACCTGCTCAGCGGTACGAGGCTGCTGCGCAAGACCTTGACGGGTAAATACAAGTGCAGATGGACCATCAGCGCGTTCAACCGCTTGCTGCCAAGCAACTGCTGACTCAACTTGGTCACATGGACGCCAGCTCGCTAGGTTTGGCGTAGTGCGTAAGTTCGCCATTTGTTCTACAGGTTGGTGTGTTGGACCATCTTCACCAAGACCGATTGAATCATGAGTATACACAAAGATGCTTCTTTGCTTCATCAATGCAGCCATACGTACGGCATTACGCGCGTATTCCATAAACATTAGGAATGTCGCACCATAAGGGATAAAGCCTCTGTGCAGTGCAATACCATTCATGATGGCAGACATACCAAATTCACGCACACCGTAGAAAATGTAGTTACCCGCAGCATCTTCTGCCGTTAAGCCTTTAGATTGATCCCAAAGTGTTAAGTTAGAACCCGCAAGGTCAGCAGAGCCACCCATAAACTCAGGTAGAATTGGGCCATAGGCATTCAATGCATTTTGTGATGCTTTACGAGTTGCTGGGTTTGCAGGATTCGCTTGAAGCTCTGCGATATAGGTTTCTGTTTTCTCAGACCAGTCTGCTGGAAGCTCGCCTTTCATGCGACGCTCAAATTCAGCAGCAAGCTCAGGATAATGCATTTGGTATTCAGTGAACTTAATCAACCAGTCACTTTGTTGATTTTGACCACGTGCTGTTGCGTCCCATTTCGCGTACACATCTTCTGGTATTTCAAATGCACCGTGTTCCCAACCAAGGAATTCACGTGCTGCTTTGATTTCATCATCACCTAGCGGTGCACCGTGACAATCATGGCTACCAGATTTATTTGGTGAACCATAACCGATAACCGTTTTACAACAAATAAGGGTTGGCTTGTCAGACTCTGCTTGCGCCGCTTCGATTGCCGCTTTAATCGCATCGCTATCGTGACCATCAACACCGGCGATAACATGCCAGCCATAAGACTCAAAGCGTTTTGGTGTATCGTCGCTAAACCAACCTTCAACTTCACCGTCGATTGAAATACCGTTGTCATCCCAAAATGCAATCAGTTTGCCAAGACCAAGGGTACCCGCAAGTGAACAAGCTTCGTGTGAGATACCTTCCATCAAACAACCATCACCTAAAAATGCATAGGTATAGTGATTAACGATGTCGTAATCTTCACGGTTAAACTGTGCAGCCAATGCTTTTTCAGCAATCGCCATACCTACCGCATTAGTAATACCCTGACCTAATGGGCCAGTAGTAGTTTCAATACCTGGCGCATAACCATATTCTGGGTGGCCTGGTGTTTTTGAGTGTAGCTGACGGAAATTTTTGATGTCGTCAATTGATAAGTCATAACCCGACAAATGCAACAATGAATAAATTAACATCGAGCCGTGACCGTTTGATAATACGAAGCGATCTCTGTCGAACCACTCAGGATTACTTGGGTTGTGCTTTAAAAAATCGCGCCAAAGTACTTCTGCGATGTCCGCCATGCCCATAGGGGCTCCTGGGTGGCCAGACTTGGCCTTTTGTACAGCGTCCATGGAAAGAACGCGAATTGCATTAGCAAGTTCTTTGCGAGATGGCATGAATTCTCCTACCTTTAAATGTGTTTCGCGGGGGTTTGAGCCCATTCTTACTTATTTATATGGCTAACTGCAACGGCAAAGGCCATAAAAAAACGGGTACAGACGGACTTTTTCCGACCATTAAAAAAGTTTGCACAATTTTGGACGTCTAGGCGTAAAATAACTAGTCAATGCCTAGGTTTTTTGGTTAGAATACGCCCCTTAATTTTTCGCGCTGTCCCTGATGTTTGTGAAGCGCAATATTTGTGAGCATAAATACAATGGCTAAACATTTATTTACTTCTGAATCTGTTTCTGAGGGCCATCCAGATAAAATCGCCGATCAGATCTCTGATGCGGTTCTAGATGCCATCCTTGAGCAAGATCCAAAAGCACGTGTTGCGTGTGAAACTTACGTTAAAACCGGTATGGTTATGGTTGGTGGTGAAATCACAACTAGCGCTTGGGTTGATATCGAGGAATTAACTCGTAAGACCGTGCGTGAAATTGGTTACACACACTCTGACATGGGCTTTGACGCTGATTCATGTGCAATCCTTAACACCATTGGTAAGCAATCACCTGATATCAACCAAGGTGTTGACCGTTCTCGTCCAGAAGAACAAGGTGCTGGTGACCAAGGCCTAATGTTTGGTTACGCGTGTAACGAAACTGACGTACTTATGCCTGCGCCTATCACATACTCACACCGTTTAGTTCAGCGCCAAGCGCAAGTTCGTAAAGACGGCACGCTACCTTGGTTACGTCCAGACGCTAAGTCTCAGGTAACATTCGCGTACGAAAACGGTAAAGCAGTAGGTATCGACGCAGTCGTATTATCTACACAACACTGTGATTCTGTATCACAAGCTGACCTTGTAGAAGCTGTGATGGAAACGATCATCAAGCCTACATTACCTGCAGAGCTTATCACAGAAGCGACTAAGTTCTTCATCAACCCAACTGGCCGTTTCGTTATCGGTGGTCCTATGGGTGACTGTGGTCTAACTGGTCGTAAAATCATCGTAGATACATACGGCGGTATGGCTCGTCACGGTGGTGGTGCATTCTCTGGTAAAGATCCATCAAAAGTTGACCGTTCTGCAGCTTACGCAGCGCGCTACGTTGCGAAGAACATTGTTGCCGCTGGCCTTGCTGACAAGTGTGAGATCCAAGTGTCTTACGCAATCGGTGTTGCTGAACCTACTTCTATCAGTGTAGAAACTTTCGGTACAGCCAAGCTTGATGAGTCGCGTTTAATCGAACTTATCCGCGCGCACTTCGACTTACGTCCTTACGGTCTAATCACTATGCTAGACCTTGAGCGTCCAATTTATCAGCCTACTGCTGCTTACGGCCACTTTGGTCGTGAAGAGTTCCCTTGGGAAGCAACAGATAAAGCTGACGCACTACGTGCAGCTGCAGGCCTATAACCCCTGCTGAAAAAGTAAAAAAGGCGCCAAGTGCGCCTTTTTTAATGCCCATAGATAACCCCTACCCGATAAATACCTCGTCGACATCATCTTTTAAGTTTTGATACTCATCATCATGAAGATTAAGCTCAATCATCACCTTGTCTTTAAATAGATACCAATCCGCTGCGCTTCTAAAATGTTTTGCTTCGAAACAGAGGTTTTCAGCCAGTTTAAGTGCCGCAAAGGTTTGCACATGTTGTGCATTTTTTTGCTCTTCAAGATAGCTAACGTCATGGTGGCGCAAAATCATCTGGCATATTTCTTTGGGTAAGTGCCAAGACGTCGCAAGAAAGTAACCTATCACAGTGTGAGGCACTGGATACTTTTGCTGCTCGTAGTAAATCAATGTTTGCTCAGGCCGCTCTATAGACTGTTTTATTACTTCAGCGTAGTCTGGATATTTTACGGCCATTGCTGGGATCCCGGCATCGTGAAAGAGTCCGAGCAGCTGCAAATTCTCTAGG
Source organism: Pseudoalteromonas sp. OF7H-1 (assembly GCF_022347825.1). Taxonomy (NCBI): domain Bacteria; kingdom Pseudomonadati; phylum Pseudomonadota; class Gammaproteobacteria; order Alteromonadales; family Pseudoalteromonadaceae; genus Pseudoalteromonas; species Pseudoalteromonas sp. OF7H-1. The sequence continues at coordinate 4,010 of NZ_JAKRFX010000001.1, read as the reverse complement.
GGTAATGATGCTTTTAAATGATGTCCAACCACCATTGCTGCTTTTGAGATATCCGCAGCATTATCCCAAAACTGCTGCAGTGAAATACAGCACTTTGACTGCTCAAACGCATTTTTAAGCAAATACCCAGTCACTAGCTGTGTAATACAGGTAACGCCCAAAAACATCACAGCTTGTTTTATATCAGTGATTGTACGGGCAAGACCATAAGCCGGTGAATTAATTACCTTTAATACCGCTGCAGACGCACCAACATCTGCCGCAATAATATCCGCCACGGTAAATAACTCAGGCTCCGGTTGTGATAGTTCATTTTGTAAGGCTTGTAATATTTCAGGCTTAGCAGGTAAGTTAAATCCGCCGCGCAAATCATTCAGCACTTTATCGTCTATATCGATCATTGGGCTACCTCAGAATTGATACACCCAAGTTTAGTTCATCGCCTGATATTTGCAGTATTGATTGTAATGAAGTGGTACAAAAAAGCGGGATAAAACCCCGCTTAATCTGGTTAGAACCAATATGGTTCGCTATGCATGGAAGATTGTCGACTTTGCTCCATAGCACTTATCAAAAAGTCTGATTTTTGCTTAAGCCATGCCTGCACTTCTTGCAGCTCGTCTGCATTTTGGCTTTGGCAAAGCTGATATAAATACGCCAGTGTTTCTAGCTCATAAATACCATAAACGATATCAATCCAAGGCGTTCTAAACGCTTTGCGCGCTTCTTTATCGTAAAGCTTACCCAGACAGTTACCGCTTAGCAGCGTATTTTCTAGCTTTATTCTGACATGTAAATAATCTTTTTCAGAAAGCGATTTATCCTGTGGAAGCAAGTTTTTCAACTCTTGCCAGTCTTTATCAAATAATTGGCTTGCGATTTCTGTGACCGGTAGCTCTGCTGCACTCAGTGCTTTTTGATCCCAGTTTTTACGCCAAGCTCTATCAACAAGCCAGCGAGTAAGTGAAAGGATCAAACGGTTATAGCGGGTGCAATGAAATAAATCTTCAATGTCCGTCGGTGTTGGCTGAACATCTTGCAGATCGGTAATGACCTGCGCCAATTCAGGAAACTGATTAAGTTTCTTATGATAAGCATGGCGCTTTGAGGTATAGGTTTTCAAATGAATTGCATTTTCGACCCAAGCAAGTTCTGACAACAACCATTTTAACTCATTGCGAATACTCTCAGTCGAGCTTTTATCAACGATGTCATCGAACAACCAAAACGCGTGACGGATAAGTGAAACTCCGTCAATAACTCGTTTTAATGTCTTGAGACTTGGTTTATTAAAATAGCACTGCTCATGTTTTTGGACGAACTGAATACCATAACTGACTGTCGCAATTAGCGCTTGTTCTTGCGTTACCTGAGATTTGAGCGGTACAAACCCTATAAACTTATTTGGTTTTAGAGGTTTATCATCGGCAATTCGATATCCTCTGGCGGCCTTTGAGTATAGTCCCAAGCGCATACCAGCTTGTTTAATTAGGTGATCGGCTAATAAGAAAAGATCTTCTTTATTTCCCTCAATCAGCTCTATTTCAAGCTCATTGATTGGCTCCATCTTCCCTTGGGCTGCTATTTCCCCTTTATCCAACACGACTTCGATTTTGGTTCCCGAATCCGTTTCGATTAACCAAGTACGACGAATGAAATTCGTACTGAAGATCGGGAATATGTTTTCTGCGATAGACTCAAGTTGCATGCCGTGAGGCCAAATATTCGCGTCAAACGCTAACAAGTCAGGACGTCCTGACTGAATAGGTAAATTGTACTCAGGTCGTTGATGTAACCCTCCGACAACTTCTCCCGCAAGCTTAATCGTTTGCTCGCATTCATCATTGCAACAACGCGTTCTTAGGCCGATATCTAGCGCACGCAATTCACGATTTGGCGTGTCAAAGTAGGCGTTAGTTAAGTTTTTAGCAGGCTTGTTAGTGACCGTTTTTGCAAACTGTGTGATGAGTGCAGGGATCAGCGGAACTTCATTATCTGAAACCAAAAATTTCAGTTCTATTTCAGTGTCCATTAGGGCAGTGTTTTACCTATTTGTCTAAGGGAGGATCAAAATATACAAAGGAGGCTAAGTTTGCAATCTTTTTATCCGATGAGAAGTGCACCAAATATGCGCTAAATCAATAGATAGTCAGGCTAAATTCGCTGAACATCAACGGATCAATAACACTGAATCATTGCGCTAAATGCTGCAATTTTCATTATGTAATCAATTATTTCGCGCCATTCAAAATAAACAAAGCCTTGCTATTAGGCCGCGAAATCCCTACTATTTTGTAAACTTTACGACCCAAAGAATAAAAGGCCCACGCATGTTCAACTTTAAGCAATTTATCATTGCGAGCCTGCTCTTCACCAGCTTAGTAAGCTTTGCCGAAGAGCCAGACGAAAATAGCACAGTAAACGCGGCAACACCAAACGGCTATATTAGTGACAATCTTTTTATTTTCATGCACACAGGTCCAAGTAAAAATTATCGAATTTTAGGCTCTGTTGATGCTGGTACGCCAATCACTATTTTGAGTGGCACTAATGACGAGTTTGTCCAAATTAAAGACGACAAAGCAAGAGAAGGTTGGGTAGAAAGTAAATTTGTCACCACGGAACCGGGTTTAAAGCAACAATTAGAAACGGTTAACCAAACCTTGGTGGAAACCCAAGAGGCGCTGAACGATGCTCAGCAGCAACTTCCCATGCTGCAGCAAAACAATACCAATTTACTAGCTGAAAATGCTTCACTTCAAGACACTATTTCAGGGCTTGAAAAGCAGCTACAAGATGAGCGTTTAGCACAGCAGCAAAAAGTCCAAAAAGAACAACACCAGTTGCTCACTTACGGTGGCATCATCGGGATCAGTGGCATTATTATCGGTGTGATCCTGACGCTATTTTTATCTCGTAGAAAGCGTTACGACGGCTGGTAACTGGTTATACACCTATTGAGGTTAGATAACTTCGTCACTGACAGTACATCTAACTTTCTTGTCAAAATTGATGGGGTGAATTGCTCAATTCGCCCCACTCTAAATACAGTTCTAAAAATAACCTTTCTCTACTCCGAATATCAGCGTATTAAAAAGCCCAACCAAGTAACATGGATATATCGTGCAAATTATGCTCATATTGAACTACACCTGTTTTGTCATATTCTTTTGATTCTTTAATATTCAAAAGAGAGTATTCCAAACCAACATAGAGATTATCTGTTAGTCGATACTCAACACCTATCGAGGTATAGATATCATTACCGCTATCACCTGAACTAGTGCTGCCTGTAGGAACCAACTGTGCAGGGATCACATCTTTGTATTGCCAATGTGCCATTCCAACTCTTATATTTGCATTAATATTGGTAGACATCTCAATCTCTCCCTTAATCCCCAACCTCAGAGATTCGGTATCAATAGGAAATCTGGCTCTATATGAGTAGTCATATGGGTTTTGATAGATTCCAGAGAGTGTGTTAGAAACGTGAACGGTATATTCAGCTAGTGACTCTCCATGAAAATGCTGTGCGATTTCAAGAGCTAAATGATCTGTAAGCCCAACACCGAGCCTCAGCCCCCATGAATCAGAATTAGCGGATGATGCACGCTTATATCCTAAATCAGATTCTTGCTCGGCATAAAATTCATTATTGGCTTTACCAAAAAGTACTTCTGAAAATATAGCAATATCAGCCTTCGCGTACATAGGCAACGATAGTACTGCCAGTCCAAATAATTGTTTTTTCATTATCACATCGGTGTTTAAAGATTAAAAAGGAAGCAATATTTAGTTTGAAATATTGAAATGAAAAGCGGGCGGAAGTATACACTGAATATAAAAAATTTAAACAAGGTGTATGATTGAAAGTTTGGCGATACCCGAATTCAGATAATAAGTGCACCACTCATGGTTAATCGGTGAGGAGAGATCAACTGCCTGTTGGTGGTACTCTGTAATCGCCAAAAAACAAGAGTAGTTACCATGAGTTACAAGCAGTTGATCGA